>JAPDQM010000051.1:0-26231 GCA_034505795.1 Candidatus Zhuqueibacterota bacterium
CCTCAGCGAGAGTCGTGGCCAGGGGAAAGCCCAAATAATCGTGAGCTAACGGAATCCCATCTTTGATAATGCCTTTCTGATAATCCACCCGGCCGCTGGCGGCAACTCCAATGGCGGCGACGTGTTTCTCACTGATTTCCTGCACTGTTGATACAATTGCTGATACGACTGCCGCAGTGCCATCCGCCCAGGGAGTGGTAAACAGCCGCTTCTGAATAATCCGGCCATCGCCTACAACCAGGGCGACAGCGGTCTTGGTTCCCCCCAGGTCAATACCAATAGCCAGCGCATTTTTTCGCTTGTGGTGGCAGGCAATGGCATGGCTGATTTGTCGGGTGATCACGGTGGGCCGGGTGATTGCCGTTCCCACAACGACTGCATGAGCGCCGCAGCGAAAAGCCGCCACTGCATCTTCGGGCGTCCAGATGCGACCTTCGGCGATAATTGGGACTTTCCCCGCAAGCTGCCGGCTAAGGTCTGAAATCAGATTAAAATCGGGTCGGCCGGTGAGAGCCCAGGCTTTCGTCAGTTCAGTATAGCCAGAAAGCGTTGTTCCAATCAAATCGACGCCCATTTCTGCGGCTGCCAGCCCTTCGGCGATTGTAGAAACATCCGCCATGATCAGAGCGGGGCTATAATTGCGGATAAGCTGAATGAGTTGGGGAAGCGTTTGATAACCTGGCCGGGGTCGATCTGTGGCATCCAGTGCAATAATAGGCACCCCGGTCTTCAGAACCGCCAGGATTTCGTTGGCGGTTGGCGTAATATACACTTCTGAACCGGGATATTTTTGTTTGAATAAACCAATCACAGGCACGTTCACGGCTGCCTGCACCGCTATTAAATTTGACGGGCGTTCGGCGCGAATACCGACTGCGCCGCCGGCGACGGCTGCCTGTGCCAGTGCGGCCATGGTCTCGGGTGAGTCCAGTGGCTCTCCAGCATCAGCCTGGCAGGAGACGATCAGGCCGTTCTTGATGGCTGCTAAAATTTGCTCCCGATCCATTTTCACCCCATCCATTCTTACCCCATGGTTACCTTTACAAAGACATCGGTCTTGTTTGCAATCAACGATTGAATCTGTTCATCCCGCAAATCGATCAGGTTGCCAGCTATAAGCTGGCCTTCGATTTCAATGCTCTTGATGCCTTTATTGACATGATGCGGATTGAAAACTTCGATGTGATAAGTAAGACCTCGAAACTTTCGCCGCATTTTAAATCCGTCCCACATGCCAGGAATGCATGGATCCAGCAGCAGCCCGCGGTAAGAAGGGCGGATCCCGAGAATGTAATCCAGGCTATCCCGCAGCATCCAGGTGGAGGATCCGGTGAGCCAGGAATGGCTGGCCTGACCAAATGTCGGGTGATCCGGACTGGTGACATATTCGGCATAAACATACGGCTCCACCTGATAGCGATCGATATCAACGACCGGGTTCATGGGCAGTGCTTTTTGGTAAATTTCAAAGGCTCGATCCCCGCGACCCAGGATGCATTCAGCCAGTATCGCCCAACTAACGGGGTGATTGAACACGGCGCCATTCTCTTTCTTGCCGGCAACACAGCGAGTTGCCAGTCCGATGTTAGGATTAATCGTGCGAAACGCTGGATGGAGAATTTTTGGTCCTTTCGGCGTTTCGAGGTGTTCTCGTACTGCATCCATGCAGCAGATGGCACGCTCGCCCTGTGCCACGCCGCTAATCACAGCCCAGGATTGGGTGTTCAGAAAAATCCTGCCCTCAGCATTTTTATGCGAGCCGATCACCTCACCCTGATCATTTGTCCCGCGAATGTACCATTCGCCGTCCCAGCAATGGGTATTGATCGCCTGGCAAACCTTTTCGTATTCATGTCGGTAGCGAGTGGCGTGTTCAGAAGCACCGATAAAAAGGCATAGTTCAATGGTCTCTTTTAAAATAAACGCCAGGAACATGCTTACCCAGACGCTCTCGCCTTTGCCCCCACGGCCGAGATAATCCAGCGTATCGTTCCAATCGCCGGGACCGAATTTGGCCAGGTAGCGATCGGTCAAATTGGCCAGCGTGAAATCGATGGCCGCATAGAGATGATCGATCATGCGAGCTTCTCCGCCATCGTAAAACGGAGTGACCTGATTGATCAAATCAACATCAGCGGTTTCCTTGAGGTAAACGATAATTGCCAGCGGCAGCCACAATGGCGTATCCGAATGGCCAGTTCTCTCACCACCGCCGGTGAGAGGATAGTAGAGATGGAACGTACTGCCATCTCGAAATTGGTAACGACTCATTTCCAGTAACCGTTCTTTGACCCAGTCCGGCCGCGGAATCACTGGTCCCATGATATCCTGACACGAATCTCGGTAGCCACGGCCAAACAGCAAGCCACCATGGTAATAAGACGCATCCCGTGAAAAGCGGAAGGTGACCGATGTTTGATATGGATTCCAAACATTGAGCATGCGATTCATATCCGCGTCAGGGGTATCGACCTGAACCGCGGATAAATAGTCCTGCCAATGTTGCTGCAGCTGATCGAATTCATGAGTGACCCTGGTCGGATTCCGATATTTTTGAACGAGATCGATCGCCTTTTGTTTGAAGTCGGTTTTGGGAACAACTCCCAACAGTATGGCAAATTTCCGCTTCTCACCTGCGGCCAGTGTCAGTGGCGATTGTAGTGCGGCGATAGCATCACCAGCCGTGATGTCGGAGTTGAAACAGTGGCCGGTTTCCACAGCAATGGGATTAGCTTCTGAGCGCCAGCGACCGATAAACAGATCTTTGCTGCCATCCCAGCCGATCACCGGAAGTGATGAAGCAAAGACCACATATTTATCCCAGGCGTCGTTAGCCTGTTTGACCGTGGCACCAGAGTAACGGACCCAATATCTTTTGGTGGCCAAAAGAATCTCATTTTCCTTGTCAAAAAATACCTCGTTGAAGTGCTGATCATTCGGCTGGTTGATGAGATCTACCAGCGCATGTCCCAGACACAATTCCTGGAACGCAAAAACATCCAGCGTCAGCGGTTCATGCCGCAGGTTTTCTAATGTCACTTGCCAGATTTCCAGATCGTCGCTAGGGACGAAATAGATGATTGAGGCTCGAAGCTGCTGATATTGTGACGTGATCCTGGTGTAATATTGTCCATGTCGGCATTCGTAAAAATCTAACTTGACGCAAGTCGGCTGCCAGGTTGGAGACCAATAAGCACCTGTCGCTCGATCCCGCAACAATACATAGCGTCCCGGCCGGTCGATGGGCAGTGAATTGTAGCGCCAACGAGTTATACGGCTGTCTTTGGGCGAGAGATAGAAACTATAGCCACCGCCGGTGTGCGAGATCAGTCCGCTGTAGCGTCCATTAGAAATGTAATTTACCCACGGCGCTGGCGTATCGGGTCGGGTGATAATGAACTCCTTATTGTCGTCCGAGAAATGGCCATATTTTTGCAATCGTCTACTCCTTTACAAGCTTGTTTCTATGAAATCTGTTATTTCAAAAGTGGATTGAATTTTCAGCGTGTTCGGGTGATCAACTGTACGCCCTGCTGAAGCAATGATGTTACTTTGTCGTGGCAATCGGCCGCCACATACACTCGAGCGAGTGGTTCGGTTTGCGAGACGCGGATGAGCATCCAGGAATGATCAGTGAAATAAAATTTGATGCCATCGATCAGCAGCACCGAGTCAACGACAAAATCGCCGATTCGTTCGGGGGGAGAATTGCGCAATGCGGCCATATTAGCAGCCATGATTTCGGGCTGGCTATATTCGTCAATGCGGCCATAGGCGAATGGTCCAAATTCCTGGCGCAATTGGGCAACCATTTCTTGAATCGGTTGTTTTTTAGCGGCCAGCATTTCAACGACCAACAGGCAGGAGAGAATGCCATCGCGCTCTGGAATATGGTCGCGATAGCCAAATCCGCCGCTCTCTTCGCCGCCAATCATGATATTATTTTCCAGCATCGTCTCGGTTACATGCTTGAATCCGACGGGCACTTCCCAGACCTTTCGTCCATGTTTTGCCGCCAGGCGATCAATGGTATTGGCCATCGACGTGGTGCGCACTACGTCGCCTGACCAGTGCCGTGATTCGATGAGGTACGAAAACAACAGCGGCATCAGGTCATGCAGATCGACAAAATGACCGCTCGAATCCACAATTCCAAAGCGATCGGCATCGCCATCAGTGGCCAGACCAACTGCTGCATGATGACGAACCACGGCACGCATTAATGGCGCTAAATTTTTGGGAATCGGTTCCGGCAACGCCTGACCGAACATGGGGTCTGGCATGTTTCGAATTCGCACCAGGCGGCCTGCTGCCTGAGATAATAAATGATGCAAAACATGGCAGCCCGCGCCGTGCATGGCGTCGTAAACCATTACCGCATCAAAATTGTGAATCAAATCCCAATTAAGGAAACGGCGCAGGTGCAAAACATATTCCTGGACAAAATCCACTACATGCAAATTGCGTTGAATCAGCGCCTCGTCGTGGCGAGGCTGGTTTCGATGAAGCTGATTTTCGATGGCCTGGGTCAGGCCAATCATCGCCGGTCCACCATATTCACCCTTGAATTTCACCCCGTTGTAGTAGTAGGGATTATGGCTGGCAGTGATCATGATGCCTCCCGCCAGTTGACGCTGGCTGACCGCAAACGATAGCACCGGTGTGGGCGTAAAATGTTGACTCAGGAAGACCGGAATGCCATTGCTGCTGATCACTTCGGCCATAGTGCGGGCGAATTGTTGCGACAGGAATCGCACATCATAAGAAATAGCTAACCCCCGCTCGCCATGGTTGATCGATAAAATATAGTTGCTAACGGCCTGGGCAATCACTCTGACGTTCTCAAATGTAAAAGCGTCGGCGATAATGGCTCGCCACCCGTCAGTGCCGAATTTGATAGTCGTCATAAAATAGTAACTCTATTTGATTGAGCCATCATAAAAATTGGATGCAAATATAAGACAAAAAATGTTAAAATGCCAGAAAAAATTCGTGTGGTTTATAATACGGCAACTTCATGGAGAAGGCTATGAAGAGGATTTGCGACTTGAATGTCTGTTTTAGCAATCGGCTGGTCAGTGAACCTGTCGGGCTTGAAAAATGATGGCTGCTGCAGAAACAGGTCGCCAATTTTCGGAGGCTGGACATGGATGATGCAGGACAAGGGCAAATTCATTGACATAGATGAGTATTTCTCTGCTTTGGATTGGTTCGATTTAATAATTTTTTCGCTCGTGAGGAAAATGAATTGTCTAGCTCACAAAACCCAAGATCCATTATTTCATTTGAACCATTTTAGGCCGACAAAGTAAAAAAGATCAACAGTTCCTTCCCAACGGCAAAACAAGCCTGCGGTTTCATCGGGAGCGCGAAGGTCAAAAAGGCTAGCGTTAAAAACTGGGATTGATTGTAAAAGTATTTTGTTACTGCAACAATACCGGATGAATTAAAATTGCATCATGAATGAAATCGAACTCTTGGCACCGGCTCGCGATTTAGCGGTTGGATTAGCTGCGATTAATTGTGGGGCGGATGCTGTCTACATCGGCGCTGAACGGTTTGGCGCCAGAGAAGCTGCCGGCAATTCCCTGGCCGACATCGAACAACTGGTGCGCTACGCGCATAAATATTGGGCTAAAGTATATATCACGCTGAATACGATTCTGTTCGATGCCGAAATTCCAATTGCACGGAAGCTGATCCATCAGCTCTACCAGATCGGCGTCGATGGGTTGATCATCCAAGATGTGGGGTTGCTGGAGCTGGATTTGCCTCCCATTCCGCTCATTGCCAGCACGCAGATGCACAATGATACGGTGGAGAAGGTCAAATTTTGGGAGGAGGTTGGTTTCCAACGGGTAATTTTGGCCAGGGAGCTTTCGCTGGACCAGATCAAGGATATCCGTCGACAAACAAATATTGAACTGGAGGTTTTCATTCATGGCGCGTTGTGCGTGTGTTACAGCGGCCAGTGTTATCTTAGCTATGCGTTGGGAGGACGCAGCGGCAATCGAGGTCAATGTGCGCAGCCCTGTCGCCAGAAGTACGCCTTGCTTGACAAGCAGGGCAGGTCCCTCGCTCCACAACGCTACTGGCTTTCCCTGAAAGATCTGAATCAATCGGCACATCTGGCTGAGTTGATTGCCGCAGGCATTACTTCGTTCAAGATCGAGGGGCGTTTGAAGGATCGTGAGTATGTGGTCAATATTGTCGGTCATTATCGGCGGTTGCTGGATCAAATCTTAACTACCATGCAGTTGAAAAAAAGCTCTTCGGGTAAAACGGAACTGGATTTTGATCCCGATCCTGCGAAATCCTTCCAACGTGGTTTTACCACTTATTTTTTAGCTGGTCGTGATCCCCAAATGGCCTCACCTGAAACGCCCAAGTCGATTGGCGAACCTCTGGGTTACGTGTTGCGGGTGTTTAAAAATTTTTTTGAAATTAAAACTCAGAAGCTGCTCCACAACGGAGACGGCATCTGCTTTTTGAATTCACAGCAGGAATTGCAGGGGACATTGGTGAATCGTGTCGAGAGCAACAGGATTTATCCTGCTGAGATGCAAGGGATTGTGCCCGGAGTTTTTATTTATCGCAATCATGATCATGCCTTCAGCCAGCAACTCAAAAAGACCTCATGCCGGAGAAAAATCGGGGTTAGATTTATATTTGAAGAACTACCTGAGGGTTTTGTTTTGAAGGCTATTGATGAAGATCAAAATCAAGCCGAGGCATGGCTGGCAATTGTCAAAAATTTGGCCAGAAATAGGGCCGAGGCTGGGCGACATCTGGAGGCACAATTTCGCCGCCTGGGTGATACTGATTTTTATTGTCTAGAGGTCGACCTTAAATTGAAAGGAGCTTACTTTTTTTCGGCTGCCGTGTTGAATGCCTTGCGTCGTAAAGTGATTCAGCAATTAGCGGCTGCTCGGCTGGAGCGCCGACCAAAACAGCAGTTTTTGCGGGTTAAGAATGATGTGCCGTTTCCTGTACCAACGCTTGATTTTCGCGGCAATGTGCTGAACCAGCAGGCGATGGCATTTTATCGCCGCCATGGTGTAACCAAGATCAGCCCTGCAGCAGAAGCAGGCGCAGATATGTCCGGCAAACCAGTAATGACCACCAAATATTGCCTGCGGCAGCAATTCAATCTCTGTCATCAGAATGATTCCAGAGCAACTGAAGCTGACGCGTTATTTCTGAAGAATGAAAAGGGGCAGAAACTCAGGCTCGAGTTCAACTGTGAAAAATGTCAGATGGAAATTTATCTCGAAAAGAAATAGTCCCGACCTTCCATCAAAACGCGATGCTCAGATCGAAGACATCGAACAGGCCAGCCTCCATGCGATCGGCAGCGATGGCGTAATTGAAAGTCAAAAACGTGCTCTTAATCGGCAGGGTAAACCCTGAGCCAAATGCCCATCGTTGCTGGTCGTAGCCACAGCGAAATTTTATCAGATTCAATACCAGCCACTCGCTTCCAAACGTCAGGCGCTGCTCGCCCTGTTGTGACTGACGATAATCACATGAAACCACAATGTTGGAAGTGGGATAAATGGCGCAGCCGATGCGGTAGGCTCGTTCGTAATGCTCAGCATGTCCGGATGACCATAATAGGACTGAGCCGAAATCTTCGGTAACAATTCCTAACCGCAGCTTCTCCCAGGGCACAACAAAGATGGCAGCATCGGTACCAATGCCCCAGGCGGTCAGTTGATCCAGTCCAAAATGATGAATTTTAATGTTGCTGCCAATCGATAGCATTGGCAAAATTTTATAAGCATAGGTAACAAGAACGGTTTGTTCCTGCATTCCAAAATAGCCATCCGGCTCCAGCGTGTTGTTTGATCGAGCTTCAATCTCATTGACTGCAAATTTTGACCAACTCAGTGCCAGCGCGCCCCATTTCTCGGTCGGCACCGATACCGAAATAAACATGAGTTCTCGATTGAGGGACATTTTGCTCTGCATACCGCCAAATTTGACCGTGGTAAATAAGCCCATCGCAGCCGCATTCCAGATCGGCGCAGTATAATCGGTACAGGCTGCAGTAAAGGCGCCATTTAACCCAATGGCGCGAGCGCCAACCCCCAAATAGCTCAGCGGATTAATGCGACCGATGTTGTTAGCCACGCCATGCCTCGGGATCGCCAATGTGACTATCGCAACCGCCAGAAACAGGCGCAATGATGAGAAGGGCATTTTTATATTGTCAAATAGCATAGCATTCCTTAGTTAGCGAGTAATAGCAATGGTGATAAATTCATTGCAATTATCATAATTTAGCTGGGCGTAATAAATCCCATTGGGCATTATTTGACCATTTTCATTTCTGCCATCCCAGCTATCTTCGGTATGCTCGCCCGCGGATTTGGTTTGGCGGTCCAGGATGATTTTCACCGGATTGCCAGCGACATCCAGAATTCGAAGGCTGACGACAGTGGTGTGGCTGAGAAAATAGCGAACATGGGTGGCCTCGGCTTCGGGATTGAACGGATTGGGATAGTTATAACAGGCATGTTCTACCTGAAAATCTGAGGTACTGCGGTCACCAGGAATAGTCAACGTAACTTCATCCGAAAGGGCGCTTTCATTACCGGCGATGTCATAAGCGGAAATGGCAAAAAAATAGTCATAGCCGGGCAATAGATTTTTAACGGTACACGAAGTAGCGGTTCCAACACGAACCGCGGTATGGTACTGCCGAGAGGCGGTACCATAATACAACTTGTATCCTGCAAGATCCGTCTCTGAATTCGGCACCCATTGGACAGTGATTGTTTCAGTGAGTACAAAAAGCAATGCTCCAAAAGAAAAAATCGGCCTTTTTAAATCATAAAGAAAACGAGGAATAACGCTAGCCATAACCATATCCATTGATCTGACATTTTTTACTCAATCATGACAACTCTGCAATTACCATACCATAAATTGGTATTGTAGGGAAAACGTTTGAAATTGCCCATCGGAGGCTGATAAGAAATTTGGTCAAGGCCAAAGTAAAATCAACCGCTGTTGGCGTTGATCGTTCATTTGCATTGGATGTCGTGCAAGGATTGAAAATAATTTTGATGTCGCGGCATTCGACTTTTCAGTAAAGGAGCAAGGTCCTCTGGCAGCAAAGGTTGGGGCATCGATTATTTGATGGTTCATCATTCCCATTTTCGGATGATATGTCGATTGGTTTTAGTTTTTGAGCATCTTTTAGGTGTGGTTTTGCTGCGCCAATCATTTTATGCTTGCTTTTTAACTAATGTTTTGTTATACTTGCCACAGTCTATCACTGAATTCGCTGTTTGAACCTACCGCTTGCAAAGGAGACATTGCATGACCCAAACGCTGATTGAAAAGCCACACCATTCGGCTGAATTTCGTCTACGTCGCTTTCTAAACTGGTTTCCAATGGGCTTGACCTATGCCTTTCTATATATGGCGCGCTACAACCTGACGGTTTCCAAAAACGCGCTGGGCGATTTGATGAGCAAGAGCGATTTCGGACTGATTTTTGGGATTGGTACGTTCACCTATGCCTTCGCTTTTCTGCTCAATGGGCCGCTGACAGATCGCATTGGCGGAAAAAAGGCCATTCTGCTGGGCGCTTTTGGTGCAGCCACGATGAATTTGTTCATGGGACTAACTCTCTATTTATTACTGGCACAGCAGGTGAAATTGAACCTGTTGCTGGTGTTTTCCATTTGCTATCTGCTTAACATGTACTTTCAGAGTTTTGGGGCAGTCGCCATCGTCAAAGTCAATGCCTCCTGGTTTCACGTGCGCGAACGAGGTATGTTCGGTGGCATCTTTGGTGTGCTGATTTCGCTGGGGCTCTATTTTGCCTTCGATTGGAGCGAAGCGGTGGTGCGATTGACCAAAGCCCATCTCGATGCCAAACTAAATGTGGTGGAATCGCTGCTACGGCAGCTCATCGGTGCGAGCAATGCGACCGTTGACCAGACCTGGTGGATATTCTTTATCCCTGCGATCATTTTGTATCTATTTTTCATCCTCGAAATCTTCCTGCTAAAGGATCGACCCAGTGACGCCGGCTTACAGGATTTCGACACCCTGGATGCATCCTCAGGTGAGGAAAATCGAAAATTTGAACTAAAAGAAATTTTGACTCGGATTCTAACGAACCGTGTCATCATCATTGTCGCTATTATCGAGATGTGTACCGGTGTGCTACGGCAGGGGATTATGCATTGGTATTTTATTTTTGCCAAAGAGGAATTACATCTGGGGCCGGGGCATTTCATGCAAGCACATTGGGGATTGATTCTAATGCTCGCCGGTGCCAGTGGCGGAATGTTGGCTGGCTTCCTTTCGGATAAAATATTCGGTTCCCGTCGGGGTCCCGTTGCCGCACTGCTTTACGGCACGATGATTTTATGTACTACGGTCATGGCATTTGTGCTGTACCAGAATCCTGTTTACCTGGCGATCATCGTGACTACAATTTCCTTCTGCGTGATCGGTACGCATGGAATGCTATCCGGTACGGCAACGATGGATTTCGGTGGACGACGCGCCGCAGCTACGGCCGTGGGGTTGATCGACGGCGCAGTTTATCTTGGTACCGCCATTCAATCCATATCCCTGGGCTTCCTGACCGAGAAAAATTGGCATTTCTGGCCAGTATTCCTGATACCCTTTTCGATAGCTGGCTTTCTATTAGCCATAAACATATGGCACGCGTTTCCCAAGGGGAAAAAACAATCAGGTCACTAAGCATTATAACCAATTCACTGACCGGTCGCTTCAAGCAAGCGGTCAGAGGTAAGGGCAAGTAACTGACCGGTCGCTGCGAGCGACCGGTCAGTAGCAAGATTGAGTAACCGGCCGGTGGCTACAAGCGACCGGTCGGAAATAAAACCGGTAACCATTGTCAAAAAGCAATCTGGCTGTTGATCTTTCAAAATAGGAGCACTACTATGGACCATTTCGAGGTGATTATTCTGACCGCCCGGCCGGCGGCTGGCAAATCCGAAGTCATCAACTATTTGAAGCACACCGATGTCGCCACCCGAAAGAAGCGGTTTCACATTGCGGAGTTCGAGGAAATCGATGATTTTCCATTCGTCTGGGATACTTTTGTGATTGATGATATTTTGAGCCGTCATGGCCGGCCCCGGCTTTTTACCGATGACAGACTCTACTTTAAGGATCATTTCATCTGGAATTTGTTCATCGAAAAAATCAACGTTGTTTACGCCCGCAAGCTGGCCTATGATCCTCGCTATCACGAGAAATATACCGCCATCATTGAATTTGCTCGCGGCGGTGAAAATGGCATTGGCGAAGCCCTGTCTTATCTGAGCGATCAGATCCTGCAGCGGGCTGGCATTGTCTACATCGATGTTTCCTACGAGGAATCGGTGCGCAAAAATCGAGCGCGCTCGCGGAAAGGCCAGGAGGATTCAATTCTCTTCCACTCATTGCCGGATGAGAAGATGGAGTTCTATTATAAAATCAACGATTGGGAGAAATTAACTCAAGCCGACCCTGAATTTATCTCAGTTCGAGGCACCAAAATACCTTATGCTGTTTTTAAGAATGAACCGGATTTGACAACAGCAGCCGGCGAGCCCCTGGGCCGCGCGCTGGAAGAAACGTTTGGCAGATTATGGCAGATTCGGCAGCGTTCATAATAGCGCATGTCTGTTTGCTGCAATCATGCTAAAATACGACATGTTAGGTTGGGACCTGCGCAGATAGAGAAATCCAGCCTATGACTTTTACAGTTCATTGCGCGCGCATTCATATGAAAATGAAAAAGTGCTGGTCACTGATCATGTTCAGATGTGGCCAGCACTTTCCTTTTATCAGCAATCCAGAATTCTAATTCTGCATCAATCCCGCTTAATAATTCGCCCTTCGATGGCCGAGGCAATTATCTGCTTTTTTTCCACCGCTTTCATTACCACATCGGTGAGCGGCATCATCAAGTTGGTGACGACCTGTGGGACAAAGCCAAAATATTTGTCGGCATTGCCCACGACAAAATCCACGGTGGCACCAGTATACGTTTTTTGAGGGACTATCGGCTCATTGCCGATTTGAGCTTTCAGTATCACAACGGAACTATCGGCTTTCATTCTCCATTCGTATGTCAATCCAGAAATTTGAAGAATCCCCTCGGTTCCCGAGCTTTGCGCCAGGGCATTGTGCTCGATCAACTTTAGCAGTTCGTCACCGGAAACGATGAATTTGGTGATCAGGTTGTTGAACGGCAGAATATTTTTAATGTCCAATTTTTTGATCGGACCCGCGGGCAAATCTTGACGAATGCCGCCGCTATTGATGAGCGCAAAATCGGCCTCGCTGAATTCTCGAATGCAATCGGCAATAAAATTGCCGAGATTGCTTTCTCCGCTCTTGGCACGAAACCAGGGCGTTTTCAATTCACCAATTACCCGACCATATTCTTCATTGATTTGTTGCTCGTAATAGCTGACCTGCCGGGCCAGGCTGGAGTCCGGTTCAATGCCCTCATTCCAGAGCGCGATCAATTCATACTGGTAACTTTGCACCGTATCTGCGGCAACCACGAGATTCAATCGCCCCAGATTGCGGCAATAGCTGCCCGTCTGAACAATGATTTTGCCATTGACTCGTTCGGGCTTCTCCAGTCGGCTGTGGCTATGACCACCAATAATCACATCCACCTGGCGACCAAGCTCCTGCGCCAGTTGCCGATCGGCTTCTAACCCCTGGTGGCTAAGCACAATAATTAAATCGGTAATCGGATCGATGATTTTGGCCAATGAATCGATGATGGGGCGGGCCGGCTTATCGTACACCTCATCCCGCTGGGGCTTATTGAGATAGTTGGGCAAATCGGGGACAACAACCCCGATGACGCCGATGGTAAGATTGCCTTTGCTATAAATTTGATAGGCCTCAGAGGTAAATAATTTGCCATCCGCAGTGAACAGATTGCTGGAGAAGATAGGGAATTGGGCCAGGGCCATTAGTCGCCGAGTGTTTTCAACCGAAATATCAAATTCATGATTGCCCAGGGTAAGACCGTCATAGCCCATTTGATTCATAAATTTCACCAGCGCACCACCAAGTGCACCATCCACTTCCATATCACAAATGGGATTGCCGGTCATAAAATCACCCGCATCCAGCAATAAAACATTGGATTCGCTGCTGCGAATTTTGCGGATATAGGAATCGAGCGCCAAAAAGCCGCCGATCTTTTTGTTAGCGATGGGCGTGCCTTCTCCGCGTACAACAGAAGGCAGAAAATTGGCATGCATATCATTGGTATGCAGAATGGTTATCGATTCTGACTTTGGTTCATATACCACCCGCGTCCGGGAAACGGTGCAGGCAAGAAGCATCAATAAGAATAGAACTGGGAGCAATTTCCACTGTTTCATACAATTTCCTCAAAAAATAGATGTTCAAAGGGGTAACGAGTTGATATCTTCATCTGCTATTGGGGCATCCAACAACACCATTAATGTAGCCATTTCCGTTTTTAAATGCAAGCTAAAATTCTTAAACATGCATTTTTTCCTGGGCTGGTTTGTCATTCGTTCCCACCATTTGCAAGGACAATTTGGTTTCATTGCCCCGCAAACATTGCAGCGTTGCCACACAATGCTCCATCTGTAACAGGGAATGCTTATGCTTTCTGGAACATCTGGCATGATTTCGAGGCATTCGAAGCAGCTTGCAGCTTGCATTTCTGAATTTTTTATTGACTTTGAAACTAAAATTTGATATTTTGAGACGGGGCAACGCACCTGAGAAGAAACATTTGAGAACTGAATTTGTCAATCCAAGAAAGGCGTGGGAATGGTAAAGCATATTGTGATGTGGAAATTGCATGAGAAAGCTGATGGCCGAAGCAGGGAGACCAATGCCAGGCTGATGAAGCAATGGCTGGAGGAGTTAAGAACCAAAATTCCGGCTATCCAATACCTTGAAGTTGGCTTGAATATTGCGGCTGATGAGGATGCCGCTGATGTGGTGCTGTATTCCGAATTTGCAGATCACGCCGCGCTGCAGCATTACCAGCAGCATCCCGATCATATCAAATTCAAAGAAAGGATTCAACACATCCGATTGGATAAGAGGGTTGTAGACTATTTGATTTGATACTTGAGATGAACATCCGTTAAGCAAAAATTGGATAAGCTTGGGAGACCGCTGATGCCACTTCTGTTTGATATGCCGCTGGAGCAGTTGAAAACCTATCAAGGCTGCAATCCGAAGCCTGCGGATTTTGATCGCTTCTGGGATGATGGAATTGCTGAGGTCCGGGAGATTGATCCCGAGGTGGAATTTATTGCTGCTGATTTTCAAACGCCTATTGCCGATTGCCGGGACCTGTATTTTACCAGCGTTGGTGGCGCGCGCATTCACGCCAAACTGCTGCAGCCGCGATCTTCTGTGAAGCCACAACCTGCTTTGCTCATGTTTCATGGCTATGCCGGCAATGCCGGAGATTGGTGCGATAAGCTCAATTATATCGCACTGGGCTATACCGTGGCGGCTATGGATTGTCGCGGGCAGGGAGGGTCATCGGAAGATATGGGTTCGGTTCGGGGCAATACGCTCAAAGGACATATCATTCGGGGCCTGGAAGATGCCCCGGAAAAACTGCTGTACCGGCAGATTTTTTTAGATACGGTGCAGTTGGCGAGGGTAGTGATGAATTTACCTGGGGTCGATCCCAATCGCATAGGAGCTATGGGGGCCAGTCAGGGCGGCGGATTGACGCTGGCCTGCGCTGGGTTGGAGCCGCGGATTAAACGAGCGGCACCCGTGTTCCCCTTCCTTTGCGATTATCAACGGGTCTGGCAAATCGACCTGGCCGAACAGGCATACGAGGAATTGCGAGATTTTTTTCGCCGTTTTGACCCGCGACACCAGCGGGAGCAAGAGATTTTTACCCGGCTCGGCTACATCGATGTACAGCACCTGTGCCCACGCATTCGGGGAGAGGTATTCATGGGGGTGGGACTAATGGATACGATCTGTCCGCCCTCCACTCAATTTGCAGCCTATAATAAAATTACAGCCAAAAAGTCACTGGCGATCTATCCCGATTACGGTCATGAATTCCTACCGGGACACGCCGATCATGTTTTCCAGTTTATGGCGCAGCTATAATTCTGACTAGCCCACATGGACATCCTGCGGTCCAATTTTCGGCGTCGAAATCGTCCAAGCCGATATTTGTTAATAAGCAATGGGATTTAAAAATAGGTTAGATCAAGCGACCATAATTTTTTGATGGAAATAAATCGTCAACTCGGAATTGGGATGTACTTGGCGTTGCACTTCAGATCAGAGGCATTACACTATGGATAATTGGAATTGGGATATTAGGAATTTAGATTATTGGCAACGGACCGTGGAACGTTGTCGCCAACGCAGATTGGTGCTGCCGACATTTCAACAGTTGAAATCGCCGCACACAATTCCTGCACAAATTCAAAAACAACTGGCCGCGATTGGGATGGATGAGTTACATCCGTTAAATTTGTTTCGTATCAATTGGTGCAATGATCCCATCGGTGGTGGTATTGGTGAAATTAACTATCTGGAAATACCTTCGAAATTGACCGGTGTCGAGGCACGGATTGTGGGGCTGGTTGGCAAGCATTTTCCCACTGGCGCACACAAGGTAGGAGCGACCTACGGCTGCTTAGTGCCTTATCTGGTGAGTGGACGATTTGATCCTGATTATCACAAAGCAGTGTGGCCATCCACTGGCAACTATTGCCGCGGTGGTGTGTTTAATTCCAATTTGCTTTCGGTCCATTCCGTGGCGATTTTACCCGAACAGATGAGTCAGGAACGATTCGATTGGTTGCGGCAAATGGGTGCAGAGGTTTTTGCCACTCCAGGTTGCGAAAGCAATGTCAAAGAAATCTACGACAAATGCCATGAATTGGAAGCCACCAGCGATCAATATTTCATTTTCAATCAATTCGAACAATTTGGCAATGCAGTATGGCACTACGAAGTGAGCGGTTCCACTATTGAAAGGTTATTTGAGCAAATCAAAAACCGCGACGATCAGGTGCGGGGATTTGTCAGTGCGACTGGATCCGCCGGTACCATAGCTGCGGGCGATTATTTGAGAAAAAAATTTCCCTGGATCAAAGTACTCGCCGCTGAGGCGCTCCAGTGTCCCACGCTCTACCTGAATGGTTTTGGGGGACATCGCATCGAAGGGATTGGAGACAAGCATATCCCCTGGATTCATAATATCAAAAATCTTGATTTGGTCTGCGCCATTGACGACGAACAGCCATTGCGTCTGCTGCGACTATTCAACGATCCTGCTGGCTGGGAATTTCTTCGGACCTTGGGCGTGACTGAATCGCTCCTATCGCAGTTGCCCTTGCTGGGGATATCGTCTCTGTGTAATCTTCTGAGCGCGATCAAGCTGGCTAAATATTTTGAATGGGGTCCGCACGATGTTATTTTTACCATCTTTACCGATTCGGTGGAATTGTATCGCTCGCGTCTCAGGGAAATGGACGTTACGTATGGGCCTTATACAATCCAGCAAGCAGCCATCGATTGGCACGTTAGCATGAAAAATCAGGGCATCGATTTTATCGAAGAATTGAGCTACTACGGTAAAAAAAGCATCCACAATTTGAAATATTTCACCTGGGTGGAACAACAAGGCAAAGATGTTGACGAGTTAAATGCCCAATGGATCGATGAATCGTACTGGGAACAACGACTGACCAGCGCTCCTGTTTGGGATCGCCTCATCGAACGTTTCAATCAGGCAGTTGGTCTCACATAATTGTGATGATTAAGCTGCTACCGCTTTTGACTTGGAATTTTTCCACATAAAGGTTAAAATTATGACTCATCCTCCCCCGCGAGTATTGAAAAATGTATTTATTGGCCAAAAGGATAATCAGCTCCAACTGGTGGATGTGGTCTTTGATACTGCAATTCAAAAAATCCTACCACGTCATTCAAGCGTGATTCCATGGTCAGAACTAAAACATATTGATCAATGGAAACGTGTTCAAGCGCAATTGGCAACCACCGCTACCCGTGAGCGATGTGAAGAATTGGATGGTCGATTTTTACTACTTATCCCTGGCGCCATTGATGCCCATGTTCATTTCAATACCCCCGGGTTTGAACAACGGGATGATTTCCAGCATGGATCGCTGGCGGCAGCATGCGGCGGGGTGACGCTGGTCATGGATATGCCCTGCACATCGAAGCCGCCCATCACCTCTGCCAAAAGCCTAAAAGTCAAAATGACTGCCATCGCTGGCCAGAGCTGGATTGATTATGCGTTCTGGGGCGGCGTCCGTCGTAATGATTTTATCAAGCAGCGGGATATTGGCAGGCAAATTTATGATCTGGTGAAGATGGGCGTGGTTGGTTTTAAAGCGTACCTTATTTCTGGTATGCCCACCTTTCAGGATTTGAATTATGACGTGATGAAGGCCGTTGCGATGTGGGTTCGAGAGTGCGAAAGCCTACTGGCGGTTCATGCTGAAGATCGTGCCTTGGTAATGCAACGGAGCAGCAAGTTTCAGATTGCAGGGAGAACGGATTGGCGCGCGTATTGTGATGCGCGCGACGACCTGGCAGAAGCAACGGCGGTGGCCAGGATGATCGATATTGGAAAGCAATTCAATTGCCCGATCCATTTGGTGCATGTGAGTTCGGCATTAGCACTGGAGTTGATTCGCCAGGCGCATGATGCTGGTCTTCCCATTTCTGCCGAGACCTGTCCCCACTATCTCCATTTTACTGAGGACGATTTTCAAAATGAAGCCATTGCCAATTTTTTAAAGACAGCGCCGCCTGTAAAAAAAGCTGCCGATCGCGAGGCGCTGTGGAAGGCATTAACTGATGGCACAATTGACTTTGTCACCACTGATCACGCTGGCTGCAATCCCAGCAAAGAGAAGTCATCCTGGAATTTTTGGGAAGTGTACGGTGGTATCCCAGGGGTCGAGCATCGAGTGCCATTTTTATTGAGCGAGGGATTCAGAACTGGTCGCATATCGTTGCAACAGACGATTGAGCTGCTATCGACCAATGTGGCCAAACGATTTCATCTTTCCAAGCGCAAAGGAAGTCTGAAGCCAGGTGGCGACGCAGATTTTGCTCTGGTCAATTTATGGGATCAACAGGTTATTCGCAGCGCCAATATGCACAGCAAAGGAAGATACACGCCATTCGATGGCGTTAGCTTTCGGGCAGTCGTAGAGGCCACCTTTGTGAGGGGAAAATTAGTCATGAATCGAGAGGGGCAATCCGAAGTCACCGTGGGCTATGGCCAGCCGATCTTTCGGTTTGAATTAGAAAACACTTAGCCGCACAATTAAACATGAATGGAGGAATGTCGATGAAAATGTTGCAGAATCATACTTGGGTCTGGTTGTCTTGGTTATTGATCATGCTGATGCTGTTTTCAACGGCTGCGGCCAATATTGGTAATGCTCAAAAAACATTTCGAACCCCGGCCTCTCATCCTACCGGCCTGGCGTTCGACGGACAATCGCTCTGGTTGGCTGACCGGGGGACCTATCGCATCTATCAGATCAATTCAGCAGATGGTAAAGTCAAATCCAGCATCAAAGCACCCGGTTTTGAGCCGCGGGGATTGGCCTGGGATGGCCAGCGGCTGTGGTGCGTGGATGCCGGCGAAGGCTGGATCTATGGTTTGAATGTACAAACGGGTGTGGCCGAAAAGATTCTGGAATCCAATTCGCCTGATCCGGTTGGCCTGGCTTTTGATGGCGAGTTTCTCTGGTTGGTCGACCAGAAAGAGAAAAAATTGCTTAAAATCAATCGCATTGATGGCATGATGCATGAGAATATTCCAGCGCCGTCGTCTAATGCCAGAGGAATCACGTTTGATGGCATTTATCTTTGGGTGGCCGATAATGGTGACGACATGCTTTATCGGGTAGACCGAACGACCGGTGCCGTGGTGACCTTCATTCCCACCGCTTCACCATATCCTTACGGCATTTGCTGGGATGGACGAACGCTATGGTACGCAGATTACCAGCGTGCTGAGATCTATCAACTCGATCTGACCAGCAGCGATTTCGTGATCAAAAAGAATCCAAAAGTATATGCTTGGGAAGCGATTCACGATTTCCGAAATTACGGTCCAGATCCGGTGATCGAATTGGATAGCTATTTTGCGATTCCGACCAATTTCGATAATCAGGAAATTTTAGGCGCCATTCAATTTGATCCCCAGCCAACCGATTTTGTAACCGACCGTTGGGGGCAGCGATTGGCACATTTTCATTTTTCATCGATACCTGCCAATCGCTTCCTCAAACCCACGATGAAGCTGAGAGTCAAAAATTATCAAACCGAATATGTCATTTTCCCTGAGCGAGTCGGCACGCTGGATCAAATTCCGGCCGAGATTAAAGAGAAATATCTAAGCGATGGTTTGAAATATGATATCCGTCATCCGCTGATTCAGGAGGCAGTTAAGCAGGCAGTGGGGGAGGAGCGACATCCATTCTGGATGATGCGAAAAATATTCGATTATATTTGTGATAAGATCGAATACAATTTAAAGCCCTTGGGTGGCTGGAATCCGGCGCCCACTGTGTTGAAGCGAGGTTCCGGCTCCTGCAGCGAATATACTTTTATTTTTATCGCCCTCTGTCGCGCCAGCGGTCTGCCCGCTCGTTATGCAGGCTCACTCGTGGTCCGCACTGAAGACAAGGGAGTGGATGATGTCTACCATCGCTGGGCTGAAGTGTACCTTCCTAACTATGGCTGGATTCCAGTGGACGTCTCGGCTGGCGATTCTCCAGTTCCAGCTCAACGCGCCCGAAAAATCGGTGTGTTGCGCAACGTCTATCTGATCACCACCAAAGGTGGTGGTGATTCGGAATATCTGGAATTCTATTATAACTTCAATGCGCGCTGGAAAACTAACGGGGCATGCAAAATACACTCCCAGGAATTTGGTGAATTTGTACCAGTGGATTAACCCGCGTTAAGTTCGACTGGAAAAATTCCAGGAATCCTTCAGTGTGCGAGGAGGAGGGCAAGTATCATATTGAACCGTCGCCGGCGATTGATTAATTGGTTTCTGTTGCAAAAATGGGAATAAAAACAAACGATGTCATTCCTGTCTGCCAGTTGGCGGACAGGAATGACAATTTATCCTGTTTTGATAATTTTGCAACAAGAACTCATTATCGTCTGGTTAGGAGGCTTTAAAAAAAAGCTCCCATGCTTGATCCGAGTATGGGAGCTTTGAAATTAAAACCTGGCAAAAGCCTACATCTTCTTTTTGATCATATCGATTTCGTACTGGGCCGACTGGGTCCAGAGCCGATCTTTGGCCGCCATTTCAAAATACTCAATGGCATTGGCATTTTGACCCAAATTTTTATAAGCTACCCCAGCTTCGAATGCTGCGCTGGCATAATTCTTTTTGTATTTCAGAGCATTCAGAGCTGCTTCCAGGGCTTTATCATAGCTTCCTATTTTGTTATAGGTGGCAGCCAGCCGATAATAGCCTTCCTCATAATTGGGCTTTACTTCAACCGATTTTTGAAAGGCCTGGATCGCTTCTTCATTTTTGCCGATTTTTTCGAGCGCAACGCCTTGAGCATTGTAAGCTTTATAGTTTTTGGGATCTAGTTTGATGACCTTCTCAAAGCTAGCGGCTGCCTTCTGGAAATCTTTGCGCTGATTGTACACAAAGCCCAGTTCATAATACGCGCCATCGGAACTGGAATCGGTCTCGATAGCTTTCAGACATGCCGTGAGAGCCTCATCGTATTTATCCATTTTGCGATATAGTTTCGCCAATGCCAGGTAGGCATCCGAATACAATGGATCAATAGTTACTGCTTTATGATAAGCAGCCAACGCTTCATCGTAGCGTCGCAAGTTGCTTAACGCAACCCCTTTGCCGTGATAAGCCTGGGCAAAATTGTTGTCGTATTGGATCGCGAGGTTATAGGAGTTTAGCGCTTCTTCGGCCATTCCCTTTAAGAGATAAGCGCGGCCTTCATTGTATGCTTTTTTAGCAGCCGACTTCATTTTGAGTTCGTCAGCTAACTGTTCTTTTTTCTTGTTTTCAGCTTCGATGCGGGCTTTTTCCCGTTCGTATTCTTCGAGTTTTTTCTGATAGTCCTCTTTGGCGGGATCCTGAGCATACGCCTGGCCTGCCAGCAAAATCAAACCGATTACGAACACCACCAACAAGATGGCTGTAATCACTTTTTTAAGCAAATTCATGAATCAATTCCTCCTTCCGTTGATCCGGATTTAACTGATTGATAATAGTTGATGCTGTTTTTGTGCCGAAGGCGGGATTCGAACCCGCACACCCGGTGGGCACTACCCCCTCAAGATAGCGTGTCTGCCAATTCCACCACTTCGGCGACCATAGAAATTCGAAATCATTCTTAGCGACTGGTATCCATCGGAATCGCTGCCGGCGCGGGAACCGATTCACCGCTGCTCGTCGGTTCTTGTTGAACCGTTGGCAACACCGACGCTGGCGAGGATTGACGCAGCCGTTCGCGCGCAACGCTGTTATCGATCGTTTTGCCTTTGTCAATATAGCTGATCAATAGCGCCAGGCCCAAGAAAAGCGCCGCTAGCACCGTGGTTACTTTGCTTAAAAATGAAGCTGCGCCGCGGCCACCAAATACCGCTCCCATGCCACCACCGCCGCCGAAGACTCCTGCCAATCCGCCTCCTTTGCTCGATTGTAGCAAAATCACAATCATCAACAATATGGTGATGATAAAATGAATAATGATTAAGAAAGTTTCCATAATCTCCCTTTGCGAAATAACTAACCGAAAAGTTGTTCACTCACTTTGATCATTTGAACAAAGCCATCGACATTGAGACTGGCGCCGCCGATCAGCGCTCCATCGATATTTGGCTTAGAAATCAACTCTCGAATATTATCCGGTTTCACGCTGCCGCCATAGAGGACTGGAACAGTGGCTGCAGTTTGATCATTATATTGCATTCGGAGCAGTTCGCGAATAAAATGGTGCACCTCTTCTGCTTGCTCTGGGGTAGCGGTCACGCCAGTTCCAATGGCCCATACTGGCTCATAGGCGATCACCATTCGTTGCACCTGTTCGGCAGTGATGCCTTCCAGACCCTCGATGATTTGCGTCCGCACCACCGGTTCTGTCTGATTGTTCTGACGCTGTTGCAGCGTTTCGCCAATGCAACATATGGGTATCAGACGACTGCGGAGGGTCTGCTTAATTTTTTTATTCACCGATTGATTGGTTTCGCCAAAATATTGTCGTCGCTCCGAATGGCCGATAATCACATAATGGCAACCAGCGCTCTCCAGCATTTCCGTCGAAATTTCGCCGGTAAAGGCGCCAGAGCTTTCCCAGAACAAATTTTGAGCGCCTACTTTCACCCGGCTGCCCTGCAACTTCTCCGCAACGATTGTCAGCGCCGTGAAAGGTGGACAGACAACCATTTCCGTCTTTTGAATCGAAGCAATCTTTGTCTTTAAATCACTGGCAAAGGCTGCTGCTTCGGCATTGGTCTTATTCATTTTCCAATTGCCAGCGATAATTTTTGTTCGCATGCTGTGTATTATACCTATTTGGATTTGTTAAAAGTTCCGTTCCATTGCTGTCACACGTGACATCTGGCAAAACGTTACCACTGTTTCGCATCGCAATGGATCAAATAGGGGATCGCCACTTCAGGTGATTGGGCGACCCCCTCATCTATTTTAGCTAACCTGCAAGATTAAAATTAAACATGAAACATTTTGGCCAGCAGATCGGCCACGCGGCAAGAATAACCCCATTCGTTGTCATACCAGGCAACCACTTTCACCAGGTTTTTCTCCATAACCATGGTAGATTGAGCATCAAAAATGCTCGAAGCGGAATTACCGATAATGTCACAAGAAACGATAGGATCTTCCGTATATTCCAGAATACCCTTGAGCGGGCCAGCAGCCGCTTTTTTCATGGCGGCATTGATCTCTTCAGCGGTGGCTTCTTTCTTGAGCTCGGCGGTTAAATCGACTACTGAGCCATCCGCTACCGGTACGCGGAGCGCATAGCCATCCAGTTTGCCCTTCAACTCGGGGATCACTTTGCCAACAGTTCGAGCAGCCCCTGTTGTGGTGGGAATAATGGATAATCCAGCCGCTCGGGCACGACGCAGATCTTTATGCTCCAGGTCAAGAATTCGCTGATCATTGGTGTAGGCATGGACAGTGACCATCAAACCGCGCACAATCCCAAAATTGTCGTGCAATACTTTGGCTATAGGCGCCAGACAGTTGGTGGTACAAGAAGCATTCGAAACCAGTTTGTGTTCATCTTTAAGAATATTGTCATTCACGCCCAGGACGATGGTCGCATCGATCTCATCTTTTGCTGGTACACAGAGGACAACCTTCTTGGCGCCAGCCGCGAGATGTTTTTCCAGGTCCGATTTTTTTCGAAATACGCCAGTGGATTCCACTACAGCTTCGATGCCCAGATCCTTCCATTTTAAATTTGCCGGATCTTTTTCAGCGGAAACCAATATCTTCTTGCCATTTACGATAATCGAATCACCACTGACCGATACCTCGCCTTTGAATTTGCCATGGACGGAATCATATTTCAATAAATGAGCTAACACATCAGCGCCGGTGAGATCGTTGACTTTAACAATCTCAAATCCCTTTCTATCGATCAACGCTCGAAAGACCAGGCGTCCAATTCGTCCGAATCCGTTAATTCCAACTTTAACCGACATAACATCCTCCACTACATAAGGGTAATTTGTTCACCATTTCAATTGAAGCTAACTTAAATAAACCGCTTTTCTCATTAGCGAATTTGAATTATTTCTGCCAGAAAATAGGGGCAGCGAAATATGCCAATAAATGAATTCCATTAATTTGATCTAAAACAAACAAATTAATGGAACTCTAACGTATTATGTACTGCAATGATGTTCGAGCAAATTCTAAAATTGAACGCTTATTATACTAAAAAAATCTGTAAATGTCAAGTTTTTTTCTTCAAGCTTTGACTGCGGAGAGCAGATAGACATCGCTGGCGCCGATGGTCACTAGTTCCTTGGCACAGGCATTCATGGTAGCGCCGGTGGTAATGACGTCATCAACGAGGATAACCAATTTGTCGATCAGCACCGATGGGGCAACTACCCGAAACGCTTCGGCGACATTGCGCCGGCGTTCAGCGGCATTCAGCGCGGTTTGGGTATGGGTGTAACGAATTCTCCGAACGATTTTATCGCTATAATTGAATCCCGTATGCTTGGCAATTGCCTGGCACAGGAGTGCACTTTGATTGTAGCCCCGTTCCCGAAGTCGCGTTCGGTGAAGCGGGATAGGGATCAGCATAGTATCCTGGGGCAGAGAAAAACAGCTTAACCTGGCAGCCATGAAACTGCCCATGATTGGGGCAAGACGCCTGAAGTTCTGATATTTTAAATGATGAACTACCTGCTGCACAGTGGGGGTGAACTCCCAGACCGAGATAGCCTTTGAAAAATAAATCGGCCCTTCGATGCTTCGGGCCATGACATTCATATCGAGTTCGCCCGGAAGCTGCGGCAATTGCTGCCAGCATGGTTCGCATAACAGTAGTTCGCTATGTTGCAGCTTTGCGCCACAGGCGAGGCAATAGGAAGGATAGACAAAATCCAGCCCCACGGCAATTAATGACCGGAATGTCGATAGGAATGTTTTCAGAGATAGGGGATTACGAATGACCATAGGTTAAATCAATTGCTCATGAGCAGCAACATCCCCGCGTCGCAGTTCCAACGCGGGGATTGCTCGTGACTTTGATAAATTATCGAACCTAAAATCTCACCGTCGCTATTTGGCATGCTTGAAGATTGGTATATGTATGAATGTTACGATTAGCGGCAATTCAAGCAATTTTCTCCCCAATTGCCTTATGCGCGCTTACCGTCCAGGGCAATGACGGCCAAATAATTCCAGCTAAGCCTCATAGGCCGAAATTGTACACAAACGCAATGCGAGGGGAATATCTCTTTTGTGCCTTGTACTTATTTTTCTCGGCATCATATTTGAAGCTGTGGATATAATCCATAAACAGCATCAGATAGGGTTTTACTTTATAGCCGAGCCCAATCCGCGCAATGGAGCGATCATCCAGCGTAAATGCGTCGTTGAGGGTTTCGATGCCGGTCTTGTCGTAGGCGGCTTGCAGCGCCAGAACGGGAATGCGATCTCCGGAATCGGCGGCCAGATGCAGCACGCCACTCTTTTTGGTTTGATCCAGGCGCTGGAAATTGCCTACGAGTCGGATGGTATTGAGGACATGGCCGACCAATTCGCCAAAAACGCCGCGGGTTTCATCCTGAACCATAGCCAGGCGTTGATCTTTGCGGGCAAGGCCGCCTCCCTCTAATGGCTGAAAGCGCTGAATTTCATAAAAGGCATCGAAATAAGAGGGGATAAATTCTTTGCCCAAGATGCGTCGTTCTAATTTGGCACTCACCTCGGCAATGCCAGCAGCAGGTTTGAAAATGGCTTCGATGCCAAAGGCATAACCTGAACCAAAAGTGTCAATCTTGGCAACATCAAAATAGGTGTACGTGCGAAACATGGGCATGTTAATCAGCGGCACTTCAACATCCACGCCAAAGGCATTGAGTCCGTCGTCCGTACCGCGGCGGGAATCCGGATCAATATCGGTGACGTAGGTGGCCCCAAAGGCGATGTCCTTTACGATGGGCAGATCCGTGTACAGTTGCAGGGGGCGAGCGTAACCGCGCGCACCAAAAACTTCGAAGCGCCCCAAATTATTGGTCACAGTCTCGAAGCCGGCGAGACCAAAATCCATATCGAGCTCCAGACCGATTTTGCGGCGATCGAAACTGGCTTCGTTGGTATAGTAATTCATCAGAAAGCCATGCCCCAATCGAGCAGCATCCAGAGTTCCGATGCGGGTATAAAATTTATCGCGTTTTTGACCGTAGCGGACGTAGCGGATCAGTCGCGCCCAATCATAGCTTTCGTTCCAATCCTCGCCACGGATGGCACCATTTTTAGTATTATAAAGCAAATTCACATTCAACCCGAGGCCAAACTTGCCCAGGGCAATATCCGGCCGCAAATTGATGGTAACGAAGGTCTGATTATCAATGACCGTCATTCCCAGGCCGCCAGTAAAAGAACCGCTATTGCCAAATGGATTAGCCGTTTGGGCAGAGGTGGTGGCAGTGGAAGCAATTAG
>JAPDQM010000052.1:0-26067 GCA_034505795.1 Candidatus Zhuqueibacterota bacterium
AACAAGCTTGTGGCAGTTATGATTATGGTTGGTATGATGCTGCTTCTGTAATGTGTCGCAGATTAATAGAAACTTTAATAATCGAAACTTTTGAAGCACATAAACTTGAACAAAAAATTAAAAATAATGATGGAACATATTTTTATCTTGGTGGACTAATTCAAGCTTTATTAAATGAATCAACTTTGTCTGTAGGTAGAAATGCAAAAAATGCTTTACCGAAACTAAAAAACATAGGTGATCTATCTGCACACAATCGACGTTATTTAGCAAGAAAAAAAGACTTAGATGATTTGAAACGTGAATTAAGAATAGTAATTGAAGAACTTGTACATTTAAGCAAATTGAAGAAATAAATAATAATGAAAAAAATCACATAACAATGGGCTCGTACGGACGGGCAAGCCGTGGCGCGATTTTCAGTCGGTGGGTAATTTTAGTACTTGTTCGTCGATTGAAATTCATCCTTTGCTTGCCCGCCGCACAGCCCAAGCGTTGTTAGAAAAACTAACTCATCTCACTACCAAATTCACCAGCCGATTCTTCACCACGATCTTCTTCAGGATCGTTTTTCCTTCGAGATGCTTCATCACCTTTTCGTCTGCAAGCACCTTTTCCAGCACCTGGTCATCGGGGGCATCGATTTCGCACTCGACGGAAGAGCGTACCTTGCCGTTCACCTGCACCACAATGGGGATCATTTGCTGCAGCGTCTTGGCTTCATCATAACCTGGCCAGGGTTGATTGAAAATGCTATACGGTTGGCCAATTTTCTCCCACAGCTCTTCGGCAAAATGCGGGGCAAAAGGCGCTAATAGCAGGATCACGGTCTCTCTGGCAGCTTCGAGTATCTCCTTATGTTGTTGATCAGCTTTGACGTCCTGAACGTAGAGATACATGGCATTCACCAGTTCCATAATGCGGCTGATGGCGGTATTGAAATGAAACCGCTCCAGATCCTGCGTCACCATTTTGATGGTGTAATGCCGAATCCGTTCGATCTCCTTGCTCCGCTGAGCTTCATGGCCAGCAGGTGGATGTTCGGCCAGAGTTTCGACCAGGCGCCAGACTCGATTCAAAAATCTGTAAATGCCCGTAATCCCCTCATCGCTCCAATCGCCGCCATCGCTGTAGCTGCCCATGAACATCATGTACATCCGAAACGTATCCGAGCCATACTGCTCGATAAACCGATCGGGATTCACCACATTACCCCGCGATTTGGACATCTTGTCCCCATCTTTGGTAATCACGCCCTGATGAACCAATCGGGTGAACGGCTCATCAAAATCGATCAATTTCAGATCGTACAGCACCTTCGTGAAAAATCGAGCGTACAGCAGATGCATCACGGCATGTTCCGCACCGCCGACATATTGATCCACGGGCAGCCATTTTTTGACCAGCTCGCGATCAAATGCCGCCGTATCGATATGCGGATTGGGGAAGCGCAGAAAGTACCACGAGGAACAGACAAACGTATCCATCGTGTCCACCTCCCGCTTCGCCTTGCCGCCGCAGTGGGGACAGGTTGTATTCACAAAATCGGGATTGGTGGTCAGCGGCGATTCGCCCGTGCCCTTAAATTCGACTTTTTCGGGCAATAAAACGGGCAAATCTTTTTCTGGAACAGGGACCTCGCCGCAGGTCGGACAATAGATGATCGGAATGGGCGCACCCCAATAGCGCTGACGGGAGATCAGCCAGTCCCGCAGCTTGTAATTGACCCGCCTCTCCCCTATTCCGTTCTGCTCCAGAAAAGCGATCACCTGCTGGATGCCAACATCCGAAGGCGTGCCGCTAAATTTGCCCGAATTGATCATGATCCCTGGATCGACATAAGCCTCTGTCAATTTGTCATGCGCTTTTCCATCGGGGCTGATGACCTCGCGAATGGGCAGACCGAATTTTTTGGCAAATTCAAAATCCCGCATATCATGCCCTGGCACGGCCATCACGGCGCCTGTGCCATAGGTCAACAGCACATAATCCGCAATCCAGATCGGCACCTTCTCGTTATTGACAGGATTGATCGCATACGCGCCGATGAAAACGCCTGTCTTCTCCCGTTCGGTCGAAGTGCGGTCGATCTCAGTGGCTTTGCGGGCAAACTCAACATATTTTGCAACCGCTTCCTTTTGCTCGTCGCTCGTCAACTCTTTCACCAGCGGATGCTCTGGCGCCAGCACCATGTAGGTGACGCCCCACAGCGTATCGGGTCGGGTGGTAAAAACTTCGATGACCTGATCCGAATGCGCCACCTTGAATTTGATCTGCGCGCCTTCGCTGCGGCCGATCCAGTTCTTTTGCATGGTGATCGTCTTTTCGGGCCAGTCGATTCGATTGTGACCTTCTAACAGCCGTTCGGCATAATCCGTGATTTTGAAAAACCATTGCACTAAATCTTCATGCGTCACTTCGGAACTGCAACGCTCACAATGGCCGTCGATCACCTGCTCATTGGCTAAAACCGTCTTGCAACTGGGACACCAGTTTACTGGCGCTTTCTTGCGATAGGCCAGGCCATTTTTGTATAATTGCAAGAAGAACCACTGGGTCCATTTGTAATATCTGGGATCGCTGGTATTGATCTCCTTGCTCCAGTCGTACATGGCGCCGATGGCTTTCAACTGCTTCCGAATATAATCGATGTTATCCGCCGTGCTGATGGCAGGGTGAATTCCCTTTTTGATGGCGGCATTTTCGGCGGGCAAGCCAAACGCATCGTAGCCCATAGGCTCGAACACATTATAGCCCTGCATCCGTTTGAACCGCGCCCAGGTATCGGTTGGCCCGTAATTGTACCAGTGGCCGATGTGCAGCTTATCTCCCGATGGATAGATGAACATCACCAGACAGTACAGTTTCTTTTCGATCTTGTTCATATCCGTCTGGTAAATTTTTGTTTCCTCCCACTTTTTCTGCCATTTTTGTTCGATGGCTGCAAAAGGATATACGCTCATAAGGAACTCCTATCAACTTTAGATGTAATGATGCTCATTTTTTTGAATTGGATATAGATATAGGACAGGTTTTAGCAGGACTATCGGCAACGGCAAAACTGAAACGATAGCCCTCATTGTAGTGTGAGCGGCAATTTGCTCCTCAAATAAAGTCGCAATAAGCGCAGGTAATGGAATGAGGAAAAATTGATATGGATCTTTGAATACATGGCACCGATTTTCTGCTTTGTAACTGTAATTCAAAAAAAGACGGCGCTAATATAAGAAAAAAATTTTACTCTGTCAAGTAATAATTCGACAATTCAAAAATTTCAAAATCAGCCCGCCCTCTGACCGGAGCTCGTCCAAATCATCCAATCCCATAAAAAAAAACGCCCCACATATTTCATCATTGCTGTTGGGGCGCATGAACAATCTTCGCCATAACGATCAATCGGCTGGTTTTTTGACAAGTTCAAAAAGCCTGGCATCTACGAATATCTGCAGCAGATTGCCATCCAATTTGCCGTCATTGACCTCCCATTGCAAAATTTCCAGCGCTTTCTCAACCGGAACGGCTTTTTTATAGGGTCGATCCCAGGCCGTCAATGCATCAAAAATATCCGAAATGGCCATCATCTTGGATTCCAATGGAATCTTATCTCCGGTCAATTTTAATGGATAACCACTTCCATCCAGCTTCTCATGATGGGCGTGAGCGATGTATGGCACTCGTTTCAATTCGGATGTCCAGGGAATTTTACTTAAAAAATTGAACGTATGATTGACATGGGATTCGATCTCTTTTCGTTCTTCTTCGCTCAAACTGCCCCGCGGGATGGAAAGCGCTTCAATTTCTCGTGGACTGAGGAGATTTTCGCTGACACCATCGTCTTCAAACATGATTTGGCCAATTTGAGATAAGATTTCAAAACCGGTCTTGCGCATAACGGATGGTTCATTGAGCTCGTAGATCAAATTAAGGTAATTATCGAGCTCACGCAATTTTTGTTTGGCAGCCTCATCCCAGGCCAGTAGCTGCGCCAGTGCCACTTCTCGTTTGAGTTGCAATAGACTATTGATTTTTTCATAAGAATAATTCAATTGGGTGGCTTGCTTGACAATACGAAAGCGATTTTTGACCGCTTCCAGTTCGTGCGGAAATAGCTTCTTCGCTTTCACCAAAACATGCTCGCGGACACCAATCTTGCCAAAATCATGCAGCAAAGAAGCATATTTGATCTGCTGGATTTGGGTGCGCGTGAAGGTTACATCCTTGAACGGTCCATGGTCGATGCGATCCACCTTTTCGGCCAGGGCTGTAGTTAACACCGCGACTCGCTCCGAATGGCCCGAAGTGGTTGGGTCGCGTTGCTCTATGGCATGAACCGATGCGCGAATAAAGCCCTCAAACAGTCGTTTAATTTCTTCATAGAGTCGATTATTTTCGATGGAGACCGCTGCTTGCGACGCTAACGAACTGGCCAGGTCAACACATTTGTCATCAAAGGGAATCACTTCCTGCTCCACGATCGCCGGTGAAGTTAATCGAGCATCCCAATGTTGCTTGCGATTGATCAGTTGCAGCACGCCGATGATCTCATCCTTATGATTTTTCATGGGTATGACCAGCATCGATTTGGTACGGTAACCGATGGCCTCATCAAAGCTACGGTTATGTTTGAACCTGGAATGCTGCGAAAGGTCATACACATCAGGAATATTCAGAAACTGACCGCTCAAGGCGACAAAACCAGCGACGCTTTTCTTTTCGATGGGCATTACGGTTTCTTGAAAACTGATGCTCACTGAATCATTATGGGCCAGCTTAAATCGAAGCTGCTTATTGGCAAAAAAGTTGCTTTCATCCTCCGCTACATCGTCTCTGGCTTCCACCAGATACAGGCTGCCAGCGTCAGCTCGCGTGATTTGTCGACTTCGCAATAGGATCATCTGCAGCAAAGTATCATAATCTCGCTCGGCAGACAGTGCAATGCCAATATCATATAATTCCCGCAGTTCCTGATTCTGCAATTGTAGCGTCTGCTTCAAGCGTTTGAGCTCTGCTTTGGTTAGCAGAAATTGACGGGCACTCATCAACGCTAATGATAGAGCGCTGAGCTGGATAGGATGAGATAGCATCTGGTTGATCGGCAACCGAAGCTCGTTGATTGGTTGCGCCAGACCGGCCGCGCCATTTTGAGTGATAACAATGACGGCAAAGCGATCTACATCGATATGGATTTTGGAAAGCTCCTGCTGCAACGGAGGCAGATATGCTTCATCTATTAGCAAGATAAAAATGGGATGGTCGACCAGTAAGCCGTCGATATCCTGAAGTCTGGAAAAATGGTACAATTGAAATTGGGAACCGATTTGAGCCATTGTTTTAGGAATGGTTGGATCCACATGCTGGCTGAGATAAATCACAGGGGTTGATTCGTGTTGCATGTATATCTCCTTTGCGCTGATGAATTTCAACGGATTCAACTATCAAGGCTATGAAAATGAGATGAAGCACAAGGAACGCTTCTCCAGGTTCGAATTTTAATATAAAAATTTTATCGTCGATTAGCAAGCAATTTTTGCAGTGAATATCATGCTGACCACCCTTTCTTTTTTGACCAGATCATTTGCCGCTTCAAAGATTATGCCATGAAAGACAAGGAAAAGGCCGGGATGCGGCGTTTGTAATTCCGGCGTTTTGAATTACAATTTTGTTCTAAGAGATTTTTGCTTGACAAAGAGCATTTATTTGGATATATTAAGCAGCAATATCAGAAAGATTGCACGTAGTGGGTCAAACAATCCCAGTCTGAATTAAACAAGGAGAATTCTATGCGTCATCGATCGCGGAGGCTACTCATCATATTGCTTCTCCTGAGTGTTGCCGGATTAGTATCCTGCGGTAAGAAGAAATCAGCCTCTGATGGCACTCAAACCAATGCCCAATTTGATCCCAATCACCCAGAATTTGGCGGTACTCTCATCCGAGCGTTGAGCGGAGAACCTGTTTCATTGCAGCCGCTTTATGGTTATAGTGACGGTGCGGCTTGTGAAGTCATTATCCATCTGTTTCCACCACTGGTGCGCAACCTGGAAGATCCAGAGCATCCTGGCCAGGCCAAACTGACTCCGGTTCTGGCTGAGCATTGGGAATTTTCGCCCGATGGCAAAGAGCTAATTTTCAAACTGCGCGAAGGCGTGCTATGGGAAGATGGCGTCGAAGTGACTACCGCCGATGTCATATTTACCTATCTCAAAGCCATCGATCCCACAACCAAAACCATTGTCCACTATGCGTTCAGTCGCATCGATACCGTAGTGGCACTGGACAGGTACCGCTTTAAAGTTTTTTATAAGGAACCATTTGTTTATGCGGTCTATCGCTGGGATATTGGCCTATTGCCGAAACATATTTTGGAGGGAAAAGATATCAATACCGACGAATTCAATCGCCGACCGGTGGGTTATGGCATGTTCAAGTTTCATAGCTGGACGAGCAATGAACAGATCGTGCTTGAGGCCAATGAAAAAAGCTATTGGGGCCGGCCGTATCTGGATCGAATGATTTTTCGGATCATTCCGGAAGCCGCCGTCCAGATCCTGGAGTTGAAAGCTGGCAATCTCGACCTTGTTACGCGGCTGCATACCACCCAATTCGTCCAGGATCTTGCAGGTCCCGATGCTGAAAAATTTGTAAATAAATTCAAATATGAAGATACCTTCATGTATGGCCTTACGTTCAATCTGAAGCTCCCCCTGTTTCAGGATAAACGCATCCGCCAGGCGATTTATTATGCGATCGATAAACAGGGCATCATTGATGGTGTGCAATTCGGTATGGGGCGTTTGTGCTGGGGACCGATCCCCCCGGAATCGTGGGCTTACAATCCAGACATCAAAAAATATCCTTACCAGCCAGACCGAGCGAAAGAACTGTTCAGTCAGGCTGGTTGGCAGGATAGTGATGGCGACGGCGTGCTGGATAAAAATGGCTCGCCGTTTGAATTTACCATGCTATCACCTCAGAATGAAGCCATTCAACAGATCGTCACCATTGTGCAGCAACATTTGAAAGCGGTGGGTGTGCGCATGAAAATCAAAGTAGTTGAATGGAGTGTTTATCTCAATACCTTCATCGCCCAACGAAACTTTGATATGTGCGTCACTCGTGGCGGGCTGGCGGTACTTGATCCTGATTTGACTTTTGAGTTTCATTCGAGTCAAATCCATGATACCGAGTACAACTGGGCCACTTACATCAATCCCGAGCTGGATGAATTACTTGAGAAAGCGCTGAAGACGTTTGATCGGGAAACCAGGAAACAATATTTTTTTAAAGCCCAGGCAATACTCTCAGAGGACCTGCCAGTAATCTATCTGTTCATGAGAGATAGCATGTTTGCGACCAGCAAACGAGTACAGGGCGTCAAGCCTTATCCTGCTCCGTTGGGATTTGACTACAACCTTGATTGGTGGTGGATTCCTAAAGCCCTGCAATAACTGAACGATCGGAGTTTATGAAAAATCTTGTGATAACCCCAAGGAATGGAAGAATATTTTCGATTTTGCTGATCTGCCAGGCATTGCTTTTGATAAGCGTTGAACCTGTCAAAGGCCAGACACTTTCATATCACAAAAATTTCAATGGATTTCATTTTGGCACCCAGATCACTTTAGATTTATATAAACCATACAGCTCGCTTTACCTGAAATTCAGAAGAAATGAACAACCGTTTGTGATGCAACCCGGCAATGAGCAGGAGATATATCATCGCCTTAGTCAGCGATTATTGTTGCCGACTTATGTTTTGCTTCAAGGCACCGCCTATCCCCTGGCGGCGCTCAGTAGCGTGCTGGAAACCGATCATTGGCAACTTTATAACCGTTTTCAGACCCCATTAGGTCTTAACGTTGTGCGAACAATTGGGGCCGGTTATGAAGAGCCGTACGCGCTTTCCGTGTTTCTCGGCAATATCCTGCTATTGGTGCATAGCGATAGTCTGAAGCCAGGATGGCGACAGGCGGGCTCAGCCCTGGCGGGATTTTTGATTTCCTATGGTCATCATCAAATTCATAATAATATTTACTTCCCTGACCGATGGTACCAGCTTGAATTGATGTTGATCGGAAATTTCAAGGAGCCCGGTCAACGCCGTCTGTCCTGGAATTTCCGATTGGGCGGCAAGTTTCATCAAAAAGCGTTTATGCAGGATATGATTACCATCTCGATGGAGCGCAGCCATAGCGATTGGCGATACCGCGGCTGGTCCTTAGCCCGGAATTCGATTTTCAAATATCAGGGCTATTTCCCCTCTAGTTTTTCAGAGAATAAAAGCCATGCCGGATTGCAGCTTCTCAGCATGGGTAAAAAATTTCCTATTGCCATTTTCCAGCGCAAGTTGTTTTTCACCCTGGCCGGTGGCCTTCGCTGGGAATGGGTTCGGTTTTACAATCATGATCTGGGTCAATTTGCTGATTTACCGATGAAACAAGTCACCTGGCTTATTCAACCAAATATCGAATTTTAATTATGGAATCGCTATTTCGATCGCCCTGGTTTATTGGGATTGTCATCGCCATGATCGTATTCATTGGCATTCCTTTGATGGCTCTGGTTCGTATTCTAAATCGCCTAATGCGATACTTTAATCGCATCGAGAGTGAATTGAGACGTCTGGGACGACGCGAACAAGGGCCATAGTGCTTGCTGCCTGCAAATTCAAGGTCATTAATAACAGGTTAACTGGCAGAACAAAAATAGCAACTATAGCTTGGTTTTCATTCATGAGGATAAAGAGAAGGCCGAACAAGACGATTTGCTATAAACAGAACAGCGCTGAATGGAATAGCCCCTCCTATTTGGCCAGTGAACGATATTTTTTTCCAAAAAATAATTTTTTGCTTGACAATGCGAAAAAATATTTTATCTTATGGACGGAATTTTTCGGAACCTGTACCCACGTTGTAGATAGAATTTTTGCCTAATTATTTTGCTTGAAAATGCACTGATTCACCTCACAAATCATCTGGCACTGCTAATCTGTCCAAATCGCAAATCGACAATTGAATCCTTGTCAGAAGCGTTCGATTTGCGCATTAAAATGGAATCAGAACATTACTTAATTTACTTAGTTAATAACCGTTAAATGAGGCCTGGATGCACTATGAGCAAAAATAAAGATGTCTCAGCACCGGCATCTCAGAGAAATCACCATCGTGTCTTCTATCTATTAATATTCCTGCTGTTTCCTTCATTGCTGCTGCTTACTTCCACTAAACAAGATCAAATTCAGATTGAATCAAGCAAAAGCAGTGATACGGATGCCCAAGTCTATAAAATGTTTTCGACTATTCCACCAGAGGAACATAACATTTTCAAACAAGAAAAATTTCGCGCTATTGTCAAGCTTCGTGAAGCCCATTTGTTAGGAAATCAGCATCAAGGAACGGACGCCATATTCGAATATGAGGAGTTGGAGGAGGCCTGCAGGCAAGCCTATGGCGTATATGCACCCGGCGAATTGGCACTGCTGGTGCGTGGCATTTTAACCGCTAATGGCGTGCATGGAACCAGGAATCTGACCCAGCGGCGCTATCGACTCGTCTCGCCTGGTGCCATGGGAATTGAACCGCAAGACGATATCGATCTATCGTTGGGCTTTGATGCTCGCCCAGAATTCGCCACGATTCGAGAGGGCGAACATCGTTTTGCTGGCGAAAAATTAATCGAGCTTTATCGCTTGCGAGACTATTATCTTGCGAATGAGCCTTATGTTTCTCAATACGTTGGTTATGATTACAATGAGTTGCAGCATGTATTTCGCCAGGCGTATGCTGCAGCGGATCCTGCCTGGTTAGCACTGCTCGAACGTGGTACGCTGACAGCCCACGGCTATTCTCATTTGACTGATACTGTGAAAACCAAGATCTTTAAGGCGATGACTCCGGCTAAAATGGGATTAGAGATAGGGAGACTATTGAATGAAATTCCGAAATAAGCTAATTCTGTTACTAACCCTCGCGTCAGTTTCATGCTCTGTTGCATTTTCACAATCAGGCAATCGCACTCAACGCAGCTTTTTCATTGCCAAGGATAACACGAGAATAACCTTTTTCAAGCTCAATTTGAAGCTTTCTCGAGTTGAGCCTGGTTGTATTGTTAAACTTTCGGAGCGACAGATTTTCATGCCTGCCGATGCAAACAGCCAGGCCATTGCGCTACTGCAGGATATTTATCTTCAAACCGGTCGTGACAGCATGATCACCAATATCGGCTATGCCGCTTGCCTTAATCCTGAAACGCCCATTAATGAACACTTGCTGCGATTGAATCCAGGTGTTCAACTGATTCTTTTCGATACCAATCGCAATTTTGAAAATCGGCAAGATTGGGCGCGAGCGAAGTCGGTTTTTGCTGAGCTTAATCCGGGAGAGATTAGGAACGTTCTAACTATTTTCTGGGAGTTACCCCCGAAGGACATGTTTTCAGGGCTTGAAATTCCGTATGTGGTTCAAGCATCCAGCCCTCGAATCGTTGAAAAATTGGTACCAGAATTAATATCAGAGTTCAAACACCAACGAGAAACGAGTAGAATTCGACAAGAGATCAAAAGGCGCTTTGGTCCAGAACAGGCCCAGCGGCTCTATTACATTGCGCTATTTAAAGGCCCCTATGCCACCGATAAAAAATATGAATATATAGTTGTGTTCCGTGTCTGGTAAGGAAAGACTGAAAATGGAAAAAAAGAAAAAATCATACTCAAAAAAAGTTGCCGAGAAAATTCGCCAGCCGTCCTGGTTGGTTAATTTGCTTGGCGGACTGATAGTGGCATTCATCGGGTTTGTTTGTTATAACATCATCTGGCCCCCTATTCAGCGAGCCTATTTTAGCCACGTGACCTTAGCCGCGACGATTCGTCCAAATTCCGTTTTGATAATCGATAACGATTTTTTAAACCTGGAATTAACGGCCCAGGTTACGAACCGTACCAAAAGCCATTTAAAAATTGATCATTTCAAGTGCTACTTCAGACAGAGCAATCTGTGGACTTTCTTAAGATTGGCCAGCCGAAACACCGGTGAAATTAAAGTTATGAATTATGAACCCGGTGATGAAATGGCCAAGGGCGATTTGCCGCCAGACGCGCACGGTACTTACTATGTGTTTATCAATCTGCCGTTGCGATATCGTATCCAGGAAATCAAGCGCCAGTGGGAAGCGAGCAATTATCAACTGACCTATGAGCAATTGCTCAGCAAAGTGAAGCTGTCGCCAATGGACATCGCGCTGGAAGTTTCAACCAATCCCAAATACAGCGACGACACAGCGATCCATTTATTCAACCGCTAAAATTGTCTATCCGACCAATTCTAATTTCTGTCAGCTTCGCCCTGTTGATATTTTTGAGCCAATTCGTGGCTATAAGCCGCTCTTCGGCCGCGGCAGTTTTCTCTTTTGCAAATTTGGCAGGTCTCGAACGCGATTTCAGTTGGATAAAAAAGGCCAGAGATCGATTTGTTAGGAATCATCAAATAACTGTCGGTCAGTCGAACGCCGATAGCTTCTTCTACGTTCCCCAAAAGCGAAAATAATTGCCGTTGTTGCTCGATGGGCCAGGCATCACTGGGGCCGGAGCCTGGACTCATGGCAGCAATTTTGCGAATAGCAAATTTCTGTTTTAGCTGGCGCCTTAAGTATTTCATCGCTGATTCTAACGCCATCGCTTTAATGGTTTCCAGCCAAAACTGCTTGACAAAATCATCGGCAGCGATTTCTATTGTATCGGCTTCCCGACCGCAGGTCGCAACGAATGGGAAAACCCGCTCCACGTTGCTTAGATTTATCCGCAATACCTGACTTTCAAAGGAGACATTGTCAATAATGACGCTAGTATCCTGCCGTGCCCCAACGTACGAAACGGTGTAAATGGCCTTTGGCTTGAGTATTGATTTTGCCTCTTGAACCAGTCGAATTAGTTCTTGCGCCTCAGAAGTTGATTTATCAATTCGGACCGTTTGAAACAGTAGTTCCTGGTTGATTTGAAAGGGAATTGACGACAAAATAGTCATGAAGGTCGATCCACCATTAATTTGATGTTATCATATAATCTTCTGCCTTGCTGGCAAATTTGATTGCGCATCGAAAGATCAAAATTGAAGTTTTTATTATTTAACAAAACTCGTCCATTCATCATGACGCTGTAAATTGGATATTCCAACATACCATAAATGAAATGCCCCCAAAAATTTTCTGATGAAAAATGGGTTGGCGGAAGATAATCCCAAATAATGAGATCAGCCCGATCATTGATGAGCAATGCGGGAAAATCTGGAAAATATGCTTTCACGAAAGCCAACTGATCAAAATAGATTTTTTGCAGCCATTGAATAGAGCGATCAAAAGAATTTCCTTGATGTCGGTACAAGAGAAGTATCTGTTTGAGCGACCTGCCAACATTGGCATGCATCCCATCGGTGCCAACAACAATGGGAATTTCCAACGGCGCTTTCGAGTATTCCGGTAAGCCTACCGAATTATTCAGGTTTGAATCTGGATTATAAGCGAGCGCGCTTCGAGATTGTTTCAGTAAATCATAATCTCCTTCATCCAGATGGACTCCATGTGCCAAAATGCTTTTGGAATTCAGCAGACCATGGCGATGCAAACGCTGAACTGGCGTCTCGTTATAAGCACGCAGATTTTGGTCCCGGTCGAGACGGTCCTCGCAGACATGGATGTGAATGCCGCTTTGCAGGTTCCGGACGAGTTGGGCAGCCTTTTGCAATGTGGTTTCGCTTAATGTAAAGGTTGCATGCAAGCCGACCATTACTTTTAATTCTGAATTGCCAAAAAATTTGTTGAAAGCTTCGGTTTCTGCCAGCATGTATTGTGCCGCCGCTTGTCCATGACGATCCGAAGCTTCAATGCATAAAACACCACGCACGCCTAAATCAACAAACACCTCGGCAATGGTCCTCAGGCTTCCTTGAATCGCTCGCGGCGATGCATGATGATCAAAAATATAAGTTACTCCAGATTGAATGGATTCGAGCACCGCCATTTGCGCACTGGCTCGTATCATATCCAGATCTAATGCCTGATCTACTTGCCACCAGAAATTTTTTAGAATCTGGTCAAAATTGGCCATTGAGCCGGCAAGCGGTAATCCCTTGGCTAAGCGGGAATAGCAGTGCTCATGGAAATTCACCAAGGGAACAGTAATGACGCGGCCGGCAGCATCAATATCGCCGGTTGCAGCCCCAGCGCGGTCAGCCAAAAAATCAGCAAAATTTCTGGGTCTGATCGCTGCGATCCGACCGTCATCAATGACAAGATCCCCGAAAATAGGAGTGATCAATTTCTGCTTGATTTGACAGATCCAGGCATTATTGATGATAATAATTTTTTTCATGTTGCTCAACCATTGCATGAAATAAAACAAAGGGGATCGCAGACGCAGCTTTTGTCTGACTCAAGTTTTTTAATTAAAAGGCCTCTGGCCCACCTCAAAAATAATTTTCATATGGATGATTCAATATAGCCAATTGCAATAACATTTGCAACAAGATTATCTTCAAATTCAAAGTTTGCTAAAGAAAAAAGATTGCATTTCATAATCTGATTTTGTATTTTGGACAAAAACGAAATCAAAAAAATGACGCTACAAATTTCAAAAGATCCAGAACTGAATGGCGTTGTCAAGCTTGGCCTATTATATATAACTCAGGTCTCTGTGCGGTCTCATATCCCGGAATTGGCTGCTGAACTTCAAGTTCTGGCCGAGACTTACCGCCAGAAATACCGTTCGCCGAATGAAGCATTGGACCAATTACATCCGACGCGTTGGCTTTATCGACAAATTGGCATTGACCCCACCAAAAATCGCCCCTCATCGGAGGCATTGCTGCGACGTGCCCTGAAGGGACAACCATTTTATTATATTAATTCGATTGTTGATGTTTGTAACTTATGTTCGTTGAAGCTATTGCTTTCGCTGGGACTATATGATGTCGGAAAAATCGTGGGGCCTATTCGAGTGCGAATGGGACGAGATAGCGAGGGCTATGACGGCATTCGCAAGGATTTTATCCATGTTGGCGGCAGGTTAGTTTGCGCGGACGATCTTGGTCCATTTGGCAATCCCTCGGCAGATTCGGCGCGAACTATGGTGACATTGGCAACGACTCAGGTATTATTTGTCATTTTTGCTCCGGCCCTCTATTCCGCTGAGCAGCTTCAACATGCGCTTGATTATCTCGAATCAACCGTCAAAAGATTCCATGCCTGTAAAATCGAGCGGAAATGGTTCCTTTAGTCCATGAAGTATAGCAGTTTTTGATTTTTGCCTCTGGCTTGGCTCGGTTCAATCTGCCTGATAGTGTTAGAGCAAATTTTTATACAATATGCTTTATAAGATCCAAAATTTTTCTTGCATTTTAAAAAAAATTGCTTTATATTAGCGCCGTCAAAAAACGGAGGGTGTAGCTCAGTTGGATAGAGCACCAGGTTGTGGCCCTGGTGGCCGCGGGTTCGAATCCCGTCACTCTCCCCGCAAATTTCTGTCCCCATCGTCTAGTGGCCTAGGACTTAGGATTTTCGATCCTACAACGGGGGTTCGATTCCCCCTGGGGACGCTACATCAATTGGCAATGCCAATCCAAATTGGGCCGCAGAGTACTATTTCTGCGGCTTTGTTTTTTTGTCCCGCTGCCGGCTGCAAAAAGCTGATGTCTTCTGAAATGCGCCAACCCCGTTTAGTAATTCTATATCTCATAAATGTCAGCCCCCTATCTTCAGGCACATGCTACGATTTTGAAATTGATGATAAAACCTACTGCTATTTCCGCTCGAAACTTTGTGCCTAACTTATGCCTTATCTGTTATTTTGCTATGGCCACAAAATGATACTGTTTGGTTCTTTATCAATACATTATCATGAGGACTATTTTTTTGTGGCTCATGAAAATTCACTTGAATGTTTGCTGAAATTTCTTTATCTCATGTTTCCAAAATGACGCCACACGATCGGCCGACTTGGATAAAAAACATCGGCGGCATCGAATGAATGGATAAAGAAAAACGGCGAAGTTATTGGGCAATAATTCAGGAGTGATTATGACGACGATTATTAGATTCGGCATGGCATTACTGACTCTTCTTTGTCTGGTATTAACCGAAATAAATGGCCAGCCATTTCCGAAAGCGAAAATGATAGAGAAGCAGTTGATGGAGATTACAGATTCTGATTCGATGCCACATCAAATACCCAATTTAGCCAGTAGCCTGGAGCAACTTTATCATTACCAAATTGCGAGGCATGATATCCATAGCTTTGCAACATCTAATCGCCTGCAACTCATTGGTGAAAATGTTCTGGTTACCATTCTCCCCTACCACAATTTCACCACGAAAGATATTAACGAACGCTACATCAGCCAAGTTGGTGCGACGATCCAGGCTAGGGCCCAACATTCGTTGCGAGCAGAAGTTCCAATCGCTCAACTGGCCAATTTGGCGAAAGCACTTCGTGGTTTGGCAGAGATCCATAATGTCATCAGACCGGTTGCAGATGCTATCACCAGCGAAGGGGTCACATTAATGAACGCCGACAATTGGCATGTATCAGGACAAACCGGCGTTGGCGCCAGGGTTGCAATTATCGATGGGGGATTTTATAAGCTAACCGATGCCCAAAATAATGGGGATATACCGCCTACCTATTATGCACTGGATTTGACTGGCCGTGGAATGCAGGCTTCATCCGATGGCGAACATGGTACTGCCGTGACTGAAGCGGTATATGATGTTGCTCCTGGGGCGAGCTTTTACCTTTATAAAATCGATGATTTGACAGATCTTGAAAATGCAAAAGACGATGCGATCAATCAAGGAGTACATATCGTCAATCACTCGATGAGCTGGTTTGGCCTTTCCTATTACGATGGTACGGGCGGTGCTTGTGAAGCTGCGGCCGACGCCATTGCCCATGGCATCACCTGGGTCAATTCCGCTGGTAACCACGCTAAAGATCATTACCGGGGGGTATTCGTTCCGACCGTCGATGATTTCCATGATTTCACCGGGGCCGGCGACAAGCTCGATCCTTTGGGGCCAGAGCCGGGCTATGTTTGGTTATTTCCATTGGGTACAATTATTCAAGTCTGGATGAATTGGGATAGCTATCCCACGACCAGCGAGGACTATGACCTCTACCTCTATAAATGGAACTATTCGAACTCCACGTGGCAGGTAGCGACAAGTTCTACGAATCGACAATCCAATTCATCGCCCACAGAAACAGTGGCCTATTTGAATTTGACCAAGGATGGCCGCTATGCCATAGCTGTTAAGAAATATTCTGCCTCTACCAATGTTGATTTCACGATTTTTGCATCCTATGGCCTTAGCTATCATGTCGTGGAGAGCAGCGTAACCGATCCCGGATCTTATAGCGATGTGGTGACGGTCGGTGCCATTAGCAAGAATTTCTATGAGTCAGGGCCCCAGGAATATTTTAGTGGGCAAGGGCCGACAACGGATGGCCGACCCAAGCCGGACGTGGCAGCTCCGGATAGCTGCAATAGTTTTGCTTATGGCTATTGGCAGGGGACCTCGCTGTCATCGCCCCATACCGCTGGAATTTGTGCGCTCATTAAAGGCCGATTTCCTACGTTCGGTGAAGTCGATGTAAGAAATTATCTATATGAAAACTGTGTGATTGATCTTGGCGATCCGGGACGAGATAATGTCTACGGCCTGGGTAAGGTGGTACTGCCCGATTTCGAGTATCTTAGGCTCACCAGCCCCAATGGCGGCGAAGATTGGGCGGTGGGTAGTATCCATGACATTACCTGGAATTCGAGCGGCACCAGCGGCGCAGTAAAAATTGATTACTCCTCTGACAATGGTAGCAATTGGATCGGCATTACTGCCAGCACCCCAGACGCAGGCTCTTATCCTTGGATCATTCCGGATAATGCATCTGGCAATTGTCTGGTCCGCGTATCTGATGCCGATGGCAGCCCCACTGACCAAAGCGATAGGGCTTTCACTATCACATTGCTAAGGATCACTGATCTTCGTGCATCAGTTCAGGGGCAAAGTATCTTGCTGGAATGGAGCGAGGTTACTGGTGCTGCGGGCTACAATATCTATCGCGGGTTAAGCTTTAATTTCGATCCTGATGAAATCGGTGGCAGCAATCGTATTGGCAACCAGGTTGTAGATGAGGATCCCACGATTGCAGGAATCCAATGGACCGATAATGGTAATGGTGCTGATGTTGTTGGCGATGTCAATAACAATTATTGCTATCGCGTGACAGCATGGTTGCCAGACCAATTCTTTGAAACCGCGCCCTCGAATTTGGCCATCGAATTCGACTATCCGCTCTTCGCCACGGCTGGCACTGATATTAACGAGATTGCAGTTGTGGCCAATACTCAGAATACTCGTTTGCCAATCACGACGGCCGAGGAACTGGCTCAAGCCATCCCCAACTGCACCGATGTGTATTATTGGGATGCCGCTGGCCAGGGCACCACAGGCCATCCCAAAGGACTTCCGTTCAATAACTTCTCTATCATCCCGGGTTATCCCTATATCGTCAATGTTGTGGCCGATACAATTTGGACCGTGGCCGGTAGCTATGAAATGCCCGTTTTTAATTTGATCACAACCAATGGTACGGATATTAATCACCTGGCAGTACCCCTGGAAAAGGGTGGCCAAACCACCGCCGAGGCATTGGGCCAGGATATCCCCAATTGCACCGATGTATATGTTTGGGACGCAGCCGCTCAGGGAACCATGGGCCATGTGGTGGGGCTGCCCTTTGGCGATTTCGCAGTCCGCGCAGGATACCCTTATTATGTCAATGTCACTGCGCCCACTTCCTGGCCATCAGGTGGTTCGGCATTGATGAAACAACAGCCACATTTGCCCGAGGCATCGCCTGCTGCGACCCACAGCAATTTGCCTTTAAAAAAATCGCCGCATACCGTTTATGGCAAAATGCCTTCTTACAAGGATGTCACCTTTAATGGAGAGTCATTGCAAATCAAAGCATATATTGCCTCGCGACCGAATGAAATTTTAACCGAAAATAGTTTTGGAACTGGTTGCGATGGCCAATACTGGTGGGTATCCGTTAGCAATTTCCCATCAGGGTGGGCTGTAGGAGAAACCCTAATTGTCGAGCTTGCCAGTGAAACAGATGAGATACATCTTACGCCAAAAGTTGTGCTTACCGCAGCCGGCTCAGATGATGCGGGCGAAATTCATACGATTAAATCCAGCAAAATGGCAGAGGGAGAGCTCCAACCGAAGCCATTTCGGTTAGCACTACAATCTTGCTATCCGAATCCGTTCAATGCCGAGATAGCCATTCAATTTCAGTTGCCGGAACGCGGGACTGTGAAACTTCAGATCTGGGATATGGCTGGTCGCCTGGTGCAAACGCTGACTGATGGCATGATGGCTGCTGGAGATTATCAAATGAGGTGGAACGGCCAGACTGATGCCGGTCAACGCGTTTGCTCGGGCATTTATTTCTGCGCACTGGAGTTTTCCGGCAGGCGCCAGGTAATGAAACTGGTGCTGGCGAAGTAGATTGAGAAGTAACAAACGCGCTGTGGAGTATGGCAAGTAACTTGCGGCTTGGCAGGTTTGTGAAGCACGCTGGAATCGGCAGAAAATTTTCTTAAAAATTGCTTTCGATAATTTCATGAATATGCAGTAGCAAATGGGGCATCGTAATTCATTTAAAGCGGCGCTTCTAAGTATTAATTCGCCTTCGATTTCATGACGCGACATGAGAAAGCGTGAGGCAGCAAGTTCATTGCAAACCAGTTTTGCATGCCAAAGCATTTTGAGGAACGATCTCATAATTTTCAAGTTTAATATGGCGAGTTGCTAATTCTCTGTTCAACAGCACAGCGCTACAACTTCACAATCCCATTACGAGTCTATTGGAGGTGCTGATGAAAAGCAGAATCCTTACAAGCGCCGCATTATTCGCTTTTGTTCTTTTATCTGTGTTCATTCAGTTCAACGCCACTGCCCAGGAGCGCTGGAAAGATAAGAAAAGCATTATTCTGGATAAAAAGGCAATTGCGGACGATCGTCGTGATCTGGATCGGCTTTCAGACCTGGTCATGAAATGGGATCATTTGCGCAAGCAACAGCCGAATTCTCCGGCATTAAATGCGGTCGAAGCTCAAATTGCCGATGAATTGCGCCGAGATTTGAAAGAGGCCAGGGCTGAAGCCATACAGTCAGCCAAAGAGGCAAAGCAGTCGGCTGCGGAAGCAAAACGCTCCGAACGCGAGGTACGTCGCGAACGTCATGATTTCGACCATAACAAAAGAGCGCTTAAAGATGATCTGCGCGATCGACGCGATGACCGCCAGGATCTAAAAAAGGATATTCGCGATGCAAAAAAGGCTGAAGAAATTCTGCAGCGCAAGCGCGAAATTGCACAGGAGTTGATCAAACTCCAACGGCAAATTGATGATGCTGGGCGCATTGGCGACAAAGTTTTGCAGCAGAAGCAAAGCAATCTCCTGGAGGAATACTTAAATCTATCCCAGGAGGAAATTAAGTTAGGTATCCGGGAATTAAAGGAGGATCGTCGCGAGCTTCGAGAAGATCGGCAGGAAATTCGCGAGCACAAGTAAAAGCAAATTATAGTCCCATTGCCCTGGTCGGTGCAGGTAAGATCCAGGGCATTTTATTTTTAACCTTATGGTCTGGAAATTATCTATGGAAAAGGTTCGGTGGGGAGTTATTGGCGCAGCAAAAATCGCCATTGAAAAGGTAATCCCTGCGATGAAAACCAGCCGGTTCTGTGAAATTATAGCCATTGCTTCGAGGGAATTGGAAAAGGCGCAGGCAGCAGCAAAACGGTTAGGCATTGCCAGGGCTTTTGGCTCGTATCACGAACTGTTGGCAAGCCCGGACATCGATGCAGTATACATACCGTTGCCCAACCATCTGCACGTGCCGTGGTCGATACAGGCGTTGCGGGCGGGAAAACATGTATTATGCGAGAAACCCATTGCATTATCGGTTGCTGAAGGCCAGCAATTGCTTGGTGAAGCCCAAAAGCATCCCCGGCTAAAAATAATGGAAGCCTTTATGTACCGCTTCCATCCTCAATGGCAGCGGACACGGGAATTGGTTCAACAGGGCGAAATTGGTGAGCTGCGAACTGTCCACTCGTTCTTTTCATACCATAATGTCGATCCGACAAATATCCGCAATATGGCTGGTATCGGTGGCGGCGGATTGATGGATATTGGTTGCTATGGAATTTCGCTTTCTCGATTTATATTTGATGCAGAGCCACGGCGGGTGTGCGGCATGATGGAATATGATCCTCAATTCAATGTCGATCGATTGACCTCGGTGATGCTGGAATTTTCCACCGGCGCGGCTACATTTACTTGCGCCACGCAATTAACACCCTATCAGCGAGTGCACATTTTCGGCACCAAGGGACGCATCGAAATTGAAATTCCGTTCAACGCGCCCCCAGATAAACCTTGCCGAATCTGGCTCCAGGCGCAAGGGAATTTGAAAGAATTGACTTTTGACATTTGCGATCAATATGCAATTCAGGGAGAGCTATTCTCGCAGGCCGTCATCGACGATACACCCGTCCCCACACCACTTGAAGATGCCATCGCCAACATGAAGGTCATAGAAGCCGTGGTGGCCAGCGCAAAGCAAAGCCAATGGATTTTGTGCGAAGGTCAATAGTTAAAATACAATGCTAAGCCCCCCTCCGGCTTCCCAGCCAGCAATATTGGAACCACCGGCGAAATCGCCAAAGAGGTACTTTAGACGGATCGGAACGCTCACATTGCGAGCCAGACTAAATTCGGGCGCAACGCCAATGCCAAAAATGTCCAGGCCATCGAACGACTTCGCGGCAAGATACGATCGCCATTCGCCCAGTAGCGATAGATAAATTTGTGGATTCACGCGAAGTCGATAGTAGCCCATCAGTTCAAATTGGTCGGGGATTGTTTTTTCAACTTCAGTTTGGAGTGTGCCACCAATCACTGTGCTGTTTTTGCCCTTGGTGCGATACTGTCCCAGCAATAAAAGCTCATTGTAATTGATGAAAGTCTGAAATTTAAGATTAATGCCCGATTTTCTGCCGGATAGAAAGACCGACTGGCTGCCCACTTTGTCCTTGCCATACGTGGTAAAAATAAAATCAGCAGCAAAAGTCGTCATTATCCCAAGCCGAAGATCGATCCCGCCTGAAAGCAGCAATTCGTCACCTGGTTCATAGTCATCAGGCATGGCCTTTATGGGTTTGTATTTGCCTTTGATTTGATAGGATGCTGCCGCTCCCAGCACTAATTTGTCGTTCACAGGCAGAGCCCAACTCACCCCAGGAGATATGTTCATGCCTTGGCCGAAATTCGGTACTTGAAAATTAAAGTAACTCAGGCTCAACAAAGCTGATGTTCCAAATTCATCCAGTTCCAATTCCTTTTTGCCGCTGGGCACATTGATGCCACAGTTGAAAATCAGATGGTACGATTCCAGGTAATAGGCAATCGATACTTGAGTATCTGAAATACCGGTTAATTTTTCTAATCCGTCACCATCCGCAGTTGCCTGGCTCGCCAGAAGATTGATGCTCATATTGCGATTCAATGGGATGTAAACAGCGATGGGCACGCTAAACTCCGAATAGGAATAGGTGGGCCCTTTTCCAATCGCCCAACTCTGATATAACGGCAGGATTTTGAGATACCGTTGCTGGCTGATGATGTACTGATCGGCTGCCAGACAGGTATGGAGGCTGACGATGACCATAATGATGCTGCTATTAATCGTTGCTTTCATTCTGCTCCTTGTAATGCTACTCCATTTGATATTGCCCTCTCCCCCACTACGTTGCACTGAGCAACGCGTCTATCTGACCAAAGTCAATTTGTTTGTGGCCGAAAAATTTTCCGCCTTCATGCAGACAAAATAGACTCCGCTCGCAACGGATTGGTTGGAATCGTCCAGCCCATCCCAAATCGCGTTATAGCTGCCTGTCTGCTGTATCCGGTCGACCAGGGTTCGAATTTTCTGCCCCTGGAGATTGTAGATGATGATAGAAACACGTTCACGCCGGGCAAGCTGGTAGTGAATCGTAATCTCGGCATTGAAGGGATTGGGATAATTTGGTCCCAAAACAAAATCCAATGTCGTTAGCGGTATTTCATCACGATTGGCATCCGCATACTCTTCAGTGCCAACGATCAGCTTCAGGCGCCGTTCTGGCAGGTCCCTTGATAATACAATTTGAAATGAATTATTATTGATTGGAATTCGACAACCATAATCTTCGTCCAACAGGTAATAGTGGAAATTCGCTGGAAGCCAGCCAGTCGCCTGCAACTGGATGTCAATGGTTTTTTGCGGGACAGTGGAACTGACCATCAGGTTCCAGTAATTTCCAGCCTGTGGCAATGGCTTAAAGTTGCCGGCATAGCTTGAGCCGCCGGCGATGCTGGTAAGGCGCACGTATTCACCAATCGGTGGCGGTTCAGCAAAATCGTATGCGTCAATGTCATCCGTTGCTTGCTGCAAAAATCCAATAAAATTCTCGCTATCCTCAAGCCGGGTTCCGGGTATCCGGGCGACCAATCGCAGCAAGAATTCTCGATTCTCATCTATCTGGCGCCCGCTCTTATATTTGGGGATGCCAGGGCTGGCAGCTATCGGTGGAATAAGGATGCGACTAACCGTGCTGCCTTTGTTAAAGACAAAATAGCCTTCCCATGGTTCGACTACGCTCACATTGTAGTGGTACTGGTTGCCATCATACGACACGGGACGCTCGATGATTGAGGTATCAGCTTCACAGCTATCCACAGGAACCGGAAAAGGAAATGGATTGGCTACCTGGTTCCAACCTGGCTCTAAGAATAGCTCAAAAGGCGCGGAGGTATCCATGGAAACACCATTTTCCACATCAAAATTTTCGCCCCAACGAGTGACCAGCCAGAAGGCATTGCCTGGCACAAACGATGACCGCAGCACTGGATATTCGACATATTTATTCTCCCCAGGCAACCAGCGAAATAGGCGCCATAACTGCGTATCATATTCATGATAATCATCGCCCAAGACCGACCCGATGGCTGGATCGTTAAGCAACATGGGCACTGAGACCATCTTATAGATTCCCCCTTGAAGAGAAAGATCTGGCGTATGCTGGTCAATGGTAACTCTCAGTGCTGCCGGATTATGCTGTGGATTGGCGCCAGGAAAATAGAGTTTCTCCACGCCATTATCCAATTCAATATAGTATTCCAGCCCCCGATAGGTGATCAGACCGGCGGGAATGGTAGCATTGAGCTGATTGCCAGAAGGATTGAGAGCAATCCTGTGGCTTTGCGACCAACCTGTTTCGCCGGGAAAACGATAGTAAAGATAACTGGTGGTCGGCTGATAATTTTGCGGTGGCTCTACCACCAGCGGCAGGCTCTGACCCGAAACTGGGGTTGTCTGTTGAACCACCTGGACCGGGCTTGTTACTTGAACCGAGTAATCGGTAAGCACAAAATCAAACACACTCATGTGCCGTTCCCAACCATGATTGCGCACCTGCCCTATGCCCTCGGCCATATACATCGTGGTTACCTGAGTGGTGTCCCCGATATTATCAATGCTGGTAATTTGCATTTCGACACAATTGTTAAACGTGCCAGCCGGCGTTTGCACCGTGAGCCCAGCCGCCTTGACGAGAAAAATGATACGCCCGCCCATGCCATCGGAAGTGAATTCCCAGGTCGCCCCTATTTGACCAGCAGTGGCCGGGATGTATTCAACCTCAGGCGTAAATATCTCCGTTGCCTGAATTCGAGCACGGTCCAACTCGGTGCCCGATTCGTAGCTGTAATTGCTAACAATGCCTTCTATCCTATAATATTTGGTCGGATTGCCAATTAGCGAGAGCGGAAGCTTGAGTTCAATATGATTCCCATTCACTCCCACAAATTCGGGGCCTTCCAAGCCGCTAGGCATGTTCCAATTGCTGCCATTATATCCCAGGCTCCAACGAAGATTCACCCCGTCATAGCAAATTCCCGGGTGCAGATCGCTATAAGGGCCGTTCGTCTCGATTTCAAAACCATAGCGACCGTCTTCCGGTGGCGCGGTGTTGCGAAAATTGGTATTGGCATTTTCCCATAGATCCATTCGCAGAAATAGATGATTGCCATCCTGGGCAGCATAGATTGCCTGAATATCAGCCCCGGGATAGTTCAGCGTGTCATCTCCCTGGGGATCAGTGACAAGGGGCGCCAGGCCTACCCAATCGCTGACATCTCCATTTACGATGATGCTCTGAAACGGTATTTGAAAATCCACGATTACGGAATCCTCGCCAAACGCACCAAGCATGACCGCATTATTGTTAATTCGCAACCAGGTATACCATGCGGTGAGGAACTCACCATCATCCGATTTCATCTCCTCTTTCATTCGAAAGTAGGTTTTTCCCTGAATCAGATTTGTGCCTTCGATTTTGCGGTGCATGGTTGTCGGGCGATACTGACCAGCGATGGAGTCTGTATGCTCAATCCAGTAATCGCCGATGTGCAGTGGGAAATAGTTCGTAACCTGCGCTGGAACATTGGATAGCCAGCTCAGCCACACGCTAAATCCCAGGATGAACAGCCTGTTTCGATTATGATTATTTATCATTAATTCACTCTTTTGGTTATTCGTGCGATTAAAGTGAAAAAAGCGCCTTTGTTGACGATTGATATTTTTGAAAACTTATGGCAACTGCGGCAATGGTGGCGGCTCGGGCAGATCACCAAATGATCCGCCTCGGGAAGTCGCCGCCTCTTCCATGGACTTGCGAGTGTCCTTACCAGGAATAAAGTTTGATCCGATACTAAACGATAGATTTTGCAATCGGTCGTTGATCAAATTGGTATTGCCAGTCGGTTGCTCTGATCGATTGTCGTCATGATCCGTTGCTGCTAATAATTTATTGGTGCCTTGCTCGACTGAGGCTATATCTTTTGATCGCTCGGCCTTTTCGCCAGCACGTGAAAAACTGGGATCCAATTGAAACGCTTTTTGAAACGATTGGGCCGCAGCTTGAAAATTTCCGGCGTCTTCATGTTCGAGTCCCATACAATAGTTCAAAAACGCCTGCATATTTTTCGTTGGAATGCGCTGCACTTTCTCCCGTTCAGCCGGCGTGAGTTCAATTCCCATTTCACTGATGACTTGAAAAACCAGGTCCTTTTCGAGATAAAATAAATTATTCAGCGCATCATCTTTGCTCAAAAGATCCGAGGCAGCCTGGCTTTGCATATCCCAAAGCGCGAGTTCCAGTTGCAATTTATTTCTGCTCTGAATATTGTAGTTACCGTGGATGATTTTGCCAGCCCGCAGCAATTTACCAAAGCGTGATGCTGTCTCTTCCTCTACCAGGCCTGTTTGATCCAGTTCAAGCTCATCGATCAGCGCTTGGAGCCGCACCCGCTCGATCAATTTTAGATTGCGTACTTGACTGAGATCGGTAATCATCATTTCGGCGATGCCCTTTCCTAACGCGGCATATTGGGGATCGCTTCCTTGGTAGGCAAAAGGGAATATCGCGATGGCATTCGGTGACAGTTCGTTTGCCCCCAATTGCTGTTCTTGCTGGACAAGTTGTTGGATTTCTTCGCGAATTAATTGACGCGATAGCAGTTGGTATTTACCTTCCAGCGCTTTGCGATAGGGTGAAATTTGCGGAATTCGTGAATAGCGCTGATAAATTTTAAGAGCAATTTTGGTTTTGTTCTCTGCTTCCAGCGTCATTCCCAGATAGAGCAGGGTCTGTGGATCGTTTGGTTTCAATTTGAATGCTTTGATCAGCGATTTACGTGCAGCAGGGTATTGCTCCGATTCATAATATGCGATTCCAAGGTCACGAAGCACGGTTGGGTCGTTAGGATTGGAGCGAAGTTTGGTGTTCAGTGATTGGATTTTGGCCTTAGCGTCAGATCGCCCGCTGGGCTGATACGTGGTAGCACAATTAAGACATAAAAAAATAACCCCCATCCAAAAAAAATGCAGCCGAAACTGCCGTAGTGTGAACAT
>JAPDQM010000053.1:0-25807 GCA_034505795.1 Candidatus Zhuqueibacterota bacterium
AGGCCTGATCCCGCTGATCGTTCCGATCACGTTATTGAACCATTATGTGCGAAAATACAATGAACCATATTTGAAGCGGCAACACTACCTCAATCCACATCCGATGGAGATGATGTTGAGGAATCATGTCTGATAAAGTGATAGCGATCGTGGCTTTGCTATTGCGATTGTTTTTTAGATAGCTTCTCCCCGCTGGCTAAATCGTTGATCCAATATTTAATTGTGCGGTCAAATTTGATCTTGTCAGCAACTGGAGCTCGTGGGGTCATTGGAATCGAATTCTTTGCTCAGCTTGATGCTGGTCAATTGCTATTGCTAATCCTACTGTACCAATATTCAATGAAACCGATTAAGCATATTGGGAGTTGATTCTAATTATATTGACCCAGAGACGGCGCTTTTAAAACGCAACAGAGCATCCTGTCATTTATACAATTTTCTCCCACTCATCAAAAATCACCAAAGCGGTTGCAGGATTGGCGCCAGCGCCGAATTCAAATTGGGCAATCACACCCCCACGCGGATCATAGAAATGCTGAGCGACTTTGCGGACCGCCTCCCTCCCATCTTCTGGGTTCGGCGATGGCAGCACGTGCTGACGATCAATTTCGCCCCAAAAGGTGATTTTGCCGCGGGCCTTCTGTTCCAGTTCTTCAAAGTCCATACAAAATAATTGGGAGTTGATGGCGTCGACGCCGATCTCGATCAGGTCGTCATAAATTTCAGTAATATGCCCATCAGAATGCATGAAGGCAAATTTGCCATGAGCGTGGGCCAGATCGCAGTAGTCCTTGTACAGCGGTTTGAACAGCTCCCGCCAGATTCGTGGCGGTATCAGCAATTGATTCTGCGCGCCCCAGTCATCCATGAATTTGATCGCATCAACGTCCATTTGAACCCAAAATTCCAATTCTTTCAAATAAAACTCGTGAATCAAGCGCAACAGGTCTCTCCCACCCTCCTCAGGCATCATCACATCAATCATAGCATTTTCTGAACCTCGAAGAAACTGATACCGTTCCCAGGGCCGGGGACAACAATTGGCAAAGACAAACTTGTCGCTGGAGGCATAGAAATCATTGATGATCTTCCGGGCCGAGGCAATATTTTCGGGCAGTTGCTCATACGGTGGCTGAACAGTTCGCCAATCTCGAATATCAGCAATCAATGGCTCCTTTACCTCGCCAATAACACCATTTTGATAATTCACAAACACACAACCCCACTCATCGGTATAGCTGCCGATCTTGTAGGGATCACCTTTTACCCGCGGAGAAGGCGGATAAAAATAATCGGTGGTCACAAAATCGGAAGGGAAGCGGCGATTTATCTCAGCCACGGCTTCAGGATAGCGCTCCACTGCCCACGGCAGGAACCACAGATCGCGGGGGATTCGTTCTGGATATTCAAAGTTGAGACAACGATAAACAAGCTCACGAGATGTTTGCGGCATCTTCCCCTCTAATGAAATAGTCTATTTTCAGGTAATGCTTGCTTTTCCATTCGCGGGCCTTTGACAGAGACCTCCAGACCCAGCCCACCTTTTTTCTGGAAAAAATCAATCGTGATTGGATGGATGCCGGCTTGCAATGCTACTTTGCCAGCTTCTTCCCGCAGGCCATGCAAACCGTCATTGGATACGATACATCGATTATGGATGGATAGGCGGCTTCCATCATCGGAATTGGTGTAGAAAGTATAGATTCCAGCCACAGGTATTTGAATAAAGCCCTCAAAACGCAGGCCAAAATCGATAGGTTTGGTTGAAAGTTGTAGATTGATTTTTGAACTGATCCTCGACCAAACCGGTGTTAGCGCGGTGAAATCCGGCAGCGCATTCCATTCTCCCTCATAAAAATTCACCCGCAAGCCAGGCTGCACATTTTCCACCGCAATCCCTTCGATCAGATCGACTCTGGTGCAGGTGAAGCGACTAACACGACTGCTTATTCCATCTGGCCAGAAAGCACGTGCTTTGATGGTGGTCGTGTTTTCCATGATGATTGGCTCATGGTAACGAGGCGATTGAATCGTGGGCTCGCTGCCATCGACTGTGAACCGGATTTCACCACCCTTGCTGCTTTTCAATTCAGCTCTGGCCTGGTTTAGGAAAATACCGTCATCAGAAATAATTTCTGGTGACAGGAACCCGGAATTAATTCGTCGTATGGCTTCGGGATCCATTTTGGTTAAGGCACGGTCGTAGGTCATAAAGCCGTTCACTTCAATTTCGACATCCGTCGTTTGAGTATAAATGGCTGCGCATAATCCCAGTGGAATCAGCGGCAACAATTTTCGGGTGAGCTCCTCATAGGCATCGGTCAATTGCTCAGTGGTTTGATAGCCGCGATAGCCCCAATTTTCTTCCGTACGCCAGGTATGCCCCGGTATCGGCAAACCCAGCCCGCCGTATTCACCCAATACCGCAGCTCGATTTGGCTCATTTTCAGGTCGGGCCGGTCCGGGATAATCGTGGATGTCGTGCACGTCGCCCACACCGCGATCCGTCCAGCCACTGGCGTTATTGACTAACCGCGAAGGGTCATAGGTCTTGATCCAGCGACTAATTCCTTCGGTTTCAAATTGCCCCCAGCCCTCATTAAACGGTACCCACATCACGATGCTGGGATGATTATAGCGACCATCGATCATGGCTTTGAGTTCGCTCTTGAACTGAAACGCTGATTCATCGCTGCGCTGAAGGTCAGGATCGTTGCTGCCGATAAACCTATCGCCGGATGGCATATCCTGCCAGACCAGCAATCCCAATCGATCACACCAATAATACCAGCGTTCAGGTTCAATTTTCACATGTTTGCGCGCAACATTGAAACCAAATTTTTTGGTCATCTCGATATCGTATCGTAAGGCTTCATCCGTTGCAGCCGTATACAAACCATCCGGCCACCATCCCTGATCGAGAAAGCCATGCATAAAGATTTCATGATTATTTAATTGAATTCTGGTGATGCCTGTAGCATCTTTGCCCAATCCAATTTTTCGCAGGCCAAAGTAGCTTTGCACTTCATCCAGGGTCTTGCTGTTGCAATCCATCAGAGACAAGTTAAGATCGTAGAGAAATGGCGATTCAGGCGACCACAGCCGCGGCTGCTCGATTGGAAGCACAATTTCCTCAAAGGGGGCACCCGTTCTCTCGACGAGAACCCTGCCGCTGGATAATACTCGGGCTCGAATTAGGTGATCCGGCCGGATGCTGGAACAATTCACCGCCAGCGCAACTTGTTGATTATCCACATTGGGAGTTATTCGGAGACTTTCAATATGTACTTCGGGCACCGGTTCCAGCCATACGGTCTGCCAGATGCCGGTCACTGAGGTATACCAGATGCCGCCTGGCTGCCGGACCTGCTTACCACGGGGCTGGAAACCGGAATCCACCGGATCCCAAACCGCGACCACCAGTTCCTGTCGGCCTTTTGGTTTCAACTGATCCGTAATGTCGAAGGAGAACGCATCATAACCCCCGCGATGATGGCCTATTTCATGGGCATTAATCCAAACCCGGGTTTCCCAATCCACAGCACCGAAATGAAGAATAATTCGTTGGCCATGCCATTTCGAAGGAATTTCGAAGCTGCGGCGATACCAAAGCTGCTGATCTGTTCCGACTGCTTTTTTGACACCCGACAGAGCGGATTCAATCGGAAAAGGCACCAGTATTTTTCCTTCAAACGCTTCTGGCAAGGAATCGTCTTTGGTCCGAACTGCATAGTCCCACAGGCCATTCAGATTTTTCCACTTTTCACGAACCATTTGCGGTCGGGGATATTCCGGCAGCACGCAATTCGGCCGTACCTTTTCCGTCCAACGAGTGGTTATATCACCAGCCACCGGCCTCCACCCATCCTTTTGAGAACATCTTTGAAAAAGTAACACCAACAGCACTCCACCTATCAAGATCGATCTGTGCATGCATTGCTCCTTTCGCATCATTGGCCATCAATAGGTTTGTCGATAAAACGTGCGACTTTATTGCGCCTGCTTGGTTGCGGTGGGAGAGGCGATCACCGCTGCACCCGCCTGCAGTCGTTTTAGCCGCAACAATGCCTCGATAAAATAGTAATCGGCATAAGTGAAATTGACGTCCACTTCTGCCCCTGCTGGCACGCTGCCATTGCTGTGCAACAATAGACACTGATAACTCTCTTGATTGGCAAGATAATCGTTGCTGGACAGCGCCTGCAATAACTTGAGCGCCATATCCAAGTAGCGGTCGCGATCCTGCGAATTTGTCATATAGGTGCTCAATTCCAATAGGCCAGAAGCGGCAATAGCCGCAGCCGAAGCCTCCCGGGGTTCATTGGGAATATTCGGGGCATCAAAATCCCAATAAGGAATCACATCCGCAGGTAGGCGCTCGATAAACCAATCGAACATCTTGCGAGCCACGTTCAAATAGCGATTGTCCCGGGTCTCTCGGTACATCATGGTAAAGCCATACGCGCCCCAGGCCTGGCCTCGCGCCCAGGTGGAGCCATCAGCAAAACCCTGGCTGGTTCGCTTTTGTTTGACCTTGCCGGATTGAGGATCGTAATTTAAAACATGCCAGCAACTAAAATCATCTCGCAGATGGTTGTTCAATGTCACGTTGGCATGGCTCAAGGCAATCTTCTGGTAAATGGGATTGCCGCTGATTTTCGTGGCCCAAAATAAATATTCCAGGTTCATCATGTTGTCGATAATGGTCAGATGATCCTCCGGTTTCGAATTCCAGGATTTAATGGTTCCCACAATGGGATTGAAGCGACTGCTCAGGCTCGCAGCACCCTTCAATAGAATCTCCCGATAGGTCTCATCTCCGGTTAAACGATAGCCATTGCCAAAGCTGTTGTACAGCATAAACCCGAGATCGTGGGTATCGATATTGGATTGCTCTGACGCCAGCGCCGCATTCCAGCGTCGGGCTTGTTGCTCCCAGGCGGGGTCGTGGGTATATTCATAAAGCAGCCAGAGGATGCCCGGGAAGAAGCCACTGACCCAATGGCTGGTGGCAACCTGCCGCCAGGAGCCATCCGGATGAGCAGTAATAGGCATACGAGTGGTATCAGTTAACGAGTGAACCGCGCGAGCATATTGGGCGACAGCGAAATTGAGCACTTCATCGGGATGAAAATCCATGTTAACAGCGTCCTGGGCAACGCCATGAGAAGCTAACAAGCTAATCATCCAAAAGATAGCGACGCGGGTTAAAACATGTGACATATTTTTTCTCTCACAAAAGTTCTAGGTTATTTATGGCTGCTGGGGAAAAAAATCATCCAGCGGGCTGGTTGCCATCTCCACTAAAAAATCACTGATGCGCTGGATCACAAGGTCGAGGTATTTTTTTCCCTTATCTGCGGATGCTTTGGTGGGATCACCAGCCGCACAATGATCGTTCAAGCGACTGAAACGGCGACTGGCTTGCACCCAGCCTTTGTTCAACGCTTCGAAACGAAAGGGCCGGGTGAGGCCCGGACCCGCATTGGCCAGTTCCACCAGTTGCGGGAATAGTGCCAGTGCGATCGATGTTTCGAATTCGCCGGCATGATCATCAGGCATTTCAAAAATCCCAGAATAATGATCTGCGGCAACACGCCACCAGTCGCAGAGGAAAAGATGTACATCCAGCTCGCATTGGAGTTGGCGCACGAGCGGTTTGAAATCATTACCGCCATGGCCGTTGATTAGCAGGATCTTTTGAATCTGATGATGCCGCAGAGATGCTACGATGTCGCGTACCATGGCATCCAGAGTCGCTTGGGAAACATGGATTGTTAGGGGAAAATCCAGTAAATTGCAATCCACCCCATAAGGAATGGCTGGCAAACAGATGATGGATTGGCACTGCTGCCAGGCGCGACGACAACTTTCGCGAGCAACATGCGTGGTATGCAGCCAGTCCTGTCCCTCCGGCAGATGGCGATTATGCGGTTCAATGGCGCCAACGGGCAAGACTGCCACCTCGAATTTCCGTTGTGATAGACGCTGCAGATTGGTTTCCGATAGCTCCCAGTCGTGAATCAATTTTTGTCCCTCCATGAAAAATCGAACTACTTTATTCATCAAACGAATAGTCATGCGTTATGCCGGCCGGCGTGAAAATCATCCGCGATGGCCAATTTGATCCTGGCTTTCAATCGGAAAAAAGTTGCCACCAGCAAGGGGAGAACCCCCAATGCGAAAAATACACCAATTTGGGGCGAAGCAAACAAAAAGAAATCATACAATCCATGAATCAGCACAGCGTACGCCAGGCCGGTGAAAATCAGTCGCTTTTCAGCGTCAGGCGAAGCGGCAAATTTTGCCTGTCCCAGGTAGGATCCCATAAAACCTGCGGCAATGGCATGAATGGGCACCGCAGTAAATGCCCGTGCCAATGCGATGTTCAAGCCGCCATCAATGACATAAATGACGTTCTCCAGACAGGCAAATCCCAGCCCCGCGACAATGGCATACACAATACCATCCATCTGCTCATCAAAATCGACATGATGATAAACAAATTTTATTACAATAAGCCATTTGACCGTTTCTTCGATGAAGCCAGCAATAAAAAACGCTTTGATAAAATTGAATAGTAGAAAGGAGTCGATCCAATTTGCCATTGCTCGTTCCAGCCCCAGTTCGAACAATCCAACTGGCAAGGTCGAAGCAAAGCCGAGAAAAAATATCCGGGTGACGAGCCCTTTGGGCTCAGGCTTTTTCAGGTCCAGACGATAGAAGTATCGAACGAGAATCAGTGCCGGCGCCACCGCCAGGAAGACGGATATGAATAAGTGCATGATCCTATCATTCACCATTATTGAACGATTTTTAGTCGCAAGGCAGACCAGGTTTCATCGATCGAGACCATGGCGATGCCTTCTAAGCCGATGGTGCGGACGTAGCTGGCAATAATGTCGCGATTGATATCGGCTTTGATTTTGGAGCGCCCTTTGGGATACATCAACCAGAATATGCCTTTGGGTTTTAGAAAGGAGGTGAATTTTTCCAACTGGTCCTCAAGCTCTCGCCGTGAAGTCACAAACAAATGAATGCCGTCGTACAGCGTCATGGGTCGCGTGGCAATCGTCACATCGACAGGCAAATTGCCCAATTTCTGGCGATAATCACTGGGTTCGTTCACCAATAAGATGGACTGCCCTTCTTTGATAAACAGCTTCTGAGCGATAGATTTTTCGGACATGGGATTCTCCTTTCCAAATATATTCATCCAAAATTAGAGTATCTCTGCCAGACACGAACCAAATCGTTGCACCTCATCCCGCGTATTATAATGCACCAGACTCACCCGAATCACGCCGGTATCGGTATCAAGTCCCAGCCCCTTCACACAGCGCCAGGCATAGAAGCAACCGCTCTGGAGCGCAACTTTGCGCCGTACCATCTCCTTAACAAATGCCCGGTTCGAGCGGCCATTAGCCAGCGTGAATGAAAAGGTCGGCTGCCGCTGCCTGGTATCAGACACCTGTCTGCCAATCAATTGGATTTGGGGATAGGACCTGATCAAACCCAAAAATTGTTCCGACAGATCGGATTCGTGTGCTTCAATCAAATCGAACACCTTCTTTACCCGCTGAAACGGATTGGACGCATCCTCACTGAAATGGTGTTGGTAAAGAAGATCAAAATAATCGGTAATGCCGGCAACGCAAGCCCCTTCCTCGTGATTTACTCCGCCAGGATTGAGCGCAATGCGCAGGTAATTCGGTGCTCCAGGCGAGGTGATTTTCTCATATTGTTGCGGCTGAAATTCGAGCGACTCATTGGATAATAAATGATGATGATCTTTTTTCACAAATAACAGTCCAAGATGCGGACCAAAAACTTTGTATAGACTCAAACCATAGAAATCCACATCCAGCGCTTTCACATCAACGGCATGATGCGGCGCGTATGAGACCCCATCGACCAGAATCAAGCCGCCGTGATCATGCACCAACGCGGCAATGGCCGGGATATCATTCACTGAGCCGACAATGTTGGAGCTGTGGTTCACGCATACCAGCCGCGTCTTCCTGGACAGCAATCTGGCCAGATCACTGAGTTCCAATTCCGAGTTCCTGGGGTTCATTTGCCATTCAATAATTTTCACTCCCAATTGCGCCAATCGGCGCCAGGGCGTAGAATTGGCCTCATGTTCCTGATTGGTCACAATCACCTCGTCCCCAGGCTGGAACCAGTTACGCAGCGAGTGAGCCAGCATGGTGAAATTCATGGTGGTGCAATGGCCGATGACCACTTCCTCGGGATCAGCATTGATGAGTTCAGCCATTTTCACTGTGCCCAGTTCGATCGCCGCAGTTGCCTTTTTCGACATGAGATATTGACCGTACGGCTGCACCTTGGATTCGATCATAAATCGCTCCAGCCGCTGCAGCACCGATTGGGGTACATAGGTTCCGCCGGCATTTTCGGCGTAGAGCCATTGGCTGGTTACTGGATGCCGGAAAGAAGGGAATTGTCTTCGTACAAAGTCAAGATCTAACTGTATCATTACGCTCCCTCGTCATTCATTTCGGCAATTTGGTTAAGCCGTGAGGCTTGTAATCAATTCATCATTTGGCAAAACGATCCATCAGCATCCAACCGTTCAAAAATAGCAGCTAAGACATCATTCATTCACCCAAAATTCGCTGAACCCAAAAGGCAAACCAGATGCAAATCAATCCAGCAACCACCACTGCTTTTGTTCGGATGCTTAAAATCACCTGAATTTTTTTGCGCCAGATTATTTCGATCCCCACTTTTAGCAGCAGCAACAGCAGCCCAAAGTAAACAACCAATCCCAGCGGATGCCATTGGAGGGCCTGCTGCCAATGGCCATGTGAAATAGCATAGAATGCTCGACTGAGCCCACAAGTTGGACACGAGTGTCCGGTGAACTGGTGAAAATAGCAGGGCAAAATATTGGTTTGCGCAGGATTCCAAACAATTGACAGCAGAAAAATGGTAGCCAGCCCTGAAAGTAGCAAAACCCGGCCAGCCAGTTGATTCATACCGGCCTTTTGCCATTGCCATCGAACCATCATGAATTCTCCATCGAGGGACTATTTTCGCTGGCGACTGTAGCAGGCTCATGGCGATGGAATATATCATACTCGCTACCAAACTGCGCCAAAAACTCAGGGCCCAAAGCCGTGAAAGTATAAGAAATTGGTAGCGTAATCACCGAGCCAATATATGGAATGATCAGCAGCAAAAAACCGATACAGCAGGTCAGCAATCCAGCAAGAGCAATGGCCATAATGGCAACAATGTGCAACCCAAACCAGAACAAACCATACAACAGAAAATGTCCCCAGCGGTTAGCAAACAGCGATAGGAAGCGGCGCCAGGCCTGAGTGGCGGTAATTCGATCGCGATACATGATCGGGACGACAAAGTTGTGCAGAAACACACTGATATAAGCAAACAATAAACCGGATAATAATCCCAAAATTACCAGGCCAATGATTGGTAACAATAGCTGGGGGGGAAATTTTGCCTCAAAATAGATATTCCGGGCGCTGTAATATGCCTGCACCATAAACAGGATGACCATTAATAGCACAATCAAAAGAAAGACCAGTTCCCACGCAAATAGGGAGTCCCCTTCTCGCTTGAACTCATGCCAGGGCTGTTTTACCACTGCCCGGTCGTGAACCACGTTGTCGAGAAACATGAACCGACCGCGGGCACTCAGCCACAATAGAACCACGCCCAGCGCTATCAGCAGCAAGATCCCGAAAATGATAAGTGCAAACCACCCACTATGCACTTGCAGCCAATCCCATATTAAGATCGGCAACGCCAGGAGTTCACCAAAATCCTTCAACTTATAACCCAAATTTCGGCTAAAGCCACGGCCGCCCAGGTTGCCAGAGCTTTTCGTTAGTCCCGCCAGAAAAGCTGTAAACCCCAATACCATCCATTTCACCAGATCGAATGGTTTGAATAGCGCCACTGTCATCCGACGCCAGGCAGAAGTTAGTGGCTGGGTATAACTGATCGTCATTTTTCCTCCAGATTTTGCTTTATGATCAAAGCGAATCGCTGGCCGCGAGTTAAGCCTTTAGTACCGAAAGTGCTTGATTTGCTCCCCCTTGTCGCCAATTTCGGTCATTGCTTCAATACCAATCTCCAGATGCACATCCGACCATCTCCGGGTCACCAATTCATCAGACTCTTCGGTTTTTACGCCTTCGGGAGTGATCGGCACATCAGAGACCAGCAGGAGTGCACCTCGAGAAATTTCATTGTGATGTCCAACAATAAAAATCGTAGCCGTCTCCATATCGATGGCGATACAGGTCATCAGCTTGAGCTTTTCACGAAAATGCTGATCGTGCTCCCAGACGCGACGATTGGTCGTGTAAACCACTCCGGTGCGATAGTCATAACCATGCTGGACAATTTTCTCGGAAACAAATTTATGGAGTTTGAATGATGGTAAGGCCGGGACCTCCGGGGGGAAATAATCCAGGCTGGTCCCCTCTCCACGAATGGCGGCAATAGGCAAAATAAAATAGCCAATTTCGGTCGACTTCTTTAAACCGCCGCATTTCCCCAAAAATAGAACTCCCTTCGGTTTAACCGCAACCAGGAGATCCATTATTGTGGCGGCATTGGCCGAGCCAATCCCGAAATTGATGATGGTCAATCCATGATTATTTGAAACAGCCTGCATCGGTTTGTTTTCGCCGTAAATTTCTGCATTGAATTTGTCTGCAAACCGACGGATGTAATAGCTAAAATTAGTGAGAAGGACATATTCGCCAAATTTGCTTAGTGGCATACCCGTGTACCGCGGTAGCCAATTCTTAGCTATCTGAAAACGGTCGATCATAAAGCGACCTTTCGAAGCAATTGTAAACCAATCCGCTGATGCGACCGGATTTTCGTTCATTCGTTTGATCAGCGATATAGATTTTTAAATGATAGCGAGTGATTGAACAATAGATGAACATTTCCAGAATAGATCGAAACATCGACATACTTGATCTTGCACTGGAGGATCTGGTGCAATAACCGAAGCGACCGCATAGCCCAATGCGGAGTCGAACCGAATTGGGTACCTGAAAACTAAATCGGCAGCGGTCCGTGTCAACCGCGCCATTAGCGGCCTATCTGCTAAGATGACAGCCGATGGAAATCTCATATCACCACTTGGCAACCAGGCTACGGCTTTTTGAAAATGCTTTTAATTTTATCTTTGGCCTGTTGCTCTAACTCTTTTTTGCGCTGTTCAAGCTCTTTTTTCCGTTTCTCGATTTCATCGAGTTGGGCTTGCACTCGCTGTTTCACGCGATCAATGCCGGCATAAACCGTCTTCCGATTTTTCTCCACCACCATTTCCACCTGCTGCCGGCGTTTGTCGACTTCGGTGCGCACAAACGTCTCCACCTGCTGTTGGGCCTCGCGAAGATTCTTCTCTAACGTTAGCTTCACCTGATTGGCCAGCACGTTATCAATATTAGAATTGAGGCGAAATTTATAATCATTGTCTTCGTTTCGTAACTGCGCCGTAAGATTGATCTGGGTTAGTCCGCTAAGTACCTCCCGCACCACCTGCGATACCTTATCTCTTGCTTCTTGTTCAAAATGAAATTGAATGGGTGATGCATCGAGATCGAATTTCAAATTGACGTCACCGCCGATAAAAAAGCCGGCGAGCGAGAGATTTCCCTTTTGAGCAAAGATAGCTTGCGGCAAATATTTCTGCCGGGATAATTGGATTTTTCCCAGCCCAAAATTTGCCGCGCGCAGCCACAGCGAATCCCGTGGCACAGCCGCGCGATGATCCAGGCTGCCCGCCAGTTCGTACCGGTTGCCATCCACGCGCATCAGGTCCAGTTTAAATTGGGTAGGTCTACCATACACCGGAGGCTCATTGGTCAAGCCGGTAATCGTACCATTAAAAAAATAGGCCCGGCCAGTATCCCCGGCGGCCGTGGCGGCAGTCAAATTGGCGCGGCGAATGAGGAAGCGAGGGTAGCGATAATGAAACGGAAAATGAATATCCTGCCCTTTTAATCTCGGCGGTTTTTCGACCTTCGCCGTATTCGATGCCAACAACTTTTGGGCCGTTGGCAGATATTTGCGACCCAGTGCCACATAATCCAGCAATTGTTCCACACGCTGCATGGTGGCCGAGCCGAAAAGCATCAGACCCACATCCTTCACATCCAGGTCTTTCAATTTAGCCAATTGCTTGGCGCGATTGATATCTTCCTGCAGGCTGTTTTGCGCCTGTTTAACCTCGCCCTGAATATCGGCAAAGGTCTGCGTAAGCGCCTTATGCTTGCCTTCGACATCATTCTTGAGCGAATTGATGTCTTTATGAATATCATCCACCTTGCGAATCAGTTCGGCAATCGCGACAACATCTTTGATGTCGTTTATCTTATCGAGCTTTAAGGATTTTATTTTATCTTCGAGAACTTTGATTTGAGCCGTATAGGTCTGCGTATCGACCTGAGCTCGCCAATAATCGAAGGTGCTATCGGCCTCATGTTTTAATTTTAGGTAAGCCTGTACTGTGGCTAAATTTTCGACATTGATCAGCGAATCGATCTTCATCTTCTTGCCCAGTCCCGAGAGGTCAAAAATGGGCACATCACCCAGTTGCTTCTGCAAGGACGCCTTCACCCGGTCAACGAAATCGGGCTCGCCTGGCTTCTTGGGCGGCTCGGGCTTTCTGGGCAAACTGCCATCGCTTTTGCGTGGCGTGCCGTGCCGAACATTTTCCAGCACCATTTCACGAATGATCACGCGGCGCCAGAACAGCGCCCGGGCTTCCAGATCAAACGACGCCCGACCCGTTTCGATCAAATTGGTCCAGGGATTATTCTGGTTCGCAATTTGTAGATGGCTCCAGGAGCCCTCAGCTTTAAAAAGACTATAATGAAAATTATCAATTTCGACCTTTGCGCCGGCCACCGACTGCAGCGCATATTCCAGCGCCTTTTCAAGATAGCGATCGCGAGCGAAGTAAGCTATCACCGCCACAATCAATGCGATTACGATCAGAATAATGATGCCTTTCTTTCTCATAGCTCACCTCCCACATCGCGTATTTTCTCATACCATTGAAAGAGCTTGCTACCTGTTATCGCCTGAACGATTTTCGCCTGTTTAACCGGGGCTTCAAGCTTCTCTCGATATAGTACCACCAGTTTTTTCATGCCAAAGTAGAATGGCAGGGTTAAGATCAAACCGGCGACGAAACTGCCCATCACGACCGTGTTGTTGAAACGAGTCAATGGCCCAAAAGGCGTATTGTACAGCGCCTCCCAGGTTCCCTGCAACGAGTTGATTTGTGTCAGGATATAAAAACCAAGGCTATGAAAAAGTGGATCCAGCAAATAGGCAAAAAGGCTGGCTAATAAAATCGCCAGCGTTCCTGCCGCCAGATTGACATTGATCAAAATCAGCAACGCAAAAAGGACGACGCCCTGCAGCGTCCAAAAAGGCATCAAGCCAATCAGGCTGCCAAAGCAGAAACCAGCCGCTATCTTCCCTGGCGATTCACCTGACCGAAAGGCCTTGATGAACTTCGAGATAATGTTAATCCAGACCATGATCAGTCCCCTGAATTACGTTTTAGTCGCAAATTAATTTTAAAAAATATAATTGAATTTCTGAGGAAAGTCAAGTGATTTTTAAGAAAGCTGAAAAGTAGCTCTGAAAAAGAGGTTGCATCAGCCAAAAGAATAGTGTATATTCTAAAAGATGATGAGCATCTCCTGTGCTGCCCGAGTCAGCAATTTGCCATTCAAGAAAAATCCGCAGGCTATCAGGGCTATTGGAAATATCGTCTGCAAGAACAAGATTTAAAAATAATTCATTCGATGGATGTTTCATGTTGCCAGCAACGGCAATGATTTTTAATATTCAGCGATTCTCGATCCACGACGGACCGGGCATCCGCACCACGATCTTTTTCAAAGGTTGCAGCTTACGGTGCTTTTGGTGCCACAATTCAATCCAGCAAAACATCGTGCGGTCTGCGGTCGCTCCAACGAACAAATTCTGGTCAATGCCAAACGCCTGGCCTTAACCAATACCGCGGTCATTTTTCGAATTCCAGTAGTCCCAACAGTCAACGATTCGATTCCCGAAATTGGGGCCCTTTGCAAATTTGTGCAGGATCTGGTTGAATTGAGAATGCACCATCGCAATGGCCATGGCCGGCCAGCTCCCATTCAATTGCAGCTTTTGCCATTTCATCGCCTGGCCGCAGAAAACTATCGCAGTCTGGGGCTGGAATATCGGGCCCAGCACTTAGAACCCCCTTCCAAAGCTAAGCTCCATGAACTGGCCAAGATCGCGGAAATCCAGGGATTGGATGTTCTGGTAGGATAATATTTGATTGGACTTTGACTGACCGGTCGCTGCGAGCGACCGGTCAGTGATGACACTAGGCTATCGCTTCATCGCATTGGAAACAAGGAGTCTCGCCAGCGAAATCATCCAAAATGATCGGCGCATCTTCGGCATGATGGTGTTTACCATTGCCCTCAGCCGTTTGCCGATAGCGAAAGATCTTGCCCTGATAGTTGCGCAGCACCACTTCCTCATCGGTGATCTGGACAACATACTCCGGCAACAGCGGAATTTTGCCACCGCCACCAGGGGAGTCGATCACGAAATGTGGCACGGCCAGACCTGATGTCCAGCCACGCAAAGCTCGAATGATCTCCAATCCTTTCTCTACCCGGGTGCGGAAATGTTCCGTGCCCACCACATAATCGGCCTGATAGATATAGTATGGTCGAACTCGGGCTTGCAGCAGCTTTTGTACCAGCTTCTTCATGACCGCCGGGTCATCGTTGACGCCCTTTAGTAGCACCGTCTGATTGCCCAACGGAATTCCCGCGTCGGCCAACCGTCCCAGCGCTTTCACTGCGATCGGCGTTAATTCAGTAGGATGATTGAAATGCACATTGATGTACAGGGGATGAAATTTCCTGAGCATTTTTGCTAACTTGGCAGTAATCCTCTGAGGCAAGAAACAGGGGACACGAGTCCCTATGCGGATAATCTCGACATGAGGAATACGCCTCAGCTTGTGCAAAATATATTTCAGCCGATCATCGCTCAGCAACAATGGATCACCGCCTGAAAGAATCACATCGCGAATTTCGGGATGCTTTTCGATATACTCAATACCTTCATCGATGAATTTAAGACTAATTTTACTGGGGTCTCCCACCTTACGCTTACGCGTGCAAAAGCGGCAGTAAGAGGCACATTGATGCGAAACCAGGAACAAGCAGCGGTCGGGATAACGATGAACGATATTGGTCACCGGTGAATCCCGATCCTCTGACAACGGATCCTGGAACAATCCATTATTGTCCAACTCCCGCAGATCCGGCACCACTTGCTTGTAAATGGGATCCCCTTTTTCTTTGATCAACGAAAGATAGTAGGGATTGATCTTTATGTCAAATTCTTGTTTAATTTTTTCAACATCGGCCAATGGAATATCGAATCGCTCGGATATTTCCTTGGCGCTTTCCAAACTTTTTTGCAGAATTTTCTGCCAGGTTTCCATGGTAAAAAAAATCCTCCTATTGATTTTTTTCAATTCGCTCGCACCTGGAATGGGGGGGCAAGCAACTTAAGCTGTAAATCGCTTTACGAAAATCATCCGATCATCGCCTATCCGGTAGAAATCAGCAATTTGTGCCTCCACCCGATAGTGATTTCGGAGATAAAAATCTTGTGTCGGTTTATACTTCGATTGAGACGACGTTTCAATAATGATCATGCGGCCCTTTTGGCGCACGACTTCCTGCTCCGTAAACAAGAGTAATTTTTTTCCAACCCCTTGCTGCTGGTACGCCGGAGACACCGCGATCCAATACAGATCAAATGTCCCCTCCGTCGCTGGCGTGGGGCCGTAACATACGTATCCAACGACCTCCTTCCGTTCGTTTTCGGCAACGTAAATATAATAGTCCTTTTGATCCTGACGAGTTAAAAAAATATCGATTAATTCCATCGCCACATCCAATTCAGCTTCCGTGAACATCCTGGTTTGCACGAGAATCTCATGGATAGCCGCCCGATCACTGGCAATCATTTTTCTAATGTTTAGCATGAATTTTCCGATCCAAAGCTTCTTTGATTAATAATTCGACAAACTCCCGATAACTAATGCCAGCAGCGGTCAAGGCTCTGACAAACCCTGCGTCCGGCGAGATGTCGGGATTAGGATTATATTCCAGCACAAAGATGTTGCCATTAGCATCGACGCGGGTATCTACTCGCCCATAATCTCGCCCACCCAGTACATTATAAACGTCAAGCGCCACCTGTTCCAGACGAGATTGCAGCGCATGATCAATCGGTGCCGGGCATATTGCTGGTGTTTTTCGATACAGTGCGTGATCTGTTAACCATTTCGCCTCGTAGCTGGTGATATGGGGGGTATTCTCATCCAATTCGGCAAAGCTAATTTCCGAAATGGCGACTACCCGCGGCAGCCGATTGCCTAGAAGGCTGATATTGAACTCCCTTCCCTGGATAAATTCCTCCACTAAAATCGGCTGTCGATAATTACGGATCAACTCTTTAACCCGATGTCTGAGTTTTTCCAGCGTATTGACAACCGCCTCGCCATGCAAAATCCCCAGGCTAGCATCCTCCCGAGACGGTTTGGCAATCAATGGAAACGTCAACACCGTCTGAGTCGGTGGTTCTGTATAAACCTCGAACCTGGGGGTTGGTATATTGCGGGTTTCAAACAATCGCTTGGCCAATACCTTGTCCTGTGCCAATCCCAGCGTTAAAGGCGGATTTCCAGTATATGGAATCTCCAGCAGCTCCCACAACCCGGCCACAAACATTTCTTGATGCGTTTTTCCCTGAAAACCCTCGCATAAATTAAAAATCACATCGGGCTGAAACGCAGCGATGTGATGGAATATCTGCTCCAGGGAACTAATCCCCAACAGTGAGGGCGAATGGCCACATTCCTTCAGGACCTGATAAACGATATCGGCCTCATCTTTTACTGCAGCTTCCGAAAGGTAATCCAGCGTGTCGCGTTTTTGCTGCTCAGGCTCGTTGTAGGCGATAAGGACGTTTAGCTTTTTATGAGTGCGGTTCATGATTACAATCCATATCGCTTGCTGGCAATATCAATGACATGATTGATCATCTCCTCATAGGAGTAGCCAGCGGTTCGAGCCGCCTTTGGGAAACACGAATTGTCTTCCGGCTTCGGCAATATACCGGGCAACGGATTCAATTCCAGAATGTGTGGATTGCCCTGCGCATCCAGCCGCACATCAGTGCGACACCAATCTCGCACCGCTAATACGTCATACGCACGGCGGACAAGCAATTCGATTTTCTCTCGCAAGGCTTTCGAGATTGGCGCAGGACAGGCAAAAATTTCCAGCGGCGCATCGGGCCGATCCCAAATCCATTTCGCTTCATAAGAATAGATGGGCTTGGCTCCAGCCGGCAATTGATCGTAATTTAACGCCACAATAGGCAGGACTTCAACCTCAGACCCGTTACCCCATATCGCCACAGTGAATTCGCTGCCGGTCAAAAACTCTTCGATCAGCACCGCCTGGTTATATTTCAAAAAACTTTCTTCAATTCTGTCAAGGGCTTCCGCTTCATTCTCTACCACTGAATTATCAAAAACCCCTTTGCTGCTGCCCTCCGCCACCGGCTTGATGATAGCGGGAAATTGAATTCCTGCCAATTCAATCTGTTGTCCGGGAGCCATTACCTTAAAGTGCGGGGTAGTAATAGCATAAAAGCCCAACACTTCTTTCGTTCGGGCTTTGTTTAGACACAATGCTAATGTCAAGGGATCGGAACCGGTATACGGGAGGCCCAGACGCTCACAGATCATGGGCACATAAGATTCCCGAAAATCACCAAATAGTCCCTCTGTCATATTAAAAACCAGATCGGGGCGGCTGTTTTCTAATTCGCTGGCCACCTGGTCATTCCCCTCCAGACCGACTACTTCATGTCCACCCCAACGCACCGCGTCCATAACAGCATGAATGGTTTCAAACGAATCCCCCTCTGCGAAAAAGTCAGCGGGTATTTCCTTCGCTGACTGGCGATGATATTTCTGATATTCTTGCAGCAAACCCTCTTTGCTGCTGTAGACCACAGCAATCTTCATTTTAAATAAGTCTTACCTACTCCTAATGAAATTAGTTTGTCACGTAATGAGGTCGAATCAATTTATATCGCATTACCGAAATCACCTTGTAGCCATCTATGTCCTCACCGACGACTCGGCCTTCGATTTCCACATCGGCATTCAAATAATCGAACAGCTCCTGGCCCATGGCATCATCAGCGATGATATATCGCTCGAACCGGTCGGTATCAATAGAAACCTGAATCAGGTTACCCCGCTTATCACGTTCTTTGGGAGCAACCACCCCGGCAATTTTGATATGAGAACCGATTTTCATTTTTGGCATTCGATGACCTTAATTCAACACATTTAAAATACTACTAAAAGCATATAAATTTTTGATCACCTCTATTAGCAATCATTATGCCAAAAATGCATCTGGCTAATTATTCAATAATTAGCTCAATTGAATAAATATAAAAAGCGGAACTTTTAGTTCCGAAATTTTTAAATATTCCAACGTTTTGATCCGAAAAACCGGTCGCTATGAAATGAAATCGCGCAATCTTAAAGAAAGCTGAGACTTTAATTCAATAAAAATTAAAATCTACTCAAAGCCACCAGCGATGAGTTTACTAACAGTTGAAGATCATACTCGTCGCTTTTTCGGAACTGTCAGTTCCACTCTGCCGTCATCCTAGGGCAATTTAAAATCGGCTTTTGAGAGGTGGTATCGTGTCATCAACTTATGCAATTGGCGTTCGCCGATACCAGCTTGTTCTGCTGTTTCTTTTATCCTGCCTTTATTTTTCAGCAATAACTCGCTTAAATATTGTCGCTCAATCCGGGCCAGCTCTCGACGGCGCAGTTCGTCCAGCGTCAATGAAGTATCAATTTCTGCTTCGCTCTTTTTCTGGCCATTGGTAAACAGCTCCGTCGGAAAACCTTTGCGGGTGAGAATCGAAGAAGATTCTAAAATATAGGCCCTTTCGATCAGATTTTCCAACTCACGTATATTGCCCGGCCAGGGATAGACCTTAAATGCCTCCATGACCTCAGGGTGAATATCAACGATATTTTTAGCATACGCTTTGTTTAAACGCTTCAAAAACAGTTCCACCAGCAGCGGCAGGTCTTCAATCCGATCCCGCAGTGGCGGTATTTCTATCGGAAATACGTTCAGCCGATAGTAGAGATCATTGCGGAACGAACCCTCTTCGCACATCTTTTTCAAATTGGTGTTGGTGGCTGCAATGATGCGAACGTTAGTTTTGATGGTGGTCTCGCCCCCCACTCGTTGAAACGTCCGTTCCTGCAAAATTTGCAGCAGTTTAATCTGCATCGACGTAGAGATAGTTCCAATTTCATCCAGAAAAATCGTGCCACCATGCGCAATTTCAAACTTGCCCAGCTTTCTACGTACCGCTCCGGTAAACGCACCCTTTTCATGCCCAAACAATTCGCTTTCCAGCAGCGTATCCGGAATTGCACCACAATGGACGCTAATGAATTGGTTCTCGCTGCGTTTGCTATGCTGATGAATTAGCCGGGCGATAACACCTTTGCCCGTACCTGTTTCGCCAGTAATTAGCACCGTGCTCTCGGTTTGTGCCACCGCGCGCACTTTGGAAAAAACTTCCTTCATGGCCAGACTGTTGGTCCGGAGCACGGAAATAGAATCGCTCCGCCAGAAGCGATTGCGTAGGTAGTCGAGCTCGGAATGCAACCGGACATACTCCTGCAAGCTATCAAGCACATATTTGACTTCTTCGGGATTCAACGGATAGGTCAAATAATTGCTGGCGCCGGCTTTCACTGCGTTGACTGCTTCACGTATCATTTCAGGCGTAGAGAGAACAATGATTTCAGCCTCTGGAAAGATGCGCCAGAACGGCTGCAATTGATTTTTGTAATCATTCTCTGGCTTATCGCTTCGCAGCAATTCGACGTCGATGAACAGGAATTCATAACGGCGCTTTTCAAAGAGCTCCAGACAGCCCTCTCGTGAGGTGGCTACTTCGATCTTGTATCCGGCATCAAAGCACAGCTTGATAACTCCAATAGCGCTCTGATTTTTGGTGGCAACCAATAGATATCGTGTATTCATTCTTGACCAACACAATTTGCGGTTTAAAATAAGATCCCAATTTCAGGTCGCCGAGGATGACGGACAGGATCCAATTATTTTAATACAAGCTCAATAATTCACGCCCTACGAGTCCAATGCCGCTCCTCCTCCACGTTTTGCTCATGCTGGCGGCAATTGTTGTGAGCTTTCCCGAAGATGGTTTAAGTTCCTGTCGTCCACGATCTCGCCATCCAATGGATGGTCGCACGCCATTGCTCGATGAATCTGATTATCGACATGCCGTACCAGATACCTGGCAATCTGCTCGACGATCGTATCCGGCACTCCATCGAAATGCTGTGACTTGAGGCGCATGTCGCAGATCTCATTAACATAATCGATCACAACGAATTGACCACGTTCATTCAGCGCGATCTCCGTTGAGAAAAATTGGAGTCGGCTGATCTGGGCAATCTTTCGAACCTGTGTAAACAGCAAACCCAATTGATAAACGGCAATTTGATCCGGCGTGAGCATTTGATATTCATGCGTCAGGTCGTTCCACCAGCAGCAAGCCACCAGGCCACATGAATAGAAACATCGGAACCAGAATCGAAAACCATCCTTTTCGATCGGTTTGACTTTTTCCTGCAATAAATATTTATCGGTTTTATATTTTTGTCGCGCTTGCAATACGTCCTGCAACGTCTCAGCCCCATCCACTACGCCGATGCCGCCGCCGGTGGTATTTGCCGGCTTGATGATAAATGGCCGTCCTAACTTCGCCAAATCCACCACCGAAAGATAGATATGCTCCGTGGTGTTGAATGGCGGAATGATGATGGTATAAGGCGCGTTTAAACCATTGGCAATGAATTCCAGGTGCATCGTGGCCTTGTCGGCTGCTCGGGTCAGATTTTCGATTGAATCCAGAATGGGCACCTTTCGATCCAACAACAACTGATGCAGCGCATAAAACTCCGGCGATGTGTCCGATGCCCGATCATAAAAAAACCGAAACTCAATTTCGCCCCGATGCAGGCGGGCAATTGTCTCCTCCAGGTTTTGAGGCAAAACCGTGTACGTGGTTAGCCAGTATTCCTGCTGTGCAATCCGCTCCAAAATCTGAACGAAATCATGATCGTACTCCCAATCAACGGCAATTAAAAAATCGTAGCTCTGCTTGACCATGGTGTTCTTTTCGTTTACTCCCTTGGATTCCATCCCAAACCGGGCTGATCATTGGGTATCAGGAATCCGTCATGGAACAGGATCGCAGCATGCGTTGGATCGCCCAGCAGGTCGAAATGACCATCGAGATCCGCATACCGAACATTCGGTTGGGCCAGAGCGAAATGCAAGCCGGCGGCAATGGGTAGGGCTGCTTCATCCATGCACCCCACCATGGCTGGAATTCCCGCCATTTCGGCCCCAGCAATCATTTTCCTGGCAACTGCGATACCGCCTACTTTTTGCAATTTGAGATTGATCAAATTCACCAGTTCATGGCGAACCAGATACTTCAAATCGGCAAGGGTTATCAGACTCTCATCAGCCATCACCGGCGTTCTCGCTTGCTTTTTAACGAATCCCAACAGTTCGGTCTGCTCACGAGGTAGTGGTTGTTCTATAAATTCAAATTGTATCGCCTGAGTGTGTTCTAAAAAATGCAGCGCTGCCTCCAGCGTAAACCCCTGATTCGCATCGAAGCAAAGCCCAATCTCCTCTCCGACCGCTTCCCGGACTTTTATCGCTCGTACGATGTCACTTTCAACGTCCAACCCACCTTTTAGTTTCAATCGTTTAAAGCCTTGCCTCACCAGGTCCTTTGCTTTCGCCACTGTTTCCGCTTCGGGCAAAATACCGATAGTGACGCTCGTCAGCATCCGCTCGCGATAGCCACCCAATAACTTCCACAATGGAAGTTGACCGACCTTTGCTAAAATATCATGTAACGCCATATCCACGGCAGCCAAAGCTGCGGCATGACCATTCATTTCTTGCGCCAATCGTTCCAGTAACCAGACCCAGCGCATTGGATCGGCATTGTGGAGCATGGGTTCAGCTACGTCTTTCAATACCTGCAACACACTGCCCGGCGTTTCGCCAGTCACATGGGCATCTGGCGCGGCACAACCAAAGCCGTTGATCCGGACATCGGTTTCCAATCGCAAAAATACCTGCCGCGCCGTGTCAAACCTGTCATAGGCAATCGCGTATGGCTCGCGCAGTTTAAGTTCAATTTCCCAGCATTCGACGCGAACGATTTTCATTTGGTTGGCACCTGCAGGTAATTTTGGATGATATGAGCAGCCAGCTGATCAGCACCCTCCAACAAAACATCGTAAGTGGGAAGGCCCGTTTGCGCGGCAATGGCTTTACACTGCCGGGAAATGGACTCCGCTGGCAGGTGTTCATGATTGATCGTAATTGCTACCACCCGTCGATCCGCGATGAGCTCAATGGCCTGGATTTGCTTTTCCAGGGGATGGATAGGATAGCCCGGAAAACCGTCATATTCTTTTCTTGCCGGGGCATGCTGCAGGATAATAATTTCAGGCCTGGCAGCGGCTAAAATTTCAAAACCGCCGGGAAACGCAGGATTCAATAAGCTGCCCTGTCCCTCAATCACGATCACTGCCGGATGCAGATCAGACCAGGCTGACCAGACCGCATGCTCAATTTCTCCAGCCACAAAATCATTGACCAGCGAATCCAAGATGATACCATAACGAGCACCCTGGAGCCAGGCTGTCTGGCCCGTGCCAATCATCTCCGCCGAATAGCCAGCCGCATTGAGCGCATCCACCAGCAACCAGGCTGTTGTCCGCTTGCCCACCGCCGAGTCAGTGCCCAAAACGGCGATCTTTAGCGAGTTCACCTCTGCAATTTTCCCACAAAAAAAATGCAATTCGCTGCGGGTCTTTGGTTTACGAACATCCCGCAAACGCACCTTGTGCTGAGACGCCAACGCCACCAGTTCTGGATCATCCGTCAGAAAATCATGCAGCCCGCAATCCACATGCAATCCTTGTGCAATGGCCTCTTTGATCATCTCTCGGGCATGATTCTCCAATCGTCCGCCATCAGGCGCAATGCCGATCACGAAATGACTGGGAGTCGCACCGGTGGTGTAAGCCTGCCTGATAGCTGAAGTCAAATCAGCCACAACAGGAATATTGGCAACTTTTCCATCCAGATACATACCGGCGTCCTGGCCCTCGAGTTCAGAATCGATGACCGACAATATCCGGTAGCGCCGGCTGCGACGTACCAACCCGTGGGCGGTTTTGCCATTGGGCGTGCCAAACGCATGATCACAATAGACAATCGCATTTCCCTCCGGAAAGATACTCATAGCATCCTCCTGGAATGCTTGACGACTGATCGCTGTTTTGATTGATAAGGATTGGGGACAATTATTACTGGAAGGGCAAAACTATCCACCGGGATTTTGTCAGCAATCAGACAAGACAAAATCCGACACGGCGGCGGTTCATCACTCCGCGACGGAGGTTCTGAAGGCGCGTTGGTAGCTTCCTGGTTTTGCTCGGTCATCTTATTTAAGCAATGCTAAAATGGTCAATAGTTCAATGCTTGTTGCGAAATGAACAGCAACAAGAATTTTAGCCATGCGATTCTCTCGCGTGGCTCATCGTATTCACCCAGATGCGATTATGCTTGATGTTGAAAACGGGTGAAATTTAAACATGTTTTCATTAATATGCAACTGATTTTTTAACTTTTTTTGAAGTACAGCTACTCGCCTTTGGCACGAAGGGACCTTCATCTTGCCAGCGGGAGACTCGTCCCTATTTTCTGTCTTTGTTTATGTGGGCTTGCTTTCTGAGATTTATTAATTTCACGTATGAAAACCGAGCCCATCGTTTTGATCTATTGGTTGTTGAACAAATATTTTATTCTTATTGGCAAAAGCTCAATTTCATTTTTTTCTTGAGGACGGTAGATGAGACAAGGCATTGTTTGGGCGATAATTTTGGGCAGCCTGTGGTTCTTGCATTGGCCTAAGCCGACAACAGCTCAGCGCTGGATCGTGCATACCATTCCAAATATCCCCGGAAATAGCGTTAATGATATCCTTCTAGATAGCTATGGCAACATCTGGGTGGGAACGGAAAAAGGACTGGCTCGGTTCGATGGGGCCTGGCTCAGTTTTCACATTCCGCTCAGCCTTGGTGACTGCGAAGTTCGATGTCTAAAACAAGACCAATCCGGGAACATCTGGATCGGTACCAGCAGGGGGCTGATTAAAATAAACCCAGTGTCGGATTTGAACAACCCAGGCAATTGGAGGATTTACACGACTGCGAATACCGACAGCGGCCTCATTAGCGATCATATTCGAGCGATAGCCTTCGATCACAATGGCAACATTTGGATTGGCACGGACAGCCTGGGTGTCTGCACCTCATCTATAATGCCCGACACCAGCCATCCCTACTACGATCCCCTGCTTCTGAACCGTTGGGCGCATTATTCCACTTCGAATGGATTAAAAAATAATTTCATCAAGACACTGGAAGCCGATGCGATGGACAACATTTGGGTGTCCAATGGTGCTGGCATCGATATATTCGATGCCGCCCAAAAAAATTGGATCAATAACTTTACCTTCTGTGACAGCAGTAATATGCCGGTTGCTCCCACACAGCCTACCGTGCCAGCGATTTTTCAAGACAATCACGGCATCCTCTGGTTGGGTACCGAAAATCATGGTCTCTACAAGACCACACCTGGAAATCTTGTTTCGGTTAATGAATATTATGATAAAAGCAACACCAAGAGTGGCCTGGCCAGTAATCGCATCTGGGATATCGCTCAGGATCAAGAAGGCGTGTTATGGATTGCCCACAATAGCGATTATGGCATCAGCCTGGCGAATGTGGGCGATGACTTAAAAAATCCTGCCACCTGGAAGAATCTAACCGCGATCAATGGCCTGGCGGCAGATCGCGTAACCACCCTGGCCGTCGATGCGGAGCAAAATCTCTGGTTTGGTCACCAGGTGCAATGTGGGATTTCCCAACTGGATCGCGAATGGCTTTCCTTTTTGACCCAAAAAGGTGCTTCAACTAATTACATCAATCACCTGTTCCTGGACTCCAAGCGGCGGCTCTGGGTGGCAACCGATGCCGGTGCAGTCAGGCAGGCTTGCGACGCCAATCTCTTTCTTGATCAGAGTTTCAGCCAAATCCTCACCAGGAGCACAGGATTGAGCAGCAGCCGGGTTTTTGTCGTCTTTCAAGATAGCCGTGGATTTCTTTGGTTTGGCACGGATGATGGCGCTGACCGAGTGGCCATGGATTCCATCGCCTTTTTTTCAGAGGCGAAGCGGCATTTTCTCCCTCGGAAAATGATAAATTGCTTCGCTGAAGATCATTCGGGACATCTTTGGTTAGGCACCAATTCCGGGCTGTATGCTGTCCACCTCGATTCTGTGAAAATTCCTGACGGCTGGAAATTGATCAAAAACTTTAATGCCCACGGGCCGATCGATGCGGAAATCCATGCCCTGCTCATCGATTGGCAAGGCAACCTCTGGGTGGGCACGCAGAAAGGAATCAGCCGCTACGATCACCATCGCTGGCTCAGTTTTCAGCCAGATAAGT
>JAPDQM010000054.1:0-25604 GCA_034505795.1 Candidatus Zhuqueibacterota bacterium
CGTTTCTCGAAATCATAATAGATCAAGGACGCAGATTCGTCTCCAGAGCCGGTATTGGGAGATCTCAGGTAAACCAGCTTCCCCGGGAACGGCAGCAATCCCTCGATATTGCCAGCTTTCGGTGGCAGGAGGACCATGCGCGCCTCAAGATTATCGAAGTCGATTTTCACTACCACTCCCGATGTGTCCTTGCCGTTTTTATTTTCCCCTTTGCCCGATTTTTCATCTTTCGTCTTAGACCTATTTTCTTCTTTTTCTTGTTTGTTGTCTTCTTTTTTCAATTCATCATTTTTCGGTTTCAGGAGCGAAGGGGTCTCCCGGGTCAGGCTGAGGGCAGCGATTTGCGTGGCATTGGGATAGACCCAGGTGCCATCGCCCATGTCCGAGTAGGCTGCTGAGAAGCTGCGGTTGGTGAGGTAGAACAGGTACTTGCCATCTGTGCTGAACACAGGGGCGATGTCCTCAAAGAAACCGCTGGTTACCTGGAACGATTTTCCATTGTCGACATCATAGATAAAAATGGCATAATTGGCATTGCCCATGCCCTGCGTAAACGCGATCCATTTTGAATCCGGCGACCAGGAGATGGGATAGTTGAAGCGCTGGCCGTGGTCAATGTTCCAATTGGTATTACCGGCTACAGCTATCTTTTTGCTATCCACATCCAGCACCGAGATGGTATTCGTCTCGTCGATAAATGCCAGCTTCTTGCTGTTGGGCGACCAGTACAGGGTATAACCAAAGCCCTTCTTGCGATTGGTCAATTGCCTTGGCGCGGAACTGTTATCGCTGGCCTGCAGATAGATCTCATATTCGCCGGATTGGTCGCTCCAGTAGGCGATGTGTTTTCCATCGGGCGACCAAGCTGGGCTATGGTCGAACGCACCGCTGCTATGGGTCATGTTTATGACATAACCATCCAGCACCGGCACATTGAACAGTTCGCCTCGCGCTTCGAATACAATGCGCTTCCCTTCTGGCGCCGCTGTCATGTTTTGAATGTTTTGGCTGACATCTCTGGTAGTCGGCATCTCCACCGAAAGATCACTAACCACCTGAACCGTCACGGGATGGTATTTGTGGCTATTGATATCCATCAAGTATAAAATGCCTCCTGCCTCGAAGACGATATCTCGATTTCCCGCCGCCATGTAAGCAATATCGAAATCATTGAATTGGGTGACTTGCGACGACTTTTTGGATCTGGTATCATACACCCAAATATTCAACCGCATGTGCTTTCCTTGATCCGAGAGGAAGTAAATTTTATCTCCCACCCAGGCGGGTTTACCATCGATAGCATTGTTCCTGGTGATATTTTCAGCAGTATTGTGTTGCAGGTCATAAACAATAATGTCCGATGCCAGTCCTCCGCGATAGCGTTTGAAGGGATAGTTCTCGGTGATCTTGGTGATGTAGGCAAGGAAATTTCCATCAGGCGAATAGCTCGCCAGTTCTCCATACGGGATGGGCAATTTTTCAGGGAAGCCGCCATCTTTGCTCACCAGATAGAACTGTCCCAATCGCTGAATGCCATTTTCTCGGGCGGAGGCAAAGAGGATGCGCTTCCCGTCAGGATGCCAGTCTACCATCCGATCCCAGAACGAGCTATAGGTCACGCGGGTTGGGACGCCGCCCGCAGTCGGCATTACGTACACGTCCTGGTTACCGTTATAACTCGCGGTAAAGGCAATATATTTGCCATCAGGCGAAAAGCGTGGCCAGGATTCTTCTCCCGGTGAGTGAGTGACCTGAATGGCCGTTCCACCGGTCTTGGGCATGAGCCAGATATCGCCGCCATAGACAAAGGTGATTTGGGTATCCGACACATCCATGTAGCGCATCAATTTGGCGTTGATTTGGCCCTGCGCGCTGCTAAATAGCAATAAGATAGCTAAGAGCAGCAGTAGTTTTTTCATATTCCCTCCTTGGCATGAATAATGATTTGCCTGTTTAAAGTGGATAACTAACACTACTTAGTCAAATTAAAAGACGATGCATCATCCCGAACGCATCCGTCCGCCAGTCGGTGGACGGAGAAGTGAGGAATCGATATACGTAGATAACTTCGGAGTACACAGATTTCTCTCCCGCCGCCAGTTGACGGACGGATTGAAATGACACGCAAGGCGAATTGAGATAATTTGACTAAGCAGTACGATTGGTTAGGTAAAAATAGACATGATGTAGGTGAAGATATGAATTTATCTTTCTGATTTTTTAGTAAATCTTGGTGAGGATCTATCATGCCTGGACCGCCAATTATGTTCATACTGCCAATTTCGCTTATGTTCACTTCGCATATTGGGGAACAAATAGCGAAATTCGCGTTCAACATATTTCCATCCGCAAGTTTAGAGACCACCGTTTACGCAAGTGATAACAAGTTCGCTCTTCTTCTTGTGATGCGATTGGGAATAATTAGAGAAATTCGCGGTGAAAGCAGCCCCACCCATTAGGCAAAAATATAATTAATCGGAGACTGAACTACTCATACCGCAGTGCTTCCACCGGATCGACATTAGCCGCCTTGCGAGCTGGAAATACGCCGGCAAGCAACCCTATGGTTGTCAGCACGCCGATGGTGATCAGAACCACAACGGATGACAACAGGGGGCGGCCCAAAAATTCCATCGCTCCTTCCTGCGCGGGAATCATCCAGAAAAGTTTTACGATCCCCAACGCAATCAGCAAACCCAGGCAACCGCCCACGAGCGCGATGAGCATCGATTCGAAAATAAATTGAAAGATAATATCCCGCTTTTTGGCGCCCACCGCCCGCTTGATCCCGATTTCACGGGTGCGCTCCTTAACTACAACGTACATAATATTGGCCACGCCCACGCCGGCGATCACCAGCGTCATGGCGCCGACCACAGCCAGAAAAATGTTGATACCCAGGAAGACCTTATTTTGAATTTTAATGGCGTCATTGAAATCCCAGATGCCCAACGCATTCTCATCAGTGGGATCGAACTTGTATTTCTTGCCCAACACCCGGCGAACCTCTTGCACAATCATCGGGCTGTCCTGGTTGCGATTCGGCTTGGCCAGGATGTGGCCGAGGTAACGATAGCCGTAAAGGCTCTCAAAAGTCGAGAAAGGAATCACTGCTCGCCGGTCATCCGGCCCGTTGTTCATGGCTGTCTGCAATTTTTTAGGCATAATCCCAACGATGGTAAAGGGCACGCCATCGATGGTGATCATTTTGCCAATGGGATCTTCTTTGCCCAGCAATTCACCGGCGATAACCGAACCCAAAAAGACGACTCGTTTTTTTTCAGCCAGGTCTTTTTGGTTGAGAAAACGTCCACCTGCGGCAGGGTACATTCGGCGCAAAAATTCAAACGTCGGATAGACGCCCTCCATATACGTGGTGGCGCTCTTATCGCCGTAGCGCAAGCGGGCGCCCCAGCGGCCATATTGCGGACTGATGCCGCCGATCATTGGAATACTCTCTTTCAAAATGGAGCAGTCTTCTTCTACCAGGCGAATATTGCGACCGATGGGCAAGCCTTCAAATTTTTTGCCAGTTTGGCCATTATAAATAAAAATGATGCGATCACCGGCATTCAGCAGGCCTTCCTTCATTCGAAAGGCCAGACCGGCGCCAAATGCCATCAACAGAATCAGGGTCAACGTGCCCCAGGTGATCGCGACGGTGGTAAGAATCGCTCGTGTTCTCTGGGCTTTGATATCTTCAAAAAAATCTCTTAGCAGAATGAGCAACTGCATGGTTCAACCCTCTAATAGCGTAAGCATTCTACTACATTGAGTCGCGCAGCTTTGCGCGATGGAAAATAACCAGCCAAAAAGCCGATGATGCTTAAAATGGCAATTGAAACAAAGGCAACCGGCAATGAAATAGTTGGATGTCCCACGTATTCCTCAATGGGCAGCAGCGAGATAAGTTTGATGAGGATAAACGACAGCGCAAAGCCGATTGCCGCACCGATGCCAATGATGATAAACGCTTCCAAAATAAATTGCCCCATCACCTGCCGGCGTTTGGCACCTACCGATCGGCGAATGCCAATCTCGCGAGTGCGCTCCTGCACCACCACATACATGATATTCGCCAGGCCGATCCCACCAACCGTCAATGTCAACGCTCCGATGAGCCCCAGGAAAATATTGATGCCCAGTGAGAAATAGAAAATGAATTTATCCATCTCCGACGTATCCCAGATGCTGAGCGCCTGTTTGTCTTTGGGGTCAAACTTGTATTTTTTGCCAAGCACCTCATAAATCCGATCCTGTACCGTTTGGGCAAATCGAGGATCTTTGGGTTTATAGACCATATTATTGATGTAGCGATGCCCAAAGAGTGAAGCGAAAGTTGTCGCCGGGATAAATGCCCGATCCTGATCGCGGGCACTGTAGGAGGATGGCTGCGTCTTTTCAGCCAGAATGCCAACCACCAAAAATGGCGCCTCACCGATGAACACATATTCGCCGATCGCCTCACGATCTTTACCGAATAAAAACTCTTTCAATTTGTACCCCAGGAACACGACTCGTTTCCGATCCCTCAGGTCCAACTCATTGAGCCAGCGGCCGCCTGGTTGCGGTAGCACATTGCGCATCGGTCCATATTCAGGAATTATACCTGAAATATTGGGCTTGATCACCTGCTCACCGACGCGAACCGGCGTTCCCCAGCGGCTATATTCCGGGCTAATCGCTTCTATCAGATTGATTTGCGCGCGCAACAACTCGGCATCCTCTTCACGAAAGCTGAGCCAGCGATCGCTGCCGTACCCTTGAAATGGCAGGCTGGTTCGGCCTGGCCAGAGAATTGCAATCCCCTCGCCCATGCCATGCATATTTTTGCTCATCGAAGCCTTGACGCCCACGCCAAATGCCAGCAATACCACCACTGTCACCGTTCCCCAAATGATCCCAAACATGGTCATAAGTGTTCGAGATTTGTATTGCCGCAGATAGTGAAATACTTCTTGAATGATATCTGGTAGCTGTCCCATAATAGTAATCCTGCTTTCGCCATCGAGCATGGCATGACTTTCTTATCTACACACTCAAGCAGCAACTTTCAGATGCATATCAATTTCAAAATCCGCTCTCAAGCTGCCTATGAATTTTGGAATTAAAGATGATCAATTTATTTGGAGCCTGGAATTCGTATTTTTTCAGCGCTTTTAATAGAAGCGATTCTCCACTGACAATTCTGGACAATCGAATCTCGCCAAGCCAATTAAGTGATGGGTTTAACTTCCTTTTCCAGTACTTCTTCTCCTTCTTTCAGACCCGAAATCACTTCGATATAGATGGCATCGCTCAAACCGGTTTGAATGTAAACTTCTTTTTTGCCCTGGGCGCCCTGGGGGATATTCACGAATGCCGAGTCGTTGCGGAAAGTGACCACGCGTTCAGGAATAGCCAGGACGCTATCTTTTTTCTGAATGATAATATTGGCATTGGCAGAATATCCGGCCCGCAATACCTGGTTGCCTGTCGTTTCCACCACAATTTCTACCGGGAAAACCGTCTTGTTGTCCTCTTTCCTGGCTTTAAGCGAAATTTCGCTCAGCTTGCCAGGAACAGGCTTGCCCGGTAGAGCGCCGATTTGAATTTCCGCCATCATGCCTTCTTTGAGTTTGCCCACATCAATTTCATCGACCGTACCCTTGAAAATCAGCTTTTTCATGTCGGCGATAGTAAACAGCACTGTCCCGGCCTGATAGGATGTCAATGGTACAATGGGATCACCGACATCAGTCATCTTTTCCAGCACAAAGCCATCTGCTGGCGACTTGATGATCGTTTCGATATTGGCATTGGCAATTTTTATTTTACCTTTTTCCAGTAATGCCAAGCGTTCCTGCGCCATATCCAATCTGACTTTGGCCTGCTCAAACTGTTTCTGGCTGTTCTCAAATTCTTTGTCGGATGTAAATCCTTTATCCTTCAATTGCTGCGCTCGCTCATATTCCCGCCGTGCATTTTCGACAGCAATTTTTTCCATCTCCACATTGCGTTTTGCTTCTGCCAATTCCAGGGGCGTGGGATCGGGCCGAATTTCCAGCATGGGATCGCCAGCCCTGACATAGCTGCCAGCATCCACGAACATTTTTTGAACAACGCCTGAGATCTTCGATTTGATGGCAATTTCGGTTTCGGGGTCGATGGTGCCGATTGCCAAGGCCTTTTCGACGATCGTGCGCCGCTCGACTTTCACTGTAGCGACTTTTTGATTTCGCTTTTTGCCAGCGCTATTGGCGGCTAGAAGAATTGCCACAATCACCAACACAGCAATTATTGCTATCCAGATCCAGCGTTTTCGTTTGAGCTTCATGATTCCTCCAACAATAAAATTTTTAAAATGCTGGAAGGTCTACGCTGCCATTTGTGAATTTGTTGCAGATAAGTTTTTATGATACCAAAATTCAAGTGCCATTTGGAACATCGACCATATTTTTCATAATGTGTATAAAATTTTTCTTGACTTTTAATCTAAAAGTATTAACTTATTGAATGAAAAACATCAGAATTCAAGGTGCAAGCGAATGTAGCTCAGTTGGTAGAGCACTGGCTTCCCAAGCCAGCTGTCGCGGGTTCGAATCCCGTCATTCGCTCTATTTTTTTTGCGCAGGCGACTATTGTCAGTGCTTATCTTTTATCAAAGATCATCCTGAGATCGAACTTTTCGGGATATTAGTCATTAAAGAGAGTGAAAAACTTGTGCTTGAAAATCTTAAATGGATCATTGAACTGCCAATTTAACCTGGGTAGTTAAGCATTTCATCATTCACCTCAAATCCAGCAATCAACTAACCAGCAAGATAAAGTGATGAACTTAACGAAGGAGCAAAACATGAAAATTTCACGCATCGCTGCCATAACAGCGTTAATGATTTTAAGCGTGGCCGTAATTGCATCGGCTCAATATGTGAGCCAGTCTTTTGGCCAGAACCAGAATGTGAACTGGTCCAATCAAGTGGTTCGAGCCACTGGTATTGGATCGCCAAATCCCAGCCTTCCCATTTCGGCGCAACGTGCCACTGCCATCAAAGCCGCACAACTGGATGCCGTCCGCAACTTACTGGAAACTATCAAAGGTATCTATCTTACTTCCGAGACCACTGTTCGCAACGCCATGGTCGAAAATGATGTCATTCGGACCCGCGTGGAAGGATTGGTTCAGGGCTATAAAATTGTTGAAGGGCCGCGCTACATGTCCGATGGTTCGGTAGAAGTCGTGGTCGAAATGCCCATTACCGGTCAAATTGCCGATGCGTTATTACCCTCGCAGTTTGGTGGCGGACAATATTTAACTGGTGCCCAAATGGTTTGCCCGACCTGCGGTCAGCCGTGGCCGCAAGGCCGACCGGTGCCGCCAGGCGTCAATTTGCAGCAAGTGGGAACTTCAATGCCCTCCGCCGTCAGCGGCGTCTATACCGGATTGATTGTCGATTGCAAAGGCCTGGGTGTCCGTCCTGCCATGGCGCCCAAAGTCGTAGATGAAGCCGGCAATGAGGTATATGGTTCCAAATTCGTCAGCCGTGAATGGGCAGTTGAAATGGGCATGGTTGGATATGACAAAGATCTGGATCGAGCGCGACAGAACGATCGGGTAACCAACAATCCGCTGATTGTGAAAGCCCTGCGTGCGTCGGGCCCGAACAAAACCGATGTCGTCATTTCAGCCGCCGATGCAGCCTTGATTCATCAGGCCGCAGCGAATCAGAACTTTCTGGACAAATGCAAAGTAATGTTTATCGTTAACTAAATTTGCCATTAAATCTATTTTGCACTTTAGAATTTCATTTTGAAAATAAACTGCCACCTTTCATGGAGGAACCAACGAATGAAGACCAATCTCTTTCGATTGCTGGGCATCTTCTTTATTGCCACTTTCACGCTAGCCATTATTGGCTGTGGCACCAAGGCGATTAAAGAAGAGTCCGTATTGGATACACCCGAAAACCATTTTAGCCGTGGGATGACCGAGGTCGAACGCGGCAATTTAAATGCAGCCATGGCTGAATTTCAGCGCGCCAAAGCGTTGAACCCCAACTATGGCGAGGCGCTCTCCGGCATGGCGCTGGTCTATGCCAAACAGGGCGATTTCAAAAAAGCCTATCAAATGGCCGATGACGGCATTAGCAAAAGCGACAAATCGGTTGAAGCCCATATTATCAAAGGCCGGGTAATCACCATTGAGCGGAAAGGTGATGACTGGGTCGAGGAGGCTGCCAAGTCGTTCAATCGCGCGCTCAAGATCAATCCCAATAGCAGCAAAGCCTGGTACTATCTCGGCATTACCTACAAAGAGGGCTTTGCCTTTGGAAAAGCAGTGGATGCGTTCCGCAAGGTTATCGAACTGAAAGGCGACTATTCCGAGCAAGCGAACGCGGAATGGGAATTGGTGCAAAAGATCGAACGCGCTAAACCCGGCACCAAAGTCGGCGCCAAAATTGCACTCATCGAAAAGATCGATCGTGCCGATCTGGCAGTACTATTGATGGAAGAGCTGAAGCTGATGACCATCATTCAAAAGAAACGGCCGGAAATCTACGACACTCGCTTCCGCGCTCCCGATGATCCCACCAAAATGCAGGCGACCGAAGTTACCAAAATGGAAGCTGCCACAGACATCAAAGGGCATTGGGCCGAAAGCTGGATCAAAGATATTATCGCCGCGCAAATCGTGGGACTGGAACCATTTCCGGATCACACCTTCCAGCCCGACAAGCCCATCGACCGTGCCAACTATGCGCAGGTGATGCAGGGCATCATGATTTTAATTACGGCCGACGAAAGCCTGGCCACTAAGTACGTTGGTGAACAATCTCGCTTCCCGGATGTTCCCAGCAGCCATTTCGCTTACAATGCCATGGCGCTGATGGTTGACCGGGGCATCATGCAGGCAGATAAGATCTCTGGCGCGTTTCGTCCGAAAAACCCCATGTCCGGTGCGGATGCGCTGCTGGCGATTCGTGATTTTCAAAATGCATTGAGAATTACTTTCTAAGACAACAAATCGGGGCGGCAAACAAGTCGCCCCTTTTTTCATTTCGACCGGCTGCGGGGGACCAAAAACGACCGATTCTCTGGGTTGCAGATCAAAATAAGTTTATCTCGGCGACAGCGATTTCTCGATAAACGGGTCAAACGGGTCCTCCAACCCGTTTTTTGATTTTGATCGTAATGGGATAATCGCCGTAAGGCTGATTCAATTTACCAATAAATGATATTGTCATCTTTTATCGAGGAGGATCTAATCTTGAAAATATCACCCCGATTCGCTTCAAGTGCCCTAATATTCATGGCACTCATCATCATCTTGGTGAGCATAGCCGCAGCGCAGCAACCAACGCAGATGGTCACCAGCAAGGGAATGGCCTCAATTTTTGCTAACGATGTGGCGCTGGCGCGTGATCAGGCGACCGATGACGCATTGCGAAATGCGGTGGAACAAACCCTGGGGACTTTCATTCAGTCGTCAACGCTGGTTCAGAACAACATGGTCGTGGAGGACAATATTCTCAGTTGGGCCAATGGGTACGTGCGTTCCTATCGCATTATCAGCGAAGGGCAAACCGATCCGTCGACCTACGAGGTGACTATCGAGGCTACGGTGGAGCTGGCTAACCTGAAAAACGACTGGGAATCGATCCAGAATCTGCTCAGTCGGATGGGAAATCCTCGGCTCATGTTCTTGATCGAGGAACAGAATATCGGTGAGTCGCGCAATCAATACGATTATCTATCCGTTGATATGAATATTACCGAGACGACTCTGCTGGAGAAGTTCATCGAAAAAGGATTCGAGTGTGTGGATCCGGCTACGGTCCGAGAAAATTTAAAGCAAGAGCAGGCGGCGGCCATTCTTCAGGGGGATACCAAATTGGCCGCAACTTTGGCTAAGAAGCTAAATGCTGAAGTGGTCATCACCGGCAAGGCCATTGCCAAGGTGGCCACTGGCATCAATCTCGGCGGCATGAAGTCCTGCCAGGCCAATGTCACTGCTCGGGCCATCAAGGCCGATGTGGCGACAGTATTTGCCACCAGCAGCCAGCACGCCGCATATCCTCACATTGACGAAGTTACCGGTGGAACCGAAGCCATCAAAAAAGCGACGGTCAAATTGGCCGACGAATTAATGACCAAAATCACCCAGAAATGGAAAGATGAGTACTACAAAACCACCACGGTCAAGGTTATACTACAAGGTGTTACTTCGTTCAATGAGGTTACCGATTTTTCCAGCACGCTCAAGTACCTGGTGCGCGGGGTCAAAGAAATTTATACCCGCGAAGTCAGCGGTGATCAGGCGGAGTTGGATGTAAAAATTACCGGCAACGCCAATCAATTGGCTCGAGAATTAGAACGGAAAGACCTGGATAAATTTGAAGTAAAAGTTCTCGGGTTGACGATGAATAAACTCACATTAAAAATTTCAACCAAAACTGAACCCGAATGAGTCAACCACCGTTCAAGTGGGTGCGTTGTTCGGAAGGCAATTTTGGGATCGTTTAGCAATCACTGGAATCGATTTTCATGAGGAGATACTATGTTTCGTAGATTTACAGCTACAATTATATTAACGCTATCGTTGATTGGGCTGAATGTGTTTGGCAGCCTGGCCCAGACCGAAGGCCCCAAGGGCGCGAAGAAACGAGTCGCCGTATTTAGTTTTGAAGATAAAACGGATCATGCCTGGCATTGGTGGACGGGACAGCCGGTGGGGGAAGGCATGGCCGACATGCTGATTACGGAGTTGGTCAAATCCGGCAAATATCGTGTCATCGAGCGGCAGCAGATTGAAGCGATTATGAAGGAGCAACAACTCGGCCAGAGCGGTGCAGTCACCGCACAAACCGCGGCGCAGGTGGGACAGCTTCTTGGCGTAGAGATTGCCATTTTCGGGGCGGTGACTGAATTTGGTTATAAGAAAAGCGAAGGGGGGCTGGATCTGAAGAAGAAGGGCTTAGGCTTCGGCATTCAGTCCGCTTCAGCTTCAGTGGGTATAGATGTGCGTTTTACCAATACCAACACCGGAGAGATTCTGGCTGCCGAAAACGTGCGCAAGGAGGAATCGAAAAAAGGCCTATCCATCGACACCAGGGCCATTGGGTTCAAGAATCAAAATGATTTCGATGAATCACTGGTGGGCAAAGCCACACGCAAGGCCATCGAAGAGATCATGGCCAAGCTGGACACCTATTCCGAAAATATGCCCTTCCAAGCCAAGATCATCAAAGTCTCAGGCAACACGGTCTACATCAATGTCGGTGCCGAGGCGGGTATCAACGTCGGGGATGTGCTGGTCGTATATGCCAAAGGTGAAGACTTGATCGATCCAGACACCGGATTATCGTTGGGAGCCGAAGAATCCAAAGTAGGTACAATCGTGGTCACAGCCAACAATTTAGGGGAAGGCAAAGCTTCCAAATGCGAAATCAAATCAGGATCAGGATTCAAGGCCGGTGATATGGTGCGGATGAAATAAAACAGCAACTACGACCTGACCGCCCATGACATTGACCATTCTGGGCATTCGACAATAGTCGCATTCCATCAACCAGGCGGGTGGATGCGACTATTATCGTTTTCAGCGATCATGATTCCGACGTATTGACTGGAATTGGCCTATTTGAGTATTAGCTGAGCCGCAGATCGATTCCTTACTTTGATGTAATGGAATGACTTTAATGGGAGGAAAATCCGTGCGATCAGGATGGGACAACCAGTGCAGTCATCCTCGTTTTTGCACGCTCGTGCCCGTAGCTCTTTTCTTGATATCTCTCATCACCAGTTGTGCGATACTGCCAGAGCTGGAACCCTATGGCAGCGATCGCGAAGCAAAGCCGCCGGAATATGCACCATTTGCGGGCTTGAAACGCCGGGTGGCCGTGCTCGATTTCGAGAATCGTTCTGAAATCGGGGGCTCCAAGCTAGGCAGCGCAGTGGCAGATATGCTTGTTTACCAATTGTTCCGCTCCGGACGGTTTATCCTGGTCGAACGCTCACAATTGGATCAGATTTTGCAGGAACAAGCGCTGGGACAATCGGGTGCGGTAAGTGAAACCACTGCAGCACAGGTAGGGCAATTGGTAGGGGCTCATTGCCTGATTCTGGGGACGATATTAGAGGCGCAGCAACAAACCAGTAGCCGAAAAATCGAAGACAAGAAAGATCAGTGGCGATTGCGCCTGAAGACCATATTCGGTTTGGCTCATTTATCATTTAAGGTGGTGGATACCCAAACTGGGGAAGTGTTGCTTGCTGATCATTTTTCCGCTACCGAAATCCGGCCCGGCTTTGGTCTGGAAACCAAAGATGTTGACTTTAAGGACATGACCGATTTCGACCAGACCGTAATCGGCAAGGCGATTCGGAAGGCAGTTCAGCGCATGGCGGAGCGAATTGTTACCGAAGTGGATCGGATCGATTGGGTTGGGAAAGTGGTTCAAGCGCAGTCAGACTCGGCCATTTATTTTACACCAGGCAAAAGCGCAGGGGTGCAGGTCAATCAATTCTTCGAAATTTATGAGAAATCGCCCATGCCAATTGATAACGAATTTTCCATAGACGAAACGCTGCGAGCGCAGCCCAAGGCCAGGATTCGGGTAATCGGATTTATTGGCGATAAAGTGGCGCGAGCGCAACTTGTCCAGGGGGCAGGCATTCAGACCGGAGATCTGGTACGCCCCACAAAACAGACGTCAAAAATTATCGAGGAATAACATCCGTTGAACAGTTAACGAGGAGAATCAGCTATGAGAACAACTTGGGTAGGCAGCTTGAGAATCATAATCATGCTGGTCATCGGTTTAATGGCATTGGCTCTGGCGAAAAATGACCCTATCGGCAAAATCAATTTTATCCTGGGCGCGCCAGGCGATGTGCGATTGGTGCGCGCGGGAAGCGCTTCCTGGGAGAGCGCCAAATTGTATGGTACGATTTATAATGGCGATCAGTTGAAAACGGCCCAGGAGTCGCGCTGTGAAATCAAACTGGCTGAAAATCGGGGACTTATTCGGATTGGTGAAAACACCAATTTTATCTTTCAGCAGGACCAACTGGCCAATAAATTTAATTCCGAATTGAGCAAAGGGCGCATCTGGGCGAATATTCGTCACGTTGGCCAGAAGGGTCAATTCCAGTTGAAAACCCCCACAGCCGTCTGCGCCATTCGCGGGACCATTTACCGCATCGATGCCGATTCCACCACCCGGGTTCTGGTGTATCAGGGTGCCGTAGACGTGGGGCCGCTCTGGGCCGTCAAATCCGATAGCTCCCGTCCCGGCGAACCGAGAATCTTACAACAACCGTATGAAGTGCCCGGCCCGACCCAGGTGCCAGGGCCGTATGAAGTGTCCCTTGAGCAATGGGTGCGAATTGTCGCTGGTCAGCAGATCGAAATCCGAGGGGATGGAAAATATAACAAAACGTCTATTGACCAGCAGATCGATAGTAACGATGACTGGGTGCAATGGAACAAACGTCGAGATGGCCTGGAATAAACCTCGCACGCGCGGCGTGCTATAGCTAAGAAGGATCGACTAACCGATTCGCTTGCTTTGCTCATCCGAGAGTTGTGGGTCGGCGATTTATTCGGAGTTATTGAAAACTGCCCGCAGAGCGCTGGCTATGATAGCAGTTATCTTAGACAATCATCCACAGCCACCCAATAATGAATAACCAGATCGAATGAAAATTATTGCGTTTGAAAAATCAAGTACGGCTGCCGCCGCGGGCTTGCAAGTCGGCGATGATATCATTAAGATCAATGGCGCACAGATTCGTGATGCAATTGATTTCCAATTCCATGTCAGTGATGAATTGCTAACCATCGAAGTGATTCGAGCGAACGAACTGCTGGTGTTTGAAATCGACAAAGACTTTGATGACTCGCTGGGAATCATTTTTGAAGAGACTAAATTTCGCTGCTGTGGCAACCATTGTATTTTTTGTTTTGTGGATCAGAATCCGTCGGGGTTGCGGGAAAGCCTCTACTTCAAGGATGAAGATTTTCGGCTCTCTTTTTTGTATGGCAATTATGTTACCCTGACCAATGTGGGGCGCAGCGACCTTCAGCGAATTGTGACGCAACGACTCTCCCCGCTATATATTTCCGTGCATAGCACCAACCTCGAAATCCGAAAATTGCTGTTAGGTCTAACAAAAGACGACCGACTGCTGCAGAAAATCGAATTTCTGGCCAAACATGGCATCGAGATGCATGCGCAAATTGTCCTCTGCCCGCAAATCAATGATGGCGACCCATTGACCAAAACCATCCTCGACCTGGCTCGTTATTATCCAAATTTAAAATCCATTGCTATTGTGCCGGTAGGATTGACCCGACATCGCAATCAACTGTACCCGCTGCAACCGGTCACTGCGGCCATCGCCAAAACCGTGATAGAGCAGGTCGAAACCTTAGCCCGACAATTCAAACAGCAACATGACGAACATTTGGTTTATCTGGCCGATGAATTTTATCTCCTGGCCGGCTGCGAAGTGCCGCCGGCTGATCGTTATGAGGGCTTCCCACAATTGGAAAATGGCGTGGGCATGGTGCGCGATTTCATTGATCGCTGGCAGGAACAAATTCCGTTACTGCCGCATAGAATAAGACACGCTAAAAAGTTAACGCTGGTCAGTGGCGTTCTGGCAGCACCGGTGCTGGAGCAGTGGCTACTGCCCCGATTGAATCGGATCGAGAATCTAACCGCTCGCATTGCGGCTGTGACCAACCATTTTTATGGCTCCGGCGTAACGGTCAGCGGTCTGCTCACCGGGCAAGATATTTTTGAGCAACTTCGCCATGACGCTGCAAGCGATTGGTTGTTTTTGCCAGCTAACTGTTTGAACTATGAAGGCAAATTTCTGGATGACTGGACGCCGGAGCAATTGTCCGAACAATTGAAGACACCAATTGAAATTGTTGGCAATGATTTTATAGCTGCTGTTGAGAAATTATCATGAGTAAACCCATTCTCGCCATCATTGGTCGACCCAACGTTGGCAAGTCAACACTGTTCAACCGTATCCTTCGCAAGCGAGAAGCGATCGTGGATGATCAACCGGGCGTCACGCGTGATCGAAAATATGCCGATGCCGAATGGAACGGTATTCCATTTACGATCATAGATACTGGCGGTTATCTGCCCGATACCGAAAATTTGATCCATCAGGCGGTGCTGCATCAGGTGCGACAGGCCATTCACGAAGCAGATGTCATCGTTCTGCTGACGGATGTGACCACTGGCATCACGGCGCTGGATGAAGAGGTCGCCAGGATGCTCAAGCGGGCACAGAAACCGACACTATTGGCGGTGAATAAAGTGGACAATGAACTGCGGGAATTGGAAACCGGGGAGTTCTATGGTCTGGGACTGGGCGATCCCTTTCCCATCTCCGCAATCAGTGGCCGTAATATGGGTGACTTTTTGGATCGGATCATCGAGCTCTTTCCGAACGCCGAGCCGATAGCCGAGGAAGCGCCGGCGCCGGAGATTAAAATAGCGGTGGTTGGCAAGCCCAATGTGGGCAAATCGTCCTTTGTTAATGCCATTCTGGGCACCGAGAAGATGATCGTCACCGAAATTCCCGGCACCACACGCGATGCGATCGACACGGTTTTCACCTATTATGGCCATCAGTATCTGCTGATCGACACTGCGGGGCTAAGGAAACGTTCGCGCATCAATGAAGCCGTCGAATATTTCAGCACTATCCGAACGATCGATAGCATTCAACGCTGCGACGTAACGGTCATTCTGATGGATGCGGTAGCGGGGATCGGGGATCAGGATAAGAAAATCATTGAGCAAGCGGTGCGTTTTAAAAAAGGGATTATATTGGCGGTAAACAAATGGGATTTGATCGAAAAAGACGCCCGGACTGCAAAGGAGTATGAGCAGCAAATCAAAGATGAAATCCCTTATGTGAGCTATATTCCCATCATCTTCATCTCGGCTCTGACCCGATTACGCGTTTTTAAGGTCATCGAGATCGCCCAATCGATCCATGACGAACGGAACAAGAAAGTGAAAACCAGCGAATTGAACGACTATTTTGAGCCGATTTTGCAGACCACCACACCCCCGGCTGTTGGCGGGAAAGAGATCAAAATTAAATATGTAACTCAATTGAAAGCCAGGCCGCCGGTGTTTGCCTTTTACTGCAATTATCCGCAATTAATTCGGCAGAACTACCGCCAGTTTTTGGAAAATAAGCTGCGAGAACGATTCGGCTTTCTGGGAGTGCCGTTAACCGTCGTTTTCCGGAGGAAATAATCTTTGACTAAATGGACATGTTGGTTCATCCTGACCCTGGGACTGATGAATTCCGCTTCAGCTCAGATCGCTTTTGAAGAGTTGAAGGCAGAATTGGCCCTGGGACGATTAACGTATGAACAATATCTTGTTTATAGCGCAATGAATATTTTCGCGCCCGATAAAATTCCACAACCCTATCAGCTCCAAAGCGCGGATCTGCCGCTGAAAACAGGAACATTCATTGTTCAGGAAGTGAAAGCGAATTGGCAGCGACTCAGTCCTGCCGCGCAGGCCCAACTGGCGCCATATTTTCAGCGGCCTCAATTGCCCCGCAGCATATTAAGCCCCAGTGGTCGTTTTCGCATCCATTTCGAAACGTATGGGGCGCATCAGGTCGACGCCACCGATGCGGATCAAAATAAAATACCAGATTACATCGACCGAGCAGCAGAGTATTTCGACCATACCCACGCTACTATCGTCAACGATCTCGGCTACGATTCGCCCCCGCCTGACTCGGCTGGCCGCGGCAAAGAATTTGACATCTATGTGCTGGCACTGAATCGAACCTACGGCATTACTTATCTGGAAGAATTGGTGCCTGGCAAAACCGATGCCTATTCCTGTTACATTGAGATTGATAACGACTATGCAGGTTTCACCACCAAACCGTTGCCGGCTTTGATGGTCACTACAGCCCACGAGTATTTTCATGCCGTGCAGGTGGGCTATCGGTATCGCGACGAAGATATTTTCTTCATGGAGATGTGTTCCACCTGGATGGAAGACTATCTTTACGATGAGGTGAACGATTACCTGCTCTATCTGAATAATTTTTTCAATCAGATCAATTATCCTTTTTATTATACCAATGGTAGCTGGTTCGAATATGCCTCCTGTCTCTGGAACCACATGGTGGTCAAAAAATATGGGCCAGATATTATCCGGCAAATTTGGACGGCAATTCCCAGACAGCCAGCGCTGCTTGCCATCCGCCAGGTGTTGATGGGCTATGGTACGACCTTGAATCGGGAGTTGGCTGATTTTGGTTTGTGGAATTATTTTACCGGTTCCCGCGCCGATACCGCTCGTTATTACCACGAGGGTTACCTCTATCCTGAGGTGCGCGTCGAGAGTGATAACGAGCTCCGGGAAGAAAATTTTCGACTGATCAGCACCATGCGCAAAATGTCATCGATCTATTACCGATTTTATGATCCATCCAGCGCCGATGAGATTGGGCTGGTAATTACCAATTTTTCAGAACCAAATCCGAATTACATCATTGCTGATCGCGATAGTATTCAGCTTGATCTTGTGAAAGTGGAACAGATTCCGCCTGGCGATTCCACCTACTTTCGACGCAATCATATGGTGGGACTGACCAACCATGTGGGCATTCGATTGAATGTCGCGGATGAGGAAAATTGGTTCGGTCGGGCTATCGTCACCGATATCAATGGCTATCCTCGTGTCATCCAATTTTTTCCACCTTTCATGATCGACGACAATGCCTCGGGCAACTATATCCATGCCATCTATCCCAATCCCTTGATCGTCGGGCAGAATCAGCCGCTATTTATCACCTGCGTCACCAAAGACGAACGAGGTGGCGAGTTGGCCATTTATTCAGCCGATGGCCGGCCCGTGCACCGACAATCATTTGCAGCGAGCGGCCTGAATTACCGGGTGTTCATCTGGGATGGGACGAATCAGGATGGACATGCGGCCAGTAGTGGCATTTATGTGGCTATTTTGCGAACTGGCGGGCACATTTCCAGCAAAAAATTTGCTGTCATCAAAAAATGAATTCGATTATTAAACTTGCGGGAATATCATGAACCAATTAATAGAAATCCTATTGTTAGCGCCGCCGATCTTGTTGGCGCTCACATTTCACGAATATGCCCATGCCTATGTGGCCAATCGGCTGGGAGATCCCACGGCAAAATCCCTGGGCCGACTTAGCCTCAATCCATTGGTCCATCTGGATTTATTGGGCACGGCGATGCTGTTTCTTGTCCACATTGGCTGGGCCAAGCCGGTGCCGGTCAATCCGTTCTATTTCAAAAATCCCAAGCGCGATTTGTTATGGGTGTCGCTGGCCGGCCCTGGCGCCAATATGCTGCTGGCCGTTCTGTTTGGACTGGCGATTCGTGGTCTGGGAGATGATGCATTGGCCGGAACCAGTTCGTCATTTCTGAATGCGTTCAAAATAATGCTAATCTTTGGATTGGTAATAAATATTGCACTGGCAGTTTTTAATATTTTGCCCATTCCGCCATTAGATGGTTCCAAAATTCTGATAGGATTGATGCCGCAACGCTACGAACACCACCTGGAGCCTTTTTTGAAATATGGGCCCACTATCCTTATCGCCATCATCCTCATCGGCTTCGTTGGAAAATTTCATATTTTGGGTTTGATCATCAATCCCTTTGTGCGTTTTTTTAGTTCGCTGTTGGCTGGTGTGGATTTAGATCTTTAATTGTTTGATATCAAGCCGGAGTCAGTGCCATTGGATTCGCTGCTCGCCGAATCCTAAATTATTCAGATTTTCCGAATTGCACAAATCCCTCGTTGATTCGATAACAGTGGGGGAGTATACTGCAGCAAATCCTGGTCACAACTGCTATGCTTGCAGCGAGCGAAATAGAACGTGAGTGAATAGAACCGCTAAATTGCATTAACAAAAAAGCATCGGACTGTTGATACTTGTATTTGGCCACCAATCCGATGCTTCCTGGCCTTTTGAATCGGCTTCTGCCTTCAAAATTGATACTAGAGTTTGAATATCGGCTCCAGATGCCGGATGCGACAGGGTAGACCACCACTTTGAAACTCACAGTCGTCCCAATAAAAACAATTGACCGAGCAAATGGTATTGCTTTTCTGATCAGCCCCTGCCGGATAATTGGCTGCTTGCGATTGAATGGTTTGACGCATCCGCCAATTTTTGAAAATTGATTCCAATTTGCTTTTTTGCAATAGCTTCAGGGTAATAATTTTGGCAATGCTGCGCGAAGCGGCTGTCCCGGGATTATGTACAATAAACGGTCTCAAATCCTTTGCCGATTGACGAAGTGTTTCATCAAATTCAAGGTAGCCAATATAATCCAGGTCAATGGAAAGCAACTCCGCCGCTGCTGTTTTGATCGACATGCCCTCTTTGATTTCGTCGGGTTCCATGACCATGTTCAACACCAAACGTGGCCGAAAAGTATCCAATTCTTCCTCGATTCGTTGCGCGATTTCAGCGCTGGTCTGCCGCGCCTTGTGCAAAAGCTCAGTCATGGGTGCTCGCAATTGAGCCAGATTATTCATTCCTTCCAGTTCCAGCAACGATATGATTTGAGGCTCATTTCTGAAGGCTTGTTGCAATTTACGAATCAAGCAGAGTTTGATAAAATCAAATGACTCCTGAATCGCCATAGGTTCCGGTGTCGTCACGATGATGCCCTCATCCACTGCCAGAAAAAAGTCAATCACGTTCAACGAACTACCCGCGCCGAGATCCATGATGACATAATCAGCGCGCAGATGCCGCAACTCGCGGATCAACTTCTGTTTCTGACTGTACTTCGGATTGGCAATGCCCAGCGTGCCACAGGCACCGCTGATAAATTTTAGATTTTGAATTGGCGTATCCAGAATGATGTCTTCCAGCGATTCTCGCTGCATGGTATAATAATCGAGGAACGTATATTGCGGTTCTAAGAAGCCCATACAAATGTGCAAATTGGCACCACCAAAATCAGCATCCACCAGGATAATCTCTTTGCCCAACGCCGCCAGTCCAACTCCCAGCGATGCTGTGAACACGGTTTTGCCGACACCGCCTTTGCCGCTGGCAACGGCAATCACTTTTCGTTCGCTTTCTTCAAGCGCATCAACCGCGAACAAACGTTTCACCTGGTCCAATTGGCCGGCCTGAATCCACTCACCCTCTTCTTCATCCCAAACATAGTCATTCAGCGAAAATTTGCCTTTACGCACCATGGCCCTTAAATCAGTGCTCGATAAGGGGCCATATTGTTTATCATTGACGCGCACTGTCAATTGGTTGCTCATAAAGACTGCCCTCTCTCAGGTTTATTTTTCATCAGCTTAACGGGGGGAAAACTCACGGTTCAAATTCAAGAGGGAATGATGGAGCAAGAATTATTCCGAGGAGTGGTCGGCCAGGACTTGTTGCAGAAATTTAATTTGAGCTGCTCAGGAATTAAGAGTAACCATAGCAACAATACCCTGGAGGTATTATTTTTTTTGATTTGCCAGCATCATCAATTCTCATTTTCTGAACTGTTGAAAAAATGCCGTCACCTCCTGCTGAATCGCAGCGAACTTGCCCTGTACGATTCTTGTATCTGGCAGCGACTGCAAAAAGAATTTACCATAGTATTTTTCGATGATTCGTTTATCAAAAATAAACACCGAACCGATGTCGGTTTTCTTCCGAATCAAGCGGCCAAAGCCCTGTTTCAATTTAATCACTGCCTGTGGCAGCGAATACTCCAGGAACGCGTTGCCGCCACGGCGCTCGATGGCCTCCACCCTTGCCTCGATAATCGGCTCGGACGGCACCTTGAATGGCAATTTAGTGATGATAACATTCTCTAACGCATCCCCTTCCACATCGACTCCCTGCCAGAAGCTATCCGTGCCGAATAGCACCGACGTCTTGTCTTGTTTGAACTGCTCCAGCAACTCGTGCCGATTTTGCTGCCCCTGCTTCAGCGAGGCAATTCCCAATTCGGCCAATCCCGGCGCTAATTTTTCATGGACATTGTTCATGAGGCCATAAGAAGTGAACAGCACAAACGCCCGACCGCCAGAAATTTTCAGTGCTTTGAAAATGGCATCGGAAACGGCATCGGCAAAGGCGTCGCTATCTGGATTGGGAAGATCTAACGGAATAGCAATAATCACCTGACGCTTATAGTCGAATGAACCAGGAATTTTGGCGGTAATCACGCGCGACCGTTCTACCAGATGTAGCCCCAACTGCCGCGCAAGATAGGAAAATTCGCTTTTGCCTGGAGTGCCGGCGATGGTGAGTGTGGCTGACGTCATGACGATCGTCTGGTAATTTTGGTACACCAATTCGTTCATCGACTCGGCGATCTCCAATGGCGCCATTTTTAGCCGCACAATATCGCGGCCAAAGCGTCGCCGTTGCGCTTCGGCCCAGCGCACATGCTGCTGATCATCTTTCAAAATAATCGCCTCGATGACATCCACCACCGAGCGCAGCCGCTGGTTTTGGGTCTTTAAATCGATTACCGTGTATAGAATGTCCTTTTCCAGCCGCAGATTCGCCAGTTCCACCTTTTCGATGACACTGGACAGATCAGAGCAAAATCGCTTGATCAAATCCAAGAAATTCTTAAATTGCGGCACCAGTTGCGATTGCCAGGTGTCCATTTTCCGAACACCGGGGTCGATGCGCAGTTTGGCCTCAGACTGCCAATTCTTATCGTGCTCCTGAATCAACTGTCCCAGCGTGGACATCACTTCCTCATTGAATTGAAGCATGGCGTCGCACCGAGGGATTAGCTCCATCTCGATGCGATCGATAGCAGACTTTAAATCGGCCAGCCGATGTTTGGCATATTCCACCCCCAATTTTTTGGCGAAGAGCACGAGCAGACCGGTGGGCTTGTTTTCCACTTGACCATATAGTCGCCGAATAATCCGAGCAATGCCGGCTCGCGTGATGCCGGCGCCAAAATAATCGGTCGCCACATCCTCAATGTTATGAGCTTCATCAAAAACAATATGATGGTAGCGTGGCAATACCGCTACATCAGCCCCAGCCGCCTGCACCGCCAGGTCGGCAAAGAGCAGATGATGATTTACTACCAAAATGTGCGCCCGATTGGCCTGCCGACGGGCTTTCGTAACAAAACATTGCTGGAAAAATTCACAACGCGAGCGCAAACAACTATCGCTCTCCGAGCAGACTTCCTCCCAAACTGCGGCGCTCGGCACGAAGTTCAAATCGGAGCGGCTGCCATCTTGGGTCACTTTTGACCAACTGATGATTGCTTTCAGTTCATCCCGTTGCGCTGGCTCGATAAGCTCCTGTTGTCCGGTTTCCATGGCCCGAACTTTGCGCAGGCAGAGATAATTACCTCGCCCTTTGACCAGCACCGACTCAAAATCCAGCCCCAGTGCCTTTTTGAGAAACGGGATATCTTTTTTGATGAGTTGCTCTTGCAAGTTGATGGTATTGGTGGATACCACGCAACGTTCATTGTTGCTGGTCGCCCAATAAATGGCCGGTATGAGATAGGCCAGCGATTTGCCAACGCCAGTGCCGGCTTCGATCATGGCGATTTTTTTGTGGTTGAAGGCCTCTGCCACTTTATTGATCATGGCCAACTGCTGGGGCCGATGCTCGTACCCTTTCAACTTTTTCGAGACAATGCCTCCGGGCGCAAGCGTGGCGATCATCTGTTGACCATCAATCGCCACCTGCTCGGCTTTGCGGAACGGTTCGATGACCACGTAAATATCATCGACCTGATTGTTGACAATAAAGCTGGCCACCTCGTCCTTGGCCAGATCGTGGGCAATGGCCATGTCATTTTCCGACGGAGCCAGTTCGCCAGAAGGGTGATTGTGGATCACCACATCGCTCCGTGCCGCGACCTCACGAACCACCGGCACCGCGAATTCATTGCCGCGGGCGATCACTGCCACCTGTTCTACCACTTGCAAATCATTGGTTTTGCCAACGAAGAAAACCTCGTTGCCCTCTGCTTCCCGGATGGCGGCGCGGATGTATTCGATGGCCTCAGGTGCGATGTAGTTTTCAATATTCATAAGTTAGATTTCATATCTACCATTCACTCAGGTGGCATGGCTACCTGACCAAGCGATTGGGAATTCAACTCCATTACTGATCTGCCATTCAATCCATAGGCGTGTAGGCCAATATGGCTAACAGAATGTGGAGATTATTTACGAATCGAAAGATAGCAAATTGGCGATGGATTGTCAACCATTTTTTTATTTTATTATCAACTTTTTGCATCAATGCCCATTCTATTAGACAGCTCCCTGAGTTTAGTTATATTCAACGACTAAAAATTCAGTTTCAACTCGGCTCGACCAATACCGCCATCTCATACCTGTCCTATTTGGAGGATAGCTATCTGTTTTTTACCGTGCCCAAATTTGATTTTTCGTGCGCCAAACAGCGGACTCATGCCAAAAAGGTCTACTCCATTGATCCTGGATTAACTCGTGCCAACACGGCTTCGCTGTCCGCGGACCAGGGACGCCTGCTGGAAAATTTCGTGTTTTTGGAGCTGTTGCGATCGGGCAATGAGGTCTTTTATGTGAAAAATCAATATGAATGTGATTTCGTCACCAAGCAAAACCATCAAATCAGAGGGGCCTATCAAGTCTGCTACCAGTTGACTGAAGAAAACCTGCCGAGGGAACTAGCAGGATTAAAAAAAGCCATGGAGGCAACAGGAGCCAAAGAGGGTATTTTCCTCACCTTCGATCAAGAGGATGAAATTGATGGCATTCGGATTGTGCCTGTTTGGAAGTGGTGTTTGGGGTGAAAGTGAAAAGTCTTCTGAAAAAATATTAGGTAATTTGGTAATTTGGTAATAAGTTAATTCGGTAATAGGGGATCAGAGTTCAAGAGGAATGGACTGCAATTTGAAAACGTGGAGTCCATTTTTCATCAAGCTTTGGTTTAAAAAAGCGATGGTTGCCCTATAACCCAGTTACCTGATCATCCAATAGCCTAATCATCTAAAATTTCTCTTATCGCTTTGCTGGCGGATTTATTTTCTAAGTGCGGCCAACAAATTGAAACAAATTACTTAGTATGTTTGGTAATTATGATGTTCTGAGTCGATTATCGAGTCCTTCACCCCCCAAAAATATTTATCGTGCTTATTTCAAAATAAAAAACGGGTAGACTGAATCAATTCCTCTACCCGCTTTAAGTTTGACAAAAAACGATACTGTCTTTCTTTAAGAGGATGCAGCCATCGCAATCTTCTCTACCTTCTCCTTGACAGGTTTTGTCACCTTCGGCTTCTCTTCCTCGCTCAACACTTTCATCGTATATTCCACTTCCTCTTTGGTGACTTTTCGCCGCATTTCTTCGAGAGCTTTCATTACAGTCGCCCATTTCTGGCCTTCGGCAGCGCTGAACCATTTCAATTTTACGTGTGCGAGGTGAATGCCCGCTTTTCCAGCTAAATTTTAAACGTTTTTTTAGAGAAGATGGCATCCTGAGTTGCAGGCCTTCATTGCCGCCAAAAGCAATTCTAAGCAAACTTTTTTTGATTCCAAAAGTACAAAATAATTAAATTCATTTTTGGCAGCAACGAATTTGAAACAAGTTAGTAAAAAAAGATGAGTGCATTCTAAAAGCCGCTAATTCTGCTAATTATTCTAGTTACGCCAATCCGCCAACTGGATAAAATCAATTGGCCTAAATTTGCGAACCAATCTGTCATCTTTATGGTGGATTAGCGGTCAAGCACTTTTTAGTGTCGACTTATTTTGTTGATGGAGAAAACATGCATAAATTAAAACTGGTCATCCCCAAAGGAAGAATTTATGCCAACGTAGTCAGGCTGTTGAATGATGCTGGATTTGGTGTGGAGGTCAATGAGCGGGTGTACGTACCCCGCATGGATGATCCTGAAATAGAAGCCAAGATCATGAAACCACAAAACATCCCCCGCCTATTGGAATTGGGTTCGCACGATGTTGGATTTACAGGACACGATTGGGTGGTGGAAACGGCAGCGGATATTGTTGAAATAATTGACCTGGAATTTGATCCCGTGAAAATCGTTGCGGCAATTCCTGAAGCTTACTTGCAAACCGATTGGCAGAAGCGAAAGATCGTGGTGGCGTCAGAGTATGAGCAGATCGCAACCAGCTATCTGGCTAAAAAGAAATATCAATACCTCTTGTTGAGAACGTATGGTGCTACCGAGGTTTTTCCGCCTCAGGATGCGGACATGATTATCGACAATGTCGCCACAGGCCGCACGTTGAAAGAAAATAACCTGACAATCATCGACACCATTCTGGAATCATCGACCCGTTTTTATGCGAACCAGGCGGCGCTGAACGATCCGTGGAAGCGAGAAAAAATCGATGAAATGAAAATGATCTTCCAGGCCGTGCTCGATGCTCGGCAGCGGGTGATGCTGGAGATGAATGTGCCCAAAGAAAAATTGGAAGAGATCGTCAAATTTCTGCCGTGCATGCGTTCGCCTACGGTCGCACCGCTCTATGGCGATCAGGGATATGCCGTGAAAGTCGCAGTGAAAAAACGAGAGGTGGTTAAGTTGATCCCATTGC
>JAPDQM010000055.1:0-24983 GCA_034505795.1 Candidatus Zhuqueibacterota bacterium
ACGAACGCTGATTGACGGGGAGCAAACGGGCGGGAAGCATCTCGTGCACTGGAATGGTGAGGATGCCAACGGCCAGCCATTGGCCAGTGGCATTTATATCTGCCGATTGAAAGCGGGATCATTCGTAAGCAGCCGGAAGCTGTTGTTGGTGCGATAATTGGGAGGATATTTACTGACCGGTCGCTGGCAGCGACCGGTCAGTATGAGTCGGAGCGATCAATTGAGTTTTCCTCAAATTGCCACTGCCATTTTATCGGCACTCCAACATTTTGCTATCCATCAACCTGGTCATGTCACTTCAGTTACGTTCTCCTCGAAAAACCGCTTGCTATTTTTTTAAATTATGCATATTTTTTAGTCAAACAAGATCGTACTGCATAAAAAAAGAGAGCGCGCCAGAGAATTGGTACATTAAAAAACATAGTCCAGAAATTTTATTGTTGTCCCAATTACCATCGATCCATCATTCCAGCGTAAAATTATTAAACAAATCGGCTTTTGGGGTATGAGCATCGCTATTGTAGAAAAAGTTGGGGATGTCAAAATTTATGGTGGCGGATTGTTAGGGGGTAAAGGGGAGGGTTTGGTCAAAATTAATGAGTGCAACATTCCTAGGGCTCATAAATTGCAAACTCGCGTATTGACGACTACCTTTTATGATGTTTTTTTAGAACACGGGTGCAAATTTTGTGAAGACGAATTGGCTCCCATCCGTTCGGTCCTTGAGAAAATTGGCCAGATCCCAATCAGCGTCCGTTCATCCGCTACAAACGAAGCCTGGGTTGCACCGGGTGGTCAGGGTTCAGTGCATGCTGGCGAAAACACCTCGTTCATGCTGCCCAATAATCATCCCGATTTTGGCGTGCGCTTCGAACAGTTGACACAGGCGATCTGCTTTATCTATCGCGATTTTTTACGGAAGGAGCCCCCGGGCAGTCAGGAGAAGATGGCGATTGTCATCAATCCTATTCCGGGATTTTTGGATCAGACCGATGCTGGCCCGATTTATTATCCGCTGGTTTCTGGCGTGGCCAATTCGTTTTTCCCCTATGCCCTAAAATCCCAACATCCCGCCGACGGTTTCGCCCGCATTGCACTGGGGCATGGCTATGCTACGGTGCTGGATGATTTTCCAGTGATTTCCATGGCGACGATCCGGCAACCCATTCCGCTAAAATTTCTGGGTGATGGCCAAAGCTATTTTTATGCCATCGATATGACACGTAATGAGGGGTTGACCGGCGAAGAGCTGGAGACAATGAAAAAGCTGCACGTGCGTTTTGCCAATAATGATTACGCTCGTTTTTTAAGTTACAATAAAAACTACGTCACGCTGGAATCATTGGCCCAGGACGATCTTTTGGGTTTTCGCAGCGGGCTGATCGAGATAATGAACTGCATTTCATCCCGAATTGCCGCCCATTTTCAGATTGAATTTGTTTTTAATATTGTTCAAAATGAACGTCACCAGGCCATGGGACAGTTTCATGTTGTTCAATTAACGCAATTACCGGAAATTAAATTTGAGCCGATTGAATTGCCAACCCAGGTGGAGCATTGTTATTTAGCCATTAGCAATTTGCAGGGTCATGGCATCAAATCCAATATCAAATATGCGGTAGTGGTGTCGCCGTTTCTTTATTCTCGCAACCAACACGATCGCGTACGACAGCGGCTGTTTGCCATAAATCAGATGATGAAAAAACAAAACGAAAATTATGTCATCATTGCGCCGGGGCGATTGGGCAGCAAGAATCGCGATTGGGGGATACAAATTGACTATCGCGATGTGGATCGAGCCGTGGGGTTGTTTGAATATGGCGTAGATATTGCTGGTCGTCCCGAGCCATTGCCCGAAAGCGATGACAATACCGGAGGAATTTATGGCAGCCATTTCCTTTACATGCTCCAGGGTGGTTATGATGAACAGCAGAAACGTCGGCAAACCCGCATGTATGGCACACAGGGAACGCATTTCCTGACCAATCTGGTGAGCAACAATATTATTTACGGTTTCATTGCGCCGATCCAGGACCGGTTCGATCCCACGCTCTTTAAGGTTTCCGATCCCGATGACGTAGTCCAATTATTTCATTTTCCTGTGCCGGCCACTCTCTATGCCGATTCGATTAACCAGCGATGCATGTTAGTAACATAATCGTCGAATAGTATTTTCATTTAGTCACTGGCAAATTGTGTTCATTCTATCATTCGCTTAAAAGGCAATGGCTAGTGTGACAATGCAAAAAATCGCTCTGGTTGAGGTTTTATCAGTGTTCGAATAGCGGGGAAATGGCAGAGGTTATATTTCCAGTCGGAAGGTGACTGCCCGCGACGTGGAATTCATCCGTTAGGTGTGATGTATGATGAGAGCAAAATTTAAATTAAATCCGCAACGGCAACGGGAATATCCGTTCGTGCCCCGCATCATCAATCCGATTCGATTGGAACAAGCGGTGATTTTCGCGGCAGATGAACAGTTGCGATCTGCCGTCGATGCGTTACCTGAGAATTTGCCCTGGATGCAGGTGGACATGTTGAATGATCCGTTATCTGCCACAAACTATCACTCTCCTCAGCCGAAGGTAATTATTTTCGATGATGTCGCGTTAAATACAGTGAATGCGGAGGAGATCCGAAAGCGTAATCGCGACGTGATTCTGGTGCTCCTGTCCTATAATCCGATGATTCACTGCTCACCGCCGACGGTGATGCTGGAGCAATTTCCCTATGCTGGAAACGCGGATCTGGTTTTTGCCGTAGATCGAGATGAGTTTGCTCCTGAAAAGATCCTGCCATCGATTGTGCGTTGCGCTGAAGACAGGTTGAATATCGAGAAATATTCTCGTGCCCGCCGGTTTATTTTTCTCATCGTTGATGATGAGCCGCGCTGGTTTTCTCAATTTCTGCCGGTGCTCTATAACATTATTGGTCAGCGTGCTGCGGTGATGCTGACACGTACCTATGAGGAGACGCTGCGCTTTCTATTTGGGGTGGAAGACGAAGCGGAGATTTATGGCAAAAATTATCATTTGCACGGCCACGGCGATGATGTGGTTTGCGTTATCACCGATATTTTTTTTCCAAAGGGCGATAATCCAGGCAGCGATGCGGGCCGTCGCTTGACCCATCTCATCAAAAATCATTATCCCCGCATTCCAGTCATCGTTGCTTCCAAAGCAAGAGAGGGGGATGACTTGCGAGAGCTGGCATTTATCATGCCCAAGGGAGATATTGGCAGCCTGGATCTGTTGAAAAACTATTTACATGATTTTACCGGCATGGGTGATTTTCTGATTCAAAATAAATCCAAAACAATTTACCATCGCGTCAAAAATATTCAGGGATTGTATGAGGTAATAGTTCAGGCAGAGCATGATCTCGAATTACGGCAACTGTTGGAAGTTTATGGGCAAAATGATTTTTTTTCGACCTGGCTGTACATGCATGGTTTTCGGGAATTGGCAGATTTCTTGCGACCCCGGCAAGATCGGGGGCAACGAATGATTACCGTGTTGAAGCGATCCATTCAGCGGGAGATGTTGCGGACGGCCTATACTCCGTTGATTATCGAGGATACCCGAGTCTTTACGCTGGACGATTTATTATTAGCCCTGCGCACAAAAGATCCGACGGCAATCCAGTATTTGTCGGACCACGACTATTTTTCCATCTGGCTGGATCGGCATGGCTATACCGAATTGGCCGAGGAAATTCGTCCCATTCATGGCAGCGGCATGAAATTAGAACAAACATTGGCCAGGATCGTTGAAAAATGGAAAGGACATTATGAGGCCAATCCGTATGCTGACAATACCGAGTAGCGGAACGGCCCTTCAGTTAACAGGTGAATGCGTTCGTCCCCTATTTTGTGGGGAAGCAATGCTCGTTTGAAATTGATCTGTCCGACAAAAGCAAATTAAGATTAAGGAAATTATGGAACGTTATCAAAATTCTGAGCTGGATCAAATCCTCGGTCAACCATTTCCCTGTCTGGACCACGGCTTTGTGCGTTTGATCGACTATATGGGCTCGGATGAATCCGTCGTGCAGGCCGCTCGTGTATCGTATGGCAAGGGCACCAAACAGGTGCATGAAGACCGGGGGCTGATCCGCTATCTCATGCGGCATCAACACACCACACCGTTCGAGATGGTTGAATTTAAATTTCATTGTAAATTACCCATCTTTGTGGCCCGACAATGGATTCGGCATCGCACCGCCAGTGTCAACGAATATTCGCTGCGCTATTCTGAGGCAGTAAACGAATTCTATTTGCCGGCACCGGAAACCATCCGGCAACAATCCACCACCAATCGCCAGGGCCGCGGTGAAGAACCATTGTCGCCTGAATTGCAGCAAAAGGTGCTATCCATCCTGAAGCGACATGCGCAGCAGCTCTGGGAAGATTACCAAGAAATGGAACAGATGAATCTAGCCCGGGAGCTGGCGCGAATTCATTTGCCAGTGTCGCTGTACACCGAATGGTATTGGAAGATCAATCTGCATAATTTGCTCCATTTTTTAAAGTTGAGATTGGATGATACGGCGCAATATGAGATTCGCGTCTACGCCGAAGCCATTGCCCGCATTGTGAAAATCGCCGTACCGCTAACGTGGGAGGCGTTTGAAGATTATGTGCTGCAAGCCAGGAATTTTTCGCGGCAGGAAATGGCATTGTTGAAAGCAGCGTTAGATCAATTGCCAGAGATGCCCAATTGGGAGGCGAAAGCCAGAGCAGCCGGTCTTTCCGCGCGAGAAACTAAAGAATTTATCGCTAAGCTAATGGCAACCGAATAATTCCGTTGCTGGAAAGCTGCCACAAAAGCGAGGCAAGTATGATGGCGCCTAATTCGTGTCTGAAAAATAAGCAATGTTCCAATAATTCATTACCTCTGGATTTAATCTCCAGAATTGCTAATTTTTTTTGAAGAGTAATAAAAATACACCAATGAATAATTGATCAAATGAGGAGTCAAAACATGAGCCAGGCAATTGAGCACACAGTTGTGGACCGCTTTCTGAAATATGTGAAATATGATACCCAGTCGGCTGAAGATTCTCCGACCTATCCCAGCACTGAGAAGCAGAAAATTTTGGGACAGGTGTTGGTGGCAGAGTTGAAGGAGATGGGGCTATCCGATGCGGCAATGGATGAACATGGCTACGTCATGGCTACTCTGGCTGCCAATATCGATAAACCCGTGCCTACCATTGGACTGATTGCACACATGGACACGTCGCCGGATGTGTCGGGCGCTGACGTGAAACCCATTATTCATTACAAATACCAGGGTGGCGACATTGTGCTGGCCGGTGACCCCTCACAAATTCTTCGGATGGCTGAAAATCCCGATCTGGCCGAGCAGATTGGAAATGACATTATCACTTCGGATGGAACCACCCTGCTGGGGGCAGATAACAAGGCTGGCATCGCTGAAATTTTTGATGCCATTCACCATCTGGTAACGCATCCCGAAATCAAGCATGGTCGAATTCGAATTGCGATTACGCCTGATGAAGAAGTGGGCGGTGGCACGAAATATTTTGATATCAAAAAATTTGGAGCAGATTATGCTTACACCATCGATGGCGAACGCTCCGGCGACATCGATGACGAGACCTTTTGCGCCGATTCCGTGAACATCAAGATCATCGGCAAAAATGTCCATCCCGGTTATGCCAAAAACAAAATGATCAACGCCATCAAAATTGCCGCCCAATTGATTGCTCGGCTGCCCCAGGATCGACTCTCGCCGGAAACCACCGAAAAACGGGAAGGATATGTCCATCCCAACAGCCTCAGCGGTGGTGTGGAAGCCACCACCATCAAATTCATTATTCGTGATTTTACCGTGGAGGGGCTCAAACAGCATGAGGCATTTTTGAAGCAACTGGCTGACGAAGTGATGAGCGCGCACCCGCAAGCAAAGTTGAAATTCGCTGTGGAGGAGTCGTATCGGAATATGAAATATAAGCTGGACGAAAATCCCAAAGTGGTGGAATATGCTATGGAGGCGGTGCGACGCAGCGGATTGACCCCACGGCGAAATATGATTCGCGGGGGCACGGATGGTTCGCGGCTATGCTATGAGGGCCTGCTCACGCCCAATATCTTTACCGGCGGGCATAATTTCCACTCCAAATTGGAATGGATTTCAGTGCAGGACATGCAAAAGGCCGTCGAGGTGGTTGTGAATTTGATCCAGATCTGGGCAGAAAAATAGCTCGTTCTGCCGCAATGTGGCGGGATATGATTTGGCAGCTAACCAGCGAAATATTGCCTCGTGGGCACAAATCGATTTACCGTTTGGTTTGTTTGCAGCTCGTTGCCAGGTCGGCAGCGCAGTCGAATTTTTCTCATCTGCTGTTGTGTATTCCGCCCTGGTGTGGCTGGTGCTGTTTGCGGTTGGAGACCTGTCAGGTTCAGACTGCAGCTATGCAACAATGGTTGTCATGTTAGTGTTGAAACCATTCGTCAGGTATCCCAAAAACCTCTGTTTTAAATGAACAGAGGTTTTTGTTATTGCTGGGATTGGAACAATGGAAATCTTTAAGCAGACTTCTTGATCGAGGATTAATAGCGTTGTGACCAGCCGCGGCGACCACCGCTGCCCCGGCCTGCGTTACCGCCGCCCTGCCGTTTGTCGGCTCGTGCCTCATTGACAATCATTTTTTTGCCCTTAATTTCCTGCCCATTTAGGCTTTCCATCGCGGTTTTGGCCGCCTGTTTGGCCGGCATTTCCACAAAACCAAACCCCCTGGGCTCACCGGTAAAGCGATCCTTGATAACCTTGACCGAGGTGATTTCGCCAAATGCGCCAAAGGCTTCGCGCAAATCGTCTTCAGTGACTTCCGCTGCTAAATTGCCGATGTAGATGTTCATAATGAACTCCTTTTACAAATTTGAATGATGATTGGATAGTGCCTGCAATCCCGATAGGAAGTGGTATGAAACGCAACCTTGCTGATCATTGGGACTGACGCGGCATAATTAGATAAATAAGATGAACGATTGAGGCACATTGAGAATAATTCCGATTGCAGGTGATGGGTGTCAGGATTTGGTATTGGAAGTCCCGGCAATAGCTGTTGATCGCTGTTAGACTCAATGGCATCGGACTCCCCTGCAAAGAGATTAGGTTACCGAGCGTGAGCAAAACGTTGTCACGGCCCGTAAGCCAGAGGCGACGGACTGCGATGAGTCCGTCGCGATTGTTTCGGTTACGATAGCACAATAACATCTTGCGCTTGAGGGCCTTTTTCACCATTGCTAACGGTGAATTCGACACGTTGATCTTCTTCAAGCGTCTTGAAACCATTGCTGCGGATCGCGCTGAAATGAACGAAGATGTCATTTCCTTGATCTCGAGTAATGAAGCCGTATCCCTTGTTGCTATTAAACCATTTGACTTTTCCGGTTTCGCGGTTAGACATAGAATTGAACCTCCATAAATGAAAATTTAGGTAATAATGAATTGATAGCAGCGAACTTTATCCAAGCTTTCCTCAAATAAAAAAAGCCCAACGAAATTAGTTGGGCTTCAATTGCAAGCAAATATTTTTCTAATTTTTGAGATACCAGGCCGAAGTTCTTTTGGCTTACGTTACAAAAGATAGTGCCAGTTCATCAAATGCAAATTGGCACCTTGAAGCGGTGCCAATCCGATCAAAATATTTCTTATCAGCTCAAATAATTCAGCCGACACAATATACGAACTCTGCTGCTGAGAGTCAAGACATTTTTTTTATTTTATAAAATTATTTTTTTCTCCCATTCCATGCTGCAGTTGAGTAAGTGAGTGGGCGATACTGGAATTGAACCAGTGACCCCCGGTATGTGAGACCGGTACTCTAACCATCTGAGCTAATCGCCCGTTATTTCATGCCTGCTCTCAGCTCTCATGAGCCATCGAAGTCTTTTCTCTTTAAATGGCTCTCAATCATTTCATGGCGCTGAAAATATAAAAAAAAAGATTTTGAAAGTCAATAGAAATTTCTGCATTCAACAAAGTTTATTGGCTCGGATGACCTGGATCAGACCAATCCATGGGATTGGCATAGCAATAACGGCAACCATGCTTACATGAATGATACCAGCCAATATCCCAGCTTTCGGTACACCCGCAACTGGCACGCTGTCCTTTCGCTTTGGCCAGCGAACAGGGCGCATGATGTGGGTGAAGCTCCATCAATAATTGACCATCAATGCAGCGGGAACGGGGCATGCCGGGTACACAGCAACCATGCAGTTTCAGGCCGAATTGATCAGCGATGGTCATGAGCCAATTACGTTCTCGCTGCCAGATATCTGCCGTTACTCTCATCGGCCGGATCTGGGAACGTAGGAGCCGGTCAATGACTTTGCGATATTCTGACATCCAACTGATGGAAACATCGCTGATGCCTGCCTGCCGTACGCGTGGGGCCAATTTTTCCCACCAATCGATATTGGAGTAGCTGGAGCCATCGGGCATCTGCAAATGGACAATCGGGTCGAACCGAAAGCGGATACGCCGCGGATCGCCAGCCAATTTGACCAATCGGTCCAGATAGGACATGGCCTCAGCCGGAGGGGGCACGTGCGGCTCCAGCAGCGTACTCCCCATGCCGGTTACGGTATAGTGAATAAAAAGCTGGTCGTAGGTTTGAAGCGCTTCGTATAACGGCCGACAATCGAACAAATTCCTGGCGTTTTTGGTCCAGATCACAAGCGTATGCACTCGTTCCGGCGGACATTTCTCATTTAAAATCGTAACGAATTGGTCTGGTGCATTGGCCACCATGTCCACCCGGCGACTGGCAGATATTACTTTTTTCAATCGCGGCTTCATGGTTTTATCTGTGCTGTGACTGGTTTGCCAGCAGCCAATAGCGCTTTGGATAAATTATCTGATGCCATGTTAATCCCAAAACTCCCATCGCACACCGTAATGAAAAGTTCTGCCATTCATGAGATACCCGTCCACCAGTGCATATTCATAATCGAAAATATTCTCCAGCAAAAAAAATAGCTTCAAATTGCCAATTGCCAGCAGAAGCTGCCCATTTAAAATCAAAACCGATTGATACGATCTGCCGGCAGCAGAGAGATCCCGGGGAATCGAAAACCAGCCTTTACGATAACCGAAGTAACGCGTTTCGAGCCGCAGAGTCGGCTGCAGATCATTTTGAAAAAAACTATTGGTATATTGGAGATAATGAATGAATTGCACAAATGGACCTTTGGGTGGCTCATCGCGATCCATCAACGTAAGAAATGCATGACTTTGCCATTTTGCGGTGATGTTCCAATCGCTTTGAAAATCAAACCCTGTATAGTGGGTACGCGGTGCGTTGTAAAACACCGGCTGCAGAACATAGGCGGGACTTAGATCGATCGGCTGCGAAATTTTTCGGAGATAAGCAGCAGCCTTAAGTTCCAGGCTCGGAGCTGGCTTCCATTCCGCGCCCCAGGCCAGTTTACGATGGGTTTCGTTTTTTAAATCGCTATTGCCAGAATAGTCAGTACTGGCATATAATTCAAACAAAGTGGGATAGCGAACGGTTTGATTGAGCGAAGCGGTCCACTTCAGGTGTTTTGACGATCGCCAAAAAAGATCCAGCCGACCATTAATGCCCACTCCGCCACGATCCTGGACACGAATCCCACCTAAGACCCCAATCCCCACTTTCTCGTGCCATTGCCAGGTGTCACGAATATCGACCGAAGCGGTGGAGAGGCGGCGACAGCCCCATTCATCGGTGTCGGTCCATTCGTGATGAAAGCCACCCGCAATCGTCAAAAGTTGCCTGGCCCAGGGCTGTTGCCACTCCAGATTGATGCCGGCATAACTCCCCGAATTTTTCATCGCCAGGCGGCGATCCAGATCCGAAAATTTGGTATCAATGCTGCTATGATAGATCACGGTTTTCAAATTTGGTTCTAGCACCTTGCCCAATCTACCATGAATAGTTAGCGTCTGATCCAAACGACTGTTTTTTTGCAATGCGTTCGGCGACTGATAGCCGCCGACAGCCAGTCGCTGCCCGGGTAGGCCGCGATTTAATCTGTTATGCAGCCAGTCATATTCAAGCTGCCAGCGGGGAGAATGCTGAAAAACCAGACGTCCCCTAAAATTCTGTTGCTCAAAACGATGTGCCTGACTCTCGCCATCGTATGATTTGATAATTCCACCCAGCAATAGCGTCACCTTGCGACTGAGGGGCTGCCCGAAGGAGATATCCACATCGCTGAACCCCAGGGGAGCTTTATGATAGCTGACCAGCGAATGCGGCACCGTTTCTGTATGGTTAACCGGCAACAGCGTCACCATTTCTGCGGGATAACCGGATGCGGCGGGGCGTCTTTGCTCAGCGTCGATGACATTGATAAACTGCAGCGGGATAAAATTGAGATCCATGGCGCCGGTGATTGGGTCGTAGAGTGGCCGACCAGACCAGTCGATTGCGGTCTGACGGGGATTAGCGCCGTGCCGCCCCAGCCACAAAGGCTGACCGGCACTGCCATGATCTGCCAGCCGTAGTCCCGGCAGGTAATAGAGTATGTCGCCGATGTCTTCTGCAAACTGCTCCTGATAGGTGGATCGGGCAATGCGCCAGGGCGTAATCCAGGCGCTATCGCTGGGGGCAGGTTTGGATGACACCATGGGAGCCAGGATTGAAAGAGCGGAATCGGCATTGACAATGGTCGTATCAGGCCACGATGTTGGGCGCTCATTTTCCTGTGCCAACAAACAGGGCAGTGCTCCCAGCAGCACCAAAACCCAAAGGCCAAATATTAAATAATGCAATCTATTCCGTTGTTTCATGGTCAGGCTTTCACCATTGTTGGCTAACGCTGACGAACACTGATCAAAATGATTTGTAATAATATTCAAGAGTTCGCTCGAAAAAGAGCTTGACCACCCATTTGGGCTAATTGATTATCTTGAAAGTCAAATTAGCGAAATTGGGAGGATTAGCGCAATTCGCGGTTTTTAGAGCAACTCATTACTGGTCACCAGACATTGACCCCCGCTACAGAAAAATGGGGCATTGTTTTGAAAAGGCATCGGCGTGATCACTTATGGATGATCTGACGCCGATGTACAGCTTATGGTTCACTGATTTTTGCCTACCAGGCGTCGAAATGTATTTTTAAAAATATAAGATACCATCTTGGGATTCTCTTTCAAGCGGCGGATGGAGTAAGCCAGCCACTCCTTACCAAATGGCACATACACTCGCAAGCGGTGACCGGATTGGATGATGATGCGCCTGAGTTCAGGATCCACGCCCAATAGCATCTGGAACTCGTATTGATTGCGCTGGAGCTGAAGTTTGTCGATCACCCGCAAACCCTCCCAGACCAGCTTTTCATCATGCGTGGCGATGCCGACATAGCAGTTGGCGGCCAGCAATTTTTCCATGACATAAATATAGCTCTGATTGATCACGTCGGGGTCTTTGTACACCACGGAACGTGGTTCCCAGTAGTAAGCCCCTTTGCACAAGCGCAAATTGGCTTGCTGCGGAATCAAGCGATTGATATCATCGACAGTGCGGCGCATGTAGGATTGGATAACAGTGCCAACGTTGCTGTAATCTTTTCGCAAGCGCAGATACAATTCAATGGTGTCCTCGGTGCAGGAAGAATCCTCCATATCGATGCGAACAAAGTTGTTGAACTTTTTGGCTTCCTCCACCAGAGTTTTGATATTCTGGTAACAAAATTCTTTATCGAGCTTGAGGCCCATGTGCGTCGGTTTGACAGAGATATTGGCATCCAATTTTTCGCGGTCAATCACCTGCAAGATTTGTCGATAAGTTTCCACGGCTTTTAACGCATCCTCTTGCTTTTTGACAACTTCGCCCAGCAGATCCATGGTCGCACAGGCACCCTGGCTCATCAGTTCCTTAACGGCTTTCACGGCGTCGTCCAGTTGTTCGCCAGAAATATACTGGCGGGAGAACAGGCCTACAATCGGTTTCGGTACAAAGGGAAGTAAATTAGCAATGAAATTATTCAACCATCTCATACATCCTCCATCATTAATTGATTCGATAGCTCAGATTCGGCGCATTTCTCAGCAACTTTCCAGCAATAAAAGATAATCATTTCTACAATTCAATGCAAGCAATTTTCCGCAAAAATAGGATTGTTGCCGAAAGCAAAAGGCATGGATTTAGGTCTGCTAGGTGTGATCGGCAGGCGAAATAACTACAATACTGGGCTAACATCCAGGAGGTTGACCTTACTTAGGTAGGTTGGGGCCAAAAAATACCCTCTCGCCTATCGTGGCAGACGAGAGGGTGTTTCAATTCCAAAACGATGCCAAAGCTAAAACAAACTTATTATAGCTTTTTCTCGGTTTTTTGATCTTCGCAGCATTTCTTTGCCGCACCAGCTTTGTCCGCTTTATCTTTTGAATGGCCTTCACAGCCCTGACAATCGCCCTCGCCATGATTATGGCCGGCCTTCATTGCTTTCGCCGCGTAGGTTTTAGGATCCTTTTCAAAAGCGGCCTTGCAGCCAGCACTGCAGAAATAGAATTCTTTGCCTTCATAGCTGACCTTGATGGCCGTTCGTTTGTCGACATCCATCCCACAGACCAAGTCCTTGGCTTTATTTAGGTAGCTTTCCGGGTCTTTTTTGAATTTCTCGAGACAGCCATTGCAACAAAAATAGTACTCCGTACCCTTGTACTTATAGGGTCCTGCCGCCTCTGATTTGAGAACCTCTTCGCCCGAGACGGGACAAATAATGGTTTCGGCTTTTTTGTTATCATCTTTTTGCGCCAGCGAAGATCCCATGACGAAAAAAATGAATGAAATTATCGCCATCAGCCCCAAAATGGTTTTCATGCGCATAGTAACCTCCATGAGTTGAGATTAATTTTCGATTTGTGCCAGATTAAACGCCCCCTATGAAGAATATGTTCCTAAAAGTCCAGCTTAACGCCAACCCGAACGCCGGCGATCTGGGAGGAGTGGCATATTTTATAAACAGTTTGCAAAAAAGAATTGATTCTAATAGTATAAATTGCTACCTTATTGCCAATTTCGCTTTCATTGAAAATGAAAACAATGCCAAAAGCCTTAGCGATTCGTTTCGAAAGGGTCGTCATCATGCGCAATACAATCATCGCCATCAGCATAATACTTTTTTTCTCGTCGATGCTTTTCACCGCGGAAATTCAATCGATCGATATGAAAAAGTGCTCACCTCAGCTTCGGCTGTTGTTGAAAAAAGAGGCCAGTCATCTTGCTTGTTATCAGCGCCATTACAGTTTCAAAATCAGCCAGTCAGAAGTGGCGTATGATATTTTACTAAAACAACGGTCAGATGGAAATCTTTCCCATCTGCCCGGTGTCAACGTTCAGGCAACCATTGGCACCATTAGCACCGCTAGAGTCACGCAGGATGGCCTTCGCCAATTGATCCAAATGCCAGCGATTGAGTGGATCGATATTGCAAAATATCGTCAGCCTTGCCTGGACATCAGCCGTATCTCGACCGAAGTGGACAAAGTGTATAGTGGCAACCCATCGTATCGGGGAAACGGCGTGCTCATTGGCATATTCGATACCGGCATCGATTGGCGGCATGAGGACTTCATTGATAATCAGGGCCGATCGCGCATTTTGTACCTATGGGATGTAACGGATGATGCTGGCCCTCATCCTGCTGGCTTCGATTACGGCAGTGAATATACGCAAGCGCAAATCAATGATGAAATTGACGGCACGCCAACCGGGCTGGTTCGGGAAAAAGATACAAATGGACATGGCACGCATGTAGCGGGTATTGCTGGTGGGGATGGCTCGGCCACGGGCAATGGCTACGCAGCCAAAAGGTATATTGGCATTGCGCCGCAAGCAAATTTCATCATCGTCAAAGGTGGCAAGGATGGCTTTTCCACTGCCAATGAGGTCAATGGCACGGCGTATATGATGCAAAAAGCCGATCAATTGCAGCGGCCGATCGTCATCAATTTTAGCATCAGCGGTCAGGCAGGCGCACATGATGGCACTGGCCTGGAAGAACAGGCCATTGATGCCGCTGTTGGCCCCGGCAAGGCCATCGTTGTTGCCGCCAGCAACGAAGGCGGAATGCCGATTCATGCCAGCGGCAAAATCACCACCGGCCAATCCATAACCGTTAATTTAGCGGTCGAGGATGAGACATCGGATTTCTGGATCGACCTCTGGCATGAAGGCCGCGACCGCATGAGCCTGACAATTACCACTCCAGATGGCTATACCACTCCTGCTCGATCATCGGGCAGCGAAGATGATGGTGTTCAATGGGATACGAATTGCGGTCGCATTGAATTGATTGCAGCCTCGAAGGATCCCAATAATCAGGATTATAATTTTTATATTGAGGTCAATGGTGATGGGGGCAGCACGGTTAAAGGCGGAACTTGGAGCCTGACGCTAACCGGGCAACAAATTGCGGATGGTCGCTTTGATGCCTATACCGATGCTGAATTTACTTCGTATGTCGATCGCACCGGTTTGTTGGGCATGCCCGGCACCGCGCGGCAGGCGATCACCGTTGCTTCGTATTGCACGAAAAATCGGTGGAAAACGGAAAGTGGGAGCAATTATTTCTACGATCCCCTGCCAGATCTATGGGATATTTCATCCTTTAGCAGCCCAGGCCCCACTCGCGATGGACGGCAAAAGCCGGAAATTTCCGCTCCCGGTCACGGCATCGCCTCGGCCCGCTCTCAGGATAGTGATCCCAGCACGAGCAAGATCGTCGAAGATGGCGTGCATCTCATCATGCAGGGCACCAGTATGGCCGCTCCTCATGTTGCGGGGGCGGTGGCGCTGTTATTTCAAAAAAATCCTCATCTGACAACCGAAGAAATCAAAGAAATTCTGTCCTCGAGTGCCTGGACCGATGATTATACCGGCAGTGTGTGGAATATTTCCTGGGGTTGGGGCAAATTGAACATTCGGCAGGCGCTTGACCTGGTTACTGGGAGTGTCGCCGGCAGATCGGCCCAGCATGATATTGGTAGCATTAACTGCGGCATTTCAGATTGGGGCGCCATCGGCAATGCCTCGGGCGGTGAGCCCGGTTTTAAATTCCCAATGAACAGCGAATATGATCATGGCTACAGTGGCACCTTGATCGCTGGCGTTTGGGGTCGTGATGTAGCGGATAGCTATGGCGATCTAAACGATAGCGAGGATGATACCTGGCGTACCACAGCAGTCGGCAGTTTCCGCATGACTACTCCGGGCATAGTTTCCGATCAGGAGGGGTATGCTCAATTTGAAAAAGGCTTGCTAACCCCCAGTGGATTGTCGCATCTCGTCGTTACTCAGCATAGCTATGCCTGGAAAGCTGCGCCGGATGACAGGTTCGTCATCATCGATTATGATGTGTTGAATGATGGATCTTTTCCATTGAACAATCTCATTTTGGGTTTTTATATGGATTGGGATTGCCAGCCGGATTATGAGACCAATGAGGCGAAATATGATACCGATTTGAATCTGGCTTATGTTTGGGACAGCAGTTCAAGCGGCAATCCGTATCTGGGGATCATGATGCTGGGCAAAAATCCAGGCACCTTCAAAATTATTCGCAATCGCGATTCGGTTTATCCCCAGAACGACCTGCCGGATGAGGTGATGTTTCAATTGATGAGTACCACGGGATTTATGGGCAGCATTGGTCAGGCAGATGTATCGGTACTAATGGCTTTGCCCAAGCAGAATTTACAGGCCCATAAAAGCACCCGCTGCTCCATTGCGCTGGTGGCTGGAAACGATCTGGCCGACTTGCGACAGACGGCCACACGCGCCCGGACGAAATTTGCCACGATCAATAGCCGGCGAATCTCCGAACTGTATTATGATGACGGTTCCGCCGAAGGGGGAGTGTTCGTTACATCGGCTGGGGAACGGCTGGCGGTACAATTCACACCCAATGCTTTTCCCGCCCGACTCAAATTCGCCTCATTTTACAATCGGGATTCTAATCGTAATATAAAACTAAATATTTTCGACGATAATGGTAGCAATGGGAGACCTGGTTCGGCCATGCTATCCGCGCCCATCGTCGTTTCGCCGCAACCCAACTCCTGGAATCACATCGATCTTTCAGCACGGAATATCGTCATTAGCTCGGGAGATTTTTACATTGCACTGGAATGGATGTTAGCCGATGAGCCGGTGATTGGGTATGATGAAGATTTTCCCTACGCCGGGAGAAGCTGGTATTTCGATATTTCGCAAAACCGGTGGTCGAATTTTATCGCTGACGGCGATCCCTGGGATAAGCGAGATCTCATGATCGGTGCCGGCCTGGAGCTAACTACTCCAGTTGAAAGCGGAGAGCAGCCGGAGCTTCCAACCGTGGTTGCTCTACTGCAAAACTATCCTAACCCGTTTAATCCCAGCACCACGATCGCATTTGAACTACCCAAACGTGAGCAGGTTACATTGAAAGTGTTTGATCTGCTTGGGCGCGAAGTCATCACCTTGATCAATGAAGAAAAAGAAGCCGGATATTACCAGATGCTTTTCACCGGAACTGGCCTGGCATCCGGCGTATATTTTTATCGACTGCAGGCTGGTGATTTTCTTCAAACGAAAAAGATGCTGCTGATACGATAGATTTCTTGAATAATTAGATTCCCATGGGCTAGCGGCGGAACAGCAAGCATAATGTTGCCTTTCCTGTCTCTTGTCAATAAAAAATTTGATACAAGTTTTTCGATGTTTTAGCTTTGTGATTTGAATTTTGAAATTTGCTTGGAATTTGGGTTTTGAGGGTTGAAATTTGCATTTGTCAGGTTACCAGGGGAATGAAGGTGAGGATTTTGCTGTGTTTCAAATTAAGTTCAATTAATTCCGCTCATTTCTTCTAAAGCAGCCGTAGCGCTCAAAACCCGAAATGGCAAATCGGGAATTTCTTTCAGGAAATGACGATTCTCTGAAACAAAAGTATATACGCCCTGCTTCTCCAGATGTGCCGCAACAACGGGATCGCCCAATTTACAGCCCAGGCGTTGAAATCGGTCGATTGATTTTATAGGTATTATTTTCCAGTCGATTCTGATGCGATCGGGATATTGATTGAACAGACCAAACAACTCAGATACCTTATCTGGTGTTAGATTATTTTGGAGCTCACGGATGATTTGACGAGGTATATAGACATGAAGCTCGCCAATTCTCTCAAGCAACGCAACACAAGCGGGAAAATTTGGGTCTTCACGAATGCCAAAAACATAAATATTGGTATCGAATGATATCCATTTATCGAAGATAGTCATCGGCAGCGACTTCCTCTCTGGTTCGAGCCAATTTAGCAAAAATCTCGTCAACCGACTGCTTCATCTTTCCTTCAGCGATCAGGCGCTGCCGAATTTTTTTTGATAGCGCTTTTAAGCCACGGCGATAATTTAAATCAGCCAGCCTTTGAAGCAGATTCTCCTGCTGGCTTTTTTCCCAAGTGGCGATCTCGTGAGCCATTTCATCGATACGTGAGTCAACAGTTGCCATAGTTTACCTCTTGGTTTGAAAGTTTTTACAAAATTAATTTACAATATTTCTGGTCTATTGTCAATAAAAAAATATATTCCATGTTTTCGATGAGAACTTATTCGTTTGTGATGTGAAGTTTAAAATTTGTTTGGAATTTGGGTTTTGGGATTTGGAATTTTAGAGGGGTGAGCTATTACCAATTAACACGCCTGGAGAATGGCACTCCTCTGCCAAGCGGCGGATAACAAGGATGTGGGTAAAGATGATGCCTGCCAATTGGAGAACAACTGACGTTCATTTGGAATCAGAAAATTTTATCTTATTATATTCTTTTCTTCCAATATCCAGGTTTACGCTTACAATGCGCTACGGCGATAATTTGTATTCGATCCTCATTAACTAAATAAATAATGCCATAAGGAAATCTTTTTAGAAGAAAGCGTCTTGTTCCAGTTTCATAATTTGGCCAGGTGTATGGATTCTTTTGTATGATTGATTCAGCAGATTTTACCTCAAGCAGAAATTCAAAACCTAATCCATCCCTTTTATCATCATACCATCGAACGCATTCTTGAATTTCTAACTTTGCCGACGGATGATATTCAATTTTCCTGAGCATAGTTCTCTAACAGATCCTTCCACATGTCATCCGCAGCGATCATTTTTACTTTTCCTGTTCGTATTTCTTTGATCCGATTTCTAATTTCTTCTCGCCAGGCAGCATCGACCGCTTCTTGAGGCTCATCGCTTTCTTCCAGGCTCGTAATGATCCAATACGCTAACATTGCACGCTCATGCAGCGGCAGACGCCCAACTTCCTCTTTAACATTATCGATATGCGCCATTTGCTATCTCCGTACATTGTTTTCTGAAGATTGTTTTTCTACTAATGCTCTGCTCATGTTTATTGCTATTAAAATTTTCCCAAATTTAATTTACAACATTTCCATTCTATTGTCAATAAAAAATTTTTAATCCATGTTTTTTCGATGAGACCTTATCCGTTTGTGATTTGATATATGTTTTTGATTTGAATTTTAGAATTTATCCGCCAGTTGTCGGACAGGTTTGGAATTTGGGTTTTGGGATCGTGCCAAAGGCAGATGCGTCCTCTGGCGCATTTGGAATTTTCGAGGGGTGAGCTATTAACTAACAAGCCTGAAGAATTGCACTCCTCTGCCAAGCGGCCGATAACAAGGATATGGGTAAAGATGATGCCCGCCAACTGGCGAGCGGATGGCGTTTGCCTGGTAGATGTCACGTAACAGACGCTGTGCTACTCCATTCGAGCAAAAATAGGCAATGTTGGAGCTAAACGCCTCACCCGTGACACTTTCCAGTGGAGTACCCCCCTCAAAGATCCTCACGAGAGGCTCCGAGTTTCGATGATGAAGCAAAAAGTTAGCTCCGAACCACATGATAGAATAAAAATGGGCAATGGTGGAACGCTGAGCTTCAATCTTGAAGCTCAGAAGTAGGCGATTAGTTATTCTGAGAAGTTTTATGGGGAATGAATCTTGAGATTTTTCATTATTTCGATACTAAGTTTTTTGTCAATCCCAAAAAGCTTTTATACCCTCAACGTTTTTGAATTTTTCATCACTCGAGATAATCGGAATATCGAGCCATTTTGCAGTTGAAAGGATCAGCCGATCATGTAACTCAGGAAAATGCAGATCATTTGCCACTCTTAAAATATCTGGTGTCAGATCGGCAATTTGATATAGGGAGGAAAGCTCAATGCGATTTAATGTATCTATTAAGTCAATTTTAATTCTTCGCTTTTCAGAAAGGTATAATATCTCCATCAAACTGACTACCGAAATGACAAAAGTATTATATGCGCTATCTAAAATTTCTTGAGCTTTTTTGCCAATCTTGCCAATCTCGCTAAAATGTCGGATGATGGTTACGGTGTCCAATAAATATTGCATCGCTAAAAAGCCCTTTTTAAAATTGAATCGTCAAGTTCACGACGAATATCTTTTATCTCTGTTTCCAGATCAGCTATTTTTTCAAAGCCTTTATTTTTCCATATCCCCTTTAAACTGATCGGCACAGGCTTTTGGAATTCTAATTGGGCTAATAGTTTTTGGATAAAACCATCGACTTCTGCTATTTTTTGTTCAGGTAGTTTGGCAATTTTATTGATGAGCTCCATTTTTTTTGCTGCTGCTGTTGCCATGATAAACTCCCAATTATAACAAATACATATTTTCTAAATTAAATGATTGAAAAAGTATAAACTAAAAAGTGACGAACTTAATTTACAATATTTCACCCCCAATGTCAATAAAAAAATTCAATAGCTGTTTTTTCGATAAGGCCTTATCTATTTGTTATTTGAAGTTTAGGATTTGTTTGGAATTTGGGTTTTGGGATTTGGAATTTTAGAGGAGTGAGCTATTACCAATCAACAGGCCTGGAGAATGGCAGTTCTCAGCTAAGCGGCGAATATCAAGGATATGGGTAAAGATGATTCCTGCTAAACAAAATCAGAAAATGAGTAATTAAAATTGTCACACAATAGAAGCTTGGTCTAAAATTTTCAAGAAAAAAATGGATGGTTATGGAACGCTAATCTTAATCAATTATCAATCTCGGCTGGAAATCAAAGTTAAAAAATTGCAAAATTAGAAACACTTAAGTTCGGCTAAACCGCTCTGATAAAAAATCAAAACCGAGGTTCCGATCAATTATGTAATTCAACAAAATGTAATTATTATCATTGAACGTTTGCCTCAAATATTGAGTTAAACCTTATGTTCAATTTTTGTGAGAGTCCTTTTTTCTTTATGGGAATGATTACAATGAATAATTTGCAGCAAAAATATTCCAGCCTATTAAAACGAATCGCCGCTGTGCGCAATAAGGAGAAGCTCGTTTCGCTACTCAGCGGATTGATCAATTTTATCAGCGTGGGACTGGGCGCCATTTTGTTATTTGTGTTATTGGAATACATGTTCGGTTTTAAAAGCGGCGGGAGAATCGCCCTTGATCTCATATTGATTTCGATGCTAACGGTGGCGGCGGCTTTTTGGATCGGTATCCCTGGCTGGTCGATTTTATTCAGAAAAAATCATCCCTCGGATACGGCGATTGCGCATAAGATCGGGGATCATTTCCCTGCCATCGGGGATAAATTGGTGAATACCATCCAGGTTTTTCCGCTGCGGTTCAATAATGTGCATGGCTATTCTACGGATTTGATGGATCAGGCGTTGCTGGAGATCGATGAACAGGTCAGGGAGATCAATTTTGAGAAATCGGTTTCGACCAGGCCTGTGAAAAAGGCGGGCAAGCTGGTTGGATTTGTGGGAATGGCGTACCTTTTGGTCGTTATGTTCTTCGCTCAAAATTTTTACCAGGCAGGTTATCGGCTGCTGCATCCCAATATGGAATTCACCAAAGCGCCAGATTTTCAAATTTCGGTTGCGCCTGGTAACGTTCAGAAATTGAAAAATGAATCCATTGAGATTACGGCGAGGGTTTCGGGCAGGATGCCTGAGAAGATCAATCTCAATCTGAAAGAGGTCAACACGGACGCCGAATTCTCCCATACGGTCTATCCTGATAAGGAAAATTTGTTCAAATACAAGATCGAGCATTTGCAGGATTCGACCGAGTATTATTTTTCGGTGGAAAATGTGACTACGCCCAAATACCTGATTTCGGTGATAGAGCTGCCGCTGGTGCGCTATCTGCAGGTCAAAGTGACGCCGCCGAATTATTCCCGCATCAGTCCCAAATTTCTGGAAGAAAATGTTGGGGACATCAACTGCCTGAAAGGCTCGTTGGTGGAGATCAATTTACATTCCAATAAAAATCTGGCAACGGCGAAGCTGATTTTTAATAATCAAAAAGAGACCGAGCTGGAGCTCACTGCCAATCGGGCAAAGGGGGCGTTCAAAGCCGTTGCGGATGGCAGCTATCACATCGAATTGGTCGATGCGACCAATTTTCAGAGCAAGGATCCCATCGAGTATCGGATTGCCTTGATTGAGGATATTTCGCCGACCATCGCCATCCCGGTACCTGGCCGGGACGTGGACTTGACGGAGGATATGCGCTTGCCGCTTGCCATTGAGGCGGATGATGATTTTGGCTTTTCATCGCTGCGATTGGCATTTCAGGTCTTTCGCGCCGAGTCACCTTTTGTGGATACGTCGATACATCATCTTTCGCTTTCCTTTCCCCCAGAAGTGAAAGAGAAGCTGGTAGTGGATTACACCTGGGATTTATCGAGTTTGAATTTATTTGCTGGCGATGTGGTTCGCTACCATGCCGAGGTGTTTGACAATGATCAGGTTTCCGGTCCCAAGCTGGGCCGGAGTTCAGTTTATTCGGTACGCTTCCCATCATTGGAAGAAATTTATGCCGAGGTCAACCGCGAACAAGCTGAGACCTACGATAGTTTTGAGAGTGTATACGAGAAAAGCAAAGATCTACAGGAGCACGTTGACAAGTTATTGCAAGAGATGAAGCAAAATCCTGAAGTGAAATGGGAGCAAAAGCAGCAAATTCAAGAGATTTTTGAGAAGCAAAAACAGATCGAAAACACCATGCAGGATATTCAACAGCAATTGGATCAAATGGTCGATCGCATGGAGAAAAATGATCTGCTCAGCCTGGAGACACTGGAGAAATATCTTGAACTGCAAAAATTGATGAATGAGTTGCTGACCGAGGAGATGAAGGCGGCGCTAAACAAGCTGCACGAAGCCGTTCAGAAGATCGATTCGGAACAACTGCAGCAAGCGCTGGAGCAACTGCAGTTATCGCAGGAAGAGTTTCTCAAAAACATCGAAAAGTCGCTGAATCTGTTGAAGCGGCTGCACATCGAGCAAAAATTGGACGAGCTGGCAAAAAAGACCGAGGAGCTATTGCAGCAGCAGACAAATCTGAATGCGGAGATGAAGGCTTCAATTTCGCCAGAGCAACAAGCAGCATTGGCACAAAAGCAGGGTGCAATCAAAGATCAATCGGCTGCAGTGCTTTCGGATCTCAATCAACTGCGGCAGACTATGAATGAGTTTGCCGATATGCCCGCAGATAAAATCGACCAGGCCATCCAGCAAATGTCGCAAGAGGAGATGCTGATGCGGATGAATCAAGCGCAGGCCAATCTTCAAAGCGGCAAATTGGCCAGCGCTCGCAGCAGCGGGCAGATGGCACAAAGTTCCCTGGCAAACTTGTCCAGCCTGCTGAATTCCGCTAAAAGCGATCTGCTGGCGGCGCAGAAGCAACAGGTGATGAATGAGTTGAAAGCCCTGTCTCATAATTTGTTGTTACTTTCAAAGCAGCAAGAAGAATTGATCAATCAAGCGCGACGGCTGGGTTACAACAGTCCGCAGATCAATGAAGTGGCCAATCGGCAGCAGGAATTGGCCAGTGCGCTGAGTCGGACCGCTAATCGGATGGGGCAGCTTGCCGAGAAAACTTTTTTTGTAACGCCACAACTCGGCCGAGCAGTGGGACAGTCCATGCAGCAGATGCAACAGGCACTATCGCAGTTGGAGCAGCGCAATCCCAGCCAGGCGGCGCGTTCGCAGCAGCAGGCGATGAACAGCCTGGATCGTGCAATCATGGAAATGCTCAGTTCAATGAACAAACTGGCGGGTTCGAGTTCAGCCATGGGCCTGGAAGAGTTAATGCAACAGCTTTCGCAAATGGCCGGTCAACAGCAGGGAATCAACCAGCAGACCATGCAATTGGGAATGGGACAGCTTTCGCTGGAGCAGCAAGCGGCGCTGGCACGACTGGCAGCCGAACAGGCCGCACTGCAAAAATCCCTGGAGCAACTGCAGCGGGAATTTGGCCAACGATCCGAGATTCTGGGGCGACTGGATCAATTGGGCCGGGAAATGGAAGAGGTGGTGAAAGATTTGCAGCAGAAAAAAGTCAGCCCGCGTACCATCGAGCGGCAGCAACAGATTTTGCAGCGGCTGCTGGATGCGCAAAAATCCATGCGCAAGGAGGATTACAGTCGCCGACGCAAGGCAGAGACCGCTAAAACCTATTATGCGCGCGATCCGGGGAGTCTGCCCCAAGATCTGGGAGAAAAAAGCCTGCAAATGCAGCGGGATTTGCTCAAGGCGCTGAAGGAAGGCTATTCGCGTGATTATCAGGAGTTGATCAAGAAATATTTTGACGCATTGATGAAAGAGTCGATAGATGATGCGACGAAAAATTAGCTCTAATATATTCGAACTGGTAATTAGGTTATTGCTGGCTGCGGGATTGGGTTTATTTCAGGAGGAGGTCTTGCTGCCTGTAGTTGCCCTTGCGCAACCCAAGCCACCGTCCCAGACACAGCAGGAGCAACTGCTACGGTTAGCCAGAAATTATGAGCAGATGGATCAATATGCCCGGGCAGCCGAGATTTATCAGCGCCTCTGGAATGAGGAGCCCCAGAATATGACCTATTATTCAGGGCTTAAGCAAAATCTGATCCTGCTGCAACGATTCGATGCGGCATTGGCCGTGGTTCAAAAAATGCAAAATCTGCGTCCATCGGTCAACCTTGAGGCTGATGCAGGCGATATCTATTACAAAATGAAACAGCCAGAGAAAGCCACGGCAATCTGGCAACAGGCGCTGCAGAATCATTCGCAGGATCCCGCCACGTATCAGTCGATTGCCGCAGCAATGATTGCCAATCGGCTGTACGATGAGGCGATCGAGGTTTATGAAAAAGGGCGGTCGGTTTTGAAAAACAAAACCCTGTTTATGCTCGAAATGATCAACTTGTACCGGGCTCGCATGGATTACAGCAATGCTGTTTCCTTGTATTTGGACTATTTGGAGTTGCATCCGGATCAATATCCCTTTGTGGAAGCCAGTATTACCGATTTTGCCAATGATCCCGAAGTGGTGCCGGCGATCGAGAAAATTTTGGTTGAAAAAAGCACGGCCAATAAAAAGAACCTGGCCCTGCGCCATTTATTAGCCGCCTGGTACATCCGAACGGCGAATTATCAAGCTGCGCTGCAGGAGTTTTCGCTCATCGATGAATATTTCTCAGCGCAATCGCCCAAAGACGATAAGAAGATCGGCAACGAATTGTTTGGCTTTGCTCAGGATGCGCTTGCAGATGGTGCTTATCCCTATGCCATTCAAGCGTTCACATTGCTGCTGTCGCGCTATCCCAACGCCCCTTATGAGTTGAATGCCCGCTTTGGCCTGGCCAATGCTTCGGAGCAGGCGGGCGATTATGCAACTGCCGCTGAAAAATATCGAGAGATCGCAGTGAGCTATCGACAAAAGAATCCGCTATTGGTGAAGCAAAGCCTATTTCGGTTGGGAGAGATCGAATTGGAGCGACTGAATCATCCAGCAGCCGCAGAGGGCTACTTTGGGGAAGTGTTGAAAATTCCACCGGTGCAGGGGATCACCTTCGAGGCCATGTTTCGCCTGGCCGATTGTTATATTCGACAGGATCAGTTGCAGAAGGCTGATGATTGGCTGCAGCAGCTTCTGGCCCGCCACTC
>JAPDQM010000056.1:0-24978 GCA_034505795.1 Candidatus Zhuqueibacterota bacterium
GGACTGGTAACGTTGAAGATATTCAATCTTTCGGGACAGATGGTCAAAATATTGGCCGATACATATTTTTCTGCTGGGTCTTATGCACTTGATTGGAGTGGCAAGGATGAATGGGGCAATCCCGTGACCAGTGGGACATATTTTTATCAGTTGAAAGCGGAGCGATTTCAGGCTTCGAGGAAGATGGTGCTGTTACGCTGATTTGTAGGGCAAGATGGCATCCTGCCCCTACAAGTCGTAAATTAAGGTTGATTTTTTTAAAATTTTTGGATATATTGGTTAGCCTTAAAATGTCATCAAAAAGGATGGCAAAAATAATGCACAGATTTTGGCTTGGGTATTTTTGCTTTTTTCATAAGGGAAGTTTTCGAATTTCCAACCAGAATAATTTTCCTTAGTTTAAGTCAAAACAAACCAAAAAGGATCCTAATATGCCCGACCCCATTCTACCACTCTCAATCATCACCACATTCCTCTCCAGCCTGACCATCGAATTATTGGCTGAAAAAATATCCTCATGGCTGGTGGGGCTTGGTGATGCAGATTGGAAAAATTGAAACCAGGTGTTTAAATCGATCTGCAGCGATCTAGCGCCAGACCAGCAAAAATAGCTCAAACAATTGGAAGAAGCGAAAATAAATATTTTCAAAGCAGCGGTTTATCCCGTTGCGCCATTTTATGCGAAAGATGACCAACTATGTCTACCATTGCTAATTGGTTGAATTTTATTCTTCGAGCATGAGCAGGTGCTGGAACTGTTCGGCAAATCCAATCTTTTCGACATCGATGGCAGGTTTAGCCAAGCATCAGATATGTTGTGAAGCGTAAAAAAATCTCATATCGCTTAAAAAAAATCTTGATTTTGTGAATCAGATTTTATATATTTTGAACGTTTGAAATATTTCAAATAGAAAGGTGGCTATTGATGACTCATCGCGAGCTGATCAAACAGGAGATGATCCAGCTTTTTGGAGAAGCTTACCACGCTTTTGGATTCAGTCGACTGATGGGTTATATTGTCGCATTACTTATTTTTTCTCCTGAACCTCTTTCTTTGGATGACATCGCCAACCAACTGGGACGAAGCAAAGGTCCCATCAGTCAAATCACCCGTCGATTGCTAGATAAAAATTTAATCCGCAAAGTATGGATGCCGAATAAGCGGAAAGATTATTATGAAATCCAGCCCGATATCTTTGCCAACGCGTTTAAAAATAATTTTGATCTGATCAAAAATAACACGCTGATTGCTAAACAATTAAAAGCTCAGGTGGAGCAAGCAGAAGATGGTGCATTTCGCGTTCTTGATCATCGGCTGGCAGAGATGAGACGGTTTTACGAGCTAATGGAAAAACATTATCAGAACTTTATTGATGAATGGACGCAGGAACGCAAACGACTTCTAACAGAAGCGCGACGCGTTCCAACTGGTGCTAAAGAAGACAGCTAACTTAAAGAACGAAAAATTTTTTTTGTTTATATCATTTGAAAATTTTCAAACATATCAAATTTTGGAGAAATAGCTATTATGGGACGTCTGGACGGAAGGATTGCTATCATTACCGGTGGCGCTCAGGGCATTGGCTATGCTGCCGTGGAAAAATTTGCTCGTGAAAACGCACAGGTCGTGTTCTGGGATGTGAACGCCGATAAAGGGCAGGCGGCAGTCACCCAGCTTCAGGCAAAGCAGTTGCATGTAGATTTTCAGGAGGTGAACGTCACCCATCTTGCGGCAGCAGAGGCGGCCGCGAAACAGGTTGTGGACAAATATGGGCGTATCGATATTCTCATCAATAACGCCGGCATTTTGCGGGATGCAACTCTGATGAAAATGACCGCAGAAGATTGGCAACAAGTGATTGATGTGAATTTAACCGGCGTGTTTAACTGTACCAAAGCCGTAGCGCCGTACATGATACAACAAAAATCGGGTCGTATCATTAATGTCTCCTCGATTGTTGGGCTATACGGCAACTTTGGTCAGACAAATTATGTCGCGGCAAAATCCGGGATTATTGGAATGACCCGCGTCTGGGCTCGTGAATTGGGGCGAAAAGGGATCACGGTGAATGCCATAGCACCTGGATTTATTGCTACGGAGATGGTCCAAACCGTGCCGGAAAAAGTCATCCAAGCCATCATCGAAAAAACGCCATTGGGAAGGCTGGGCACGCCCGAAGACATTGCCAATGCTTTTCTGTTTTTGGCCAGTGATGAAGCGAGCTTTATTAACGGTATTGTGCTGAGTGTGGATGGGGGACTGGTAGTGTAGAGCAATAGTATTTGAAAAGTATCGATTAGCCCGAATAGCGTATTAGTCACAATGACACGAAGGCAGTAATAAGGGATTTTAAATATGTGAGAACTAATTTGAGGTCAGTTTAATTCATTTTTTGGTATTGTAATTTCTCAAAAAATTCACTCTGCCCCTTTTTATGGAACCTGATGTCCTTGTGTCTTGGAGTTTATACGCTAAGATCATACTATGTTGTTTAGAACAACTGTTGGCGGAAACGGATAAGGTGCTGGATTTGATTAGCGAAAAACAAAAAATCCCGCGGAATGCGGTCATTCGGTCTACCGGCTCCTATGCACCGGAATGGACATTGCCCAATCATTATTTTAACGAGCTGCTGGGTGAAGATGTAGATTCATGGTTGATTCAAAATTTGACCATTCGGGAACGGCATTGGTGTCGTGAAAATGAATCTACTGCTGATCTTTGCTTGCAGGCGGCGCAACGGGCTTTGGAGAATGCCAATCTTCCTGCCTCTAAACTGGATTTGATACTCGTGGCGACGGATACGCCGGAATATATTTCGCCTTCCACTGCTGCGGTCGTTCAATATCGCTTGGGTGCTGTTAACGCCGGAGCATTCGATATCAATACTGCCTGTGCCGGCTTTGTCACCGGCCTGGATGTTGCCAGCAAATACGTGCAGGCAGATAGCCGGTACGAACAGGTGCTGGTCATCGGTGTCTATGCCATGAGCAAGTATTTGGACAAACAGGACAAGAAGACAGTGACACTCTTTGCCGATGGCGCTGGTGCGGTAATTCTTGGTGTCGAAAAAAATACCAGCCACGGTTTTTTAGCCAGCGAGCTCATCACCCAGGGGCAGTATCACGATTGGATGGGGATCTATGCAGGTGGTACGAAGTTGCCGCTTTCTACCGAAGTCCTTCAACGCAAAGATCATCTCCTGAAATTTGTGCGTAAATTTCCTAAAGAGATCAATCCACAAACATGGGCTCAGATGATTCGCAATTTGTGCGATCGCTTACACATTCATGCTACGGATGTAGATCATTACTTTTTCACCCAGATCAATATCAACAGCATTCATCAGACCCTGGATCATATAGGCGTTCCTCGTGAGCGGGCGCATACCATTATGGATCGCTATGCATACACGGGCTCTGCCTGTATTCCCATGGCGTTTGACGACGCCATCCAGCAGGGTAAAGTGAAGCCAAACGATTTGATTTTTTTTATCGGTTCCGGAGGCGGACTGGCTTTTGCCAGTGCTGCGTTTATATTTTGAATGAAATCTACATAGATAAAAAGGTTCACAGGATAGATAGGATGGACAGGATTGATCAAACAATGTTAATTAGTTTATGTTGCAAAAATGGAAATCAAAAGAAACGATGTATTCCTGTCCGCCAGTTGGCGGACAGGAATGACAATTTATCCTGTTTTGATAATTTTGCAACAAGAACTAATTACTACGTTTCGTATACCTATCGCTTTTGAGGTGAGATCCGGTGTTGAGAAAGCTTAAGGGCATTTGTCTTCGCTTGCTTCGGGAAGAACCAGACACTATAACGGATGATCTCGTCTATGATAGCTATTCAGTGCCATATCGGCTATTTGTAGTAAGAGTTCATTTATCAACAGGATTAAGACACACTATTCTGTCTTGTTCACTCTGTTGATCTTGTCAATAGATGCAGTTGAGCAGTAAATTTTAATCTTTATTGTAAGATTTCATTGATCAGCAAGATCAAGACCCACTATTCTATCCTGTTCATCCTGTGGCTCTTGTCAAAAGGAGCAGTTGAGTAGTTACTTTTAACCTATTATAGGTGAGGTACGATTATGACAAACATAGCCTCAACTGAGCTGGTATTTGCCGGCTGGATTCTGATCCTGGTGTACATGGGGGTGATTCTCTTTTTTGTGATCCGGGGCGCGCGACGGACCAAAAATATCTCAGATTATGCCGTAGGAAACATTGCATTTTCCCCGATATTTGTGGGCCTGTCTTTAGCGGCTTCCATGACCAGTGCAGCGACATTTATTATCAATCCCGGATTTATTGCTCTTTATGGTATCAGTGGCGTTTTATCTTATGCCATTGTCCTGCCGATAGCAGCCATGGTGTCGCTGGTCATACTGACGAAAGGATTTCGAAAATATGGCAACGTCGTCAAAGCACTGAGCATGGCGCAATGGATTGGATCACGCTACAAAAGCCCAGGATATTCCCTGTTTTTCGGCTTCTTATCGCTATTGCTTATCACCTTTATTGTCCTGATCTGTGTTGGCTTAACTCAGATTCTCTCCAAGACATTAAATGTGCAGGAAATCTATATCCTGGTGGGCGTTACAGTTTTCATTTTTGGCTACATGATGTTCGGGGGAGCCAATTCGTTGGTTTATACCAATTCCATTCAAGCGATTTTAATGCTAATCGTGGCGTTTATCGTGCTCGGCTCGGGCTACGAACATTTTAGCCAGGGGGTGCATGGATTTTTCCAAAAATTAAGCGCGATCGATCCTCATTTGGCGGGGATACCTAATCCTAAAAGCTTTCTGTTCCGAGATTATTTTGAAATCATCTTCTGTCAGATCGTGGTTGGAGTTGCCATCGTCTGCCAGCCCCATATCATTACGCGATCCTTATTTTTGAAAACTGATCGCGATGTAAACAAATACCTGGTGACCGGTGTGATCGCAGAAATGATTTTCTTTTTTGTCGTCTTTGCCGGGCTCTATGCGCGGTTGGCGTTTCCCGATTTGACAGTAAACAACGTGCCGTTGAAGATGGATGGCATTATGTCTGCCTATGTAGTGAAGGAGTTCCCGGTGTATGTGGGATTGATCGTGGTTATGGGACTGATATCAGCGGGTATTTCTACTCTGGAAGGCTTAATTCAGGCGGTGTCCACAACGATTACTTCGGATATTATCAAACCGCTTTTTGGCAAATATCTGCCACAGGAAACGGAGAGACAAAATGCGGCAATGATTGGTATCAATAAAGTGGTTATTATCATGCTGGCGGTCGTTTCATTTTTTATTAGCTATGATCAACTGATCAATCCAAATTTGAGCGTGGGCATCTTTGCGCAGAATGGTGTGTATGCCTATTTTGCCGCGGCGTTTGTGCCGGTGTTGTTGGGCTCGTTTTTAAAAGATGTCCCTAAAATTGCCCCGATTTTGTCCTCGGTCACAGCCATTGTTGTTCATTTTGTGATTTACTACGGTGGCATCACCGCGTACATGAAGGCTCCGGTGAGAAATCCTGCGATCCCTGCCGCAATCGCAATCTTGTGCTCGGTGGCCGTAGGATTGATCTCTTATCGGCTATTCCGCCAGCCACAGCAATCGACACCAGCGAATTAAAATAGCGAATGAACCCTAAACTTGCTTAGGTGAACCGATGTTACGATTCGATTGGATTAGCAAATGGTCTCAATATTCATCTGAAAAAATGGCGATCAAAGAATTTGAGACTTCTCGAAGCCTGACATATAATCAGCTTAATAATCTCGCCAATCGATTTGCGACAAAAATGGTTAAGGAGTTCGGCTTAAAAAAGGGCGATCGCGTGGCGATTTTGGCTGAAAACTGTCTTGAATTTTTTATCTTATTTTTTACCGCACAAAAAACAGGCATTATCCTCGTTCCGCTCAATTATCGGCTAACCTCCCCGGAGATCGATGGGCTACTGAAAGATTTCCGTCCTGCGTTGATCGTTGTTCAGGAAAAATATAAAGCCACGCTGGAAAAATGTACCACTTACCGCAGCATACCGCACTGTTGGCTGTTGGAAGAGGTTCAAGATTTTGGTTATCCCAATCGTAATGAGCCGGCAGCTTTTGCCGCAAGGACGGAGATTTCAGAAGATGACCCCATTTTCATTCTGTACACTGCCGGGACAACCGGAACGCCCAAAGGATCGCTATATACGCACAAAATGCTGGTCTGGAACAGCATCAATACCACGATGCGACTGGATATCGTCTCCGATGACCGATCGGTTTCCTGCACGCCGCTGTTTCATACCGGTGGCTGGAACGTGATCCCCACTCCCTTTCTTCATCGCGGCGCTTATTTTTGTCTCACGCAGAAATTCGATCCCGATGTGATCTTGCAATTGCTGGCAGATGAACAGGCGACGATGTTCATGGCAGTCCCCACGATGTTACGGATGATGGCGCAATCGCCATTGTTTGAAAAGGTCGATTTGAAACGCATGCGGTTTTTTATTATCGGTGGCGAGCCGATGCCACTGCCGTTGATCGACATCTGGCATCGCAAAGGTATTCCCATCCGGCAGGGGTTTGGGATGACCGAAGCCGGTCCCAGCATTACTTCGCTGCATCAAGACTATGCCATTTCTAAAATGGGCTCGATTGGCTTGCCCAATTTTTATGTTGATGCGCGCATCGTGAATGAAGATGGGGAAGATGTAAAGGTCAATGAAGTGGGAGAACTGATCCTGCGGGGTCCTTCGGTTACTCCCGGCTATTGGAATGATCCTGAGACCACACAGCGGACCATCAAAGATGGCTGGCTCTATACCGGCGATCTGGTCAAGCAGGATGCCGATGGCTTTCTCTATGTCGTGGATCGAAAGAAATTCATGTACATCTCTGGCGGTGAAAATGTGTATCCGGCAGAAGTGGAGAAGGTCCTATATTCACATCCGGAGATTGCTGAGGTGGCGATTATCGGTGTTCCTGATAAAAAGTGGGGCGAGGTAGGTAAGGCATTCGTCGTTTGTAAACCCAACCTCCGACTATCGGAGACCGATGTCATCGAATTTTGTAAGGGGAAATTGGCAAACTATAAGATTCCCAAAACGGTACAATTTCTGGATAAGCTTCCCAAGAGCGAGACGGGGAAAATTGATCGCAAACAACTTTTACAAATTCACCAATCCACCATTCACTAATTTTTAAGGAGGTATGTATATGAAGCATTTATTGATTACCTTGTTGGCTGTTTCTTTGGTGTTCTTTGCCCTGTCGTGCAGCAAGGACAAAGATAAAAATCCAACAGGGCCAACGGAACAGCCCGATCTGATCGGCACCTGGCTATCGACAGGCGCGAATGTCGCCCCGCTGCTGGTTCAACTGATGGCGATTGATTCACTCTGGGCAGAATTTAAGACGGACAACACCTATCTGGTAAAAGCAAAATCCACCACCGGTACGGTGACGCAATTTACGGGAACTTACACTCATGAAAAGAGCACGGTAGGCACGATCTATAAGATCAAATTGAATCAGACCACGCCAACTGTATTGACCAGTGAAGGAATTTACCAGATCGACAAGACGAAGACGCCCAATGAGATGATGTATGAGGTGGTTCAGACCGAGCCGAATATTGGCGCGACTCCCCCAACACCAGAAGGTGGCTTTGGCAGCACGAATGGCGGCGCATTAGGAACGTGGAATGTCCAGAAGTATATTCGTTTAAAGTAACATTAAGGTAGGGGCGGAAGACAGCACTTCCGCCCTTTTTTTCTAACCTAAAAATTAGGGGAAAAATATGAAATCGTTTATCAATATTTTTCTGCTGTTGTGGTTGACGGCCACAGCGTCTGCCGAAAATGCCTGGGTTGCTGCTGAAAAACCCATCCCCCAGAAACCGCTAAAAGAGTTTCAATTCTTAGCGTATTTTTTTAATCAGGGAGTTGTCAACAATGTGTATGCGCGCAATGATTTTTTAAAAGGTCAAACGGTGGGCAGACTTTTTGGAGGCAATACCACCACCACCAGCCATGTTCAGACCACTTATTTCGAGCAGCGCATAATCCCTTTCATTATTTATCAGCCTAAGCTCATGGATGGCAAAGCCATTTTGCGCACATCGTTTGAGATCGATTGGACGTGGGGCGATGCCTCATACGGCGTAGGCGGAAATTTTGGTTCAGCGTTTTCTGCCGATCAGGTAAATTTGCAGACGCAAAATGTCGAGATCGAGTTGATTCCTCATACCGGGTGGGCGGTCAACCTCGGACTACAGCGATTGTTTGATACACCGTACAACCCATATCGCACATTTTTTGAAACTATGACTCGCACCGGCTATCGTCTTGCTTTCTGGGGTAGCGATGCAGTGGGGATTTCTGTACGTCATGATAAAGACTACTCTCGATGGAAGGCTGGCTATTATCAGTTGTATGAAAATTCGATTCAGGATAAAGATGATGTAGTGCTCTGGGAATATATTTACGAGCGGGATCTTACACCAACCTGGCGCCAGGGCTTATCGCTATGGTACGTTCAGGATCGCGCCAATGGCGAAGGTGGCGTCTCCATTCTGAGCCAGGGGCTCAACAGCCTGCTCAATGATTATAACGGAACTTACCGCTTCCCCATTGGTAGCAGCCCCTACAAAGCCGATATTTTTTGGATCGGTACGTGCTGGAATCGGAATGCCGAATTCACTCTGGATCGCTGGATGGTAACGGGTTTTCTGGTTTCAAATATTGGTCGCGTGGCTAAGAACGACGGAGGTTGGAAAAAGTGTGCCGATATTTTGGGGTTAGCTGCCAATTTACGATTCGGTTATCGCTATGGACAGACGGCTGAGGACAATTTTAGCGCCGATCTTATCTTTGCCTCTGGTGATCAGAATGGCATCAGTGATAAGGTGTACCATGGCGTTATCACCGGGAATACCTGGGGCTCACCCGGAGCGATCTTTATCAGCCATGGTGCGTATTATCTTTTCCCTCATGGAAATGTCGTTAATCGTTTCATCTCGGCAGTAGCGGATCTGTCCAATTTAGGCCGGGGACTTTTGGGCGGAACATTGAATTTCCACCGTGATTTCATCCCGCATAAACTGTCAGCAAAAGTGGGATATGCTGGAGCATTCTGCCAGCACGCGCCAGCGGATGGGGGAAATTTAATCGGCAATGAAATCAATGCGCGGATTAGTTTCCAGCCGAAGGTTTATATGAATATCGAATTGCATGGTGCGTATCTGTGGCTTGGCGATTTCTACAATAGCTCCCAAGTGAATGGAAACCAAATTAAAAAGCCCGTTAATCCCTGGACGGCTTTTATCGTCTTTAAATGGCTACTATTTTAAATCAAAGGTACTGACCATGAAGATTAAACTTATCGTTTTCATTTTCATGATTCTCTCTTCCTGTATGCAACCCTATAAAGGTTTACGAACCATGGAATTTTCAGAGATCAGCTATCCTTTTCCAGTAAAAAATATAATACTGAATCAGAACATAACCCTTGCTTATATTGATGAAGGATCAGCACAAGAAACAATCATTTTCGTACATGGTTTAGGCAGTTACTTAAAGGCGTGGGTCAAAAACATGCCAATGCTGAGCGATCATTTCCGCTGTATCGCTATCGATCTGCCTGGTTATGGGAAATCGAGCAAGGGGCTGTACCCCTTTACCATGGAATTTTATGCCGATGTCTTAGCGGAATTTATCGAAAAGCTGAAGTTAACAGATGTGACCGTGGCTGGGCATTCCATGGGTGGGCAAATCGGAATGGTCATGGCATTGAAATATCCGCAGAAGGTCAAGCGGTTGATATTGACCTCGCCGGCGGGCTTCGAGCAATTTACCGATGGCGAAAAGCGCTGGTTCCGGGAGGTAATGACGGTCGAGGCAGTAAAATCCACGCCGGTGCAACAGATTCGTGCTAATGTTGCAGCAAATTTTTACAATATGCCACCGGATGCTGAATTTATGACCACCGACCGCATCGCTCTGCGCCAGGCAAACGATTTTGAGAAATACTGTTATACCGTAGTCAAATCGGTAGAGGGCATGGTGGATCAACCGGTCTATGATTTGCTGGATAAAATTTCGCAACCCACACTCATTATTTTTGGTGAAAATGATAATTTGATCCCCAACCCTTACCTCCACGGTGGGAAGACAAAGGACATCGGCGAAATTGGCGCAGCTAAAATCCCCAATAGCAAACTGGTTATGATTCCGCATTGTGGCCATTTTGCCCAATTCGAGAAAGCGGAACTGTTTAATCAAGCGGTGCTGGAATTTATGAAGTAGCCTTTTTCCTTACAAGCCGAAGAGAAGAAAGAGGCATCAAAAGTCTGTTTTATGAAGTGTTATTTTCGGGGTTCAGAAGGTTTGGCGGGAGGCACCGCTGGAGCTTTGAAAACATAAAAATCGATCAATTTTACGACAGCGCCGAATGAATCCAGCGTCCAGCTAATCTCTTTTAATCTACTAACAAAGAATAATGCAATAAAGCGGATTTGAAATATCGTTTTTCGGTCGGCATCGGAAGATTGAAACATTAAACCTAATGTTCATATTGGGTGTGCCATGATAGTTCGGGGGGATTTTTAAAATTGACTTTTATGATTGCTTGAAAAGTGCGCATTAGAACCGCTAATCCGGCCACCGGTCGACCAAATGAATAAGGCCTGGACCCGCCCGCCAGCCGGCGGGCGGGTCTGCAAGCTCAACAATTGAAAAGCACCCCAGCGGTTCAACACCAAAATATGCTCTCGCTACTAAAGCACGAAGGCTTGAGCAAAATGATAACATTTATCGACAAATTAATGAGCTGAAAATCAATTTTTTTAATAAGCCATTCGATTTATCCCTGGGCAATTCTTGATATCCGACACTCGTTGCACCATGCACCAGGCTCTATTTCCTCAGCGACTCCACCAGCTCAAAATCAATAATCCGCTCATCCAGATTCACCAGCGCTACCATCACCACGACAGGATCTCCGAGTTGATAAACCTGGCCATGATATTGCCCCACCAGCCGATATTTGGTTTCTTCATAGATATAATAATCATCCCGCAGGTTGGTGATATGCACCATGCCTTCGATCAGAAAATCGGTGATCTCCACAAAAATGCCGAACGAAGTGACCCCAGAGATGATGCCTTGAAACGTCTCGCCGATTTTATCCTGCATGAATTCCAACTGCTTCACCTTCACCGAAGCGCGTTCCGCCTCCATGGCTTTGATCTCTTGCTCGGTGGCATGTTCACAGATTTTATCCAATTCTCGTCTGGTGATTGGGACCGGTGCAGACTGCTGTAGATAATTTTTCAATAGTCGGTGCGCCATCAGGTCGGGATAGCGGCGAATGGGCGAGGTAAAATGGCAGTAATGTTTCAGCGCCAAACCGAAATGCCCCTCGTTTTTGGTGCTATAACGGGCTTTCATCATGGTTCGGATCATTACGCTTTCCACCAACGTCTGAATCTCCGAGCCATGGATAGAATGTTGCAAGGATTGAAATACTTTTGGCGACATTCGTTTGCGCGGATTAAACTCCAATCCCAGAGCCTGAGTAAATTTGCTAAAATCTTTCAGTTTTTCGGGGCTGGGCTTCTCATGAATGCGATAGGGGAATGGCAGGGGATCACCATTGGATGGTTTCAAATGTTCCGCCACATGCCGGGCCACAATGGAATTGGCCAGCACCATGAATTCTTCGATCAGACGGTGGCTTTCGGTCTGCACCAATTTTTCGATCGCCACAGGTTTGCCCAGTTCATTCAATTTGAATCGCACTTCCTGGCTGGCAAAATCGAGACTGCCCCGCATCTCCCGCTGGCGAATCAGCTTCTGACTCAATTCCAGCATCAGCATAATGGTTGCTCCAAAAATCCGGTCCTTGCGGCGACCATCGATGATCTCCTGCACCTCCTCATACGTGAAGCGATGATGACTATGGATGATGGATTCGCGAATCTCATATTTCACGACTTCAGCAGAGGGTGTCAATTCGATCAGTACGCTAAATGCTAACTTGTCCTCGTTTGGCTTCAAACAGCAAACCTGATTGGAAATCCGTTCGGGCAACATAGGCAACACGCGGTCCACCAGATACACCGAGGTTCCCCGATTCTGGCTCTCCCGGTCCAGATGGCTGCCCGGCAGCACGTAATGACTCACATCGGCGATGTGCACGCCCAAGAGATAATTGCCGTTCGGCAGCACCTTTAAAGAAACGGCATCATCGAAGTCCTTGGAATCGATCGGATCGATCGTGAAGGTCAGTTCGTTTCGCCAATCCAAACGACGGGCAATCTCTGCTGCTGGGATCTCTTCTGCGATGCGGTCGCATTCGGCGATCGCTTTTTTAGAAAATTGCGATGGCAGGTCAAACGAACGGGCTACCGAGATAATATCAACCCCCGCCTGATCGGTCTCGCCCAAAATTTCTACGACCTTGCCCACTGGAGGTAGATGTTCATCCTCCCACTCCAGCAAGTGGACAACCACTTTTTGGCCATGGCGGGCGTTCATGGTGTGTTCCGGTGCGATATAAAAATCCCGTTGAATTTTTAGTTCATCAGGCACCACGATGCTCCAATATTTTCCCTGTTGAAAGGTGCCGACGATATTCTGGCGAGCGCGTTTTACTATTTCCACGACCTCGCCCTCCTGATTCCTGCCTTCCGGCCGTGCGAAGAGCTGCACCCTGACCGTATCGCCATGCAATGCCCGGCCCATGTTGCTTTCGCTGATGAAAATATCGCTGTCCCCGTTATTCAGTTGCAGGAAACCATAGCCTTGCGTTTTGACATGAAGCTTTCCCACCACCTCAGTAACCTTCCGACCTGCGCCGACTCGTCCTTTTTTATATTTGAAGATTTTACCTTCGCTGATCATTTCTTTGAGTTTTTTCTTGAATGTGGTATATTTCTGGCTGGATATGGCTAACAGTTTAGCCAGTTGTTTGGGTTTATAGGTCTGCTGCGGATTTTTTTGCAGCAACTCGAGTATTTTAGATTCTATGTTCATAAAAAAGTCCTTCAATAAAACGATGAATGGCCTCCTTTTTTATTTTCTTCAATAGACTTCTGCAGAATTAAGATTTTGATGTCATTTCGAACGGATCCGCCAGTTGGCGGAGGAGTGAGAAATCGGCATATCTCATAAGTTCAATTCGTTAAACAGATTTCTCCCCGCCAAATGGCGGGTCGAAATGACATTTTTTCTTATTTTGCAGAACTCTGATTTTATTCAATGGTATCGGCGCTAAGCAGCAACCACGGTTGAAAGTGAGTAGTGAAAATTTAGATTATTTTAATCGAGCAATTCGATTCGTTATTTCAGCTCAGTCAAATCGGGGGCGACAAGCATAGTGTCCCGCCTAATCTGCGGGGCGGCAATAGCACCGACGTCATCAAAGCAGCGAGTCAGAAAATGGCACCTCTTACGAGTTAGCCTGTTTCGCACCGAAGAGTCACTTCAAATCAAATGCGTTGCGATCTGTTAAGGTTCGAAATCATTCAAGAAAATCATTTCCGCAAACAAACCAACGCCGACTGCATCCATTAATTTGTGGGACCCCGTCCAGCCGAGCCGGAGATGGGAGCATTTGGTTCTTTCAATTGTCTCGTATATGTCGCTATGACTCGCTCTGAATTTCCAATTTCAAGTCATACTCTAATGAATCACCTGGCTGCAACGTGACCAATGTCCCACGCTCTCGCTCTCGAGCGCGGCCTGCTACATGGCAATTGGCCGGTTCGATTCCCAGGACATGCACGCCGGCGCCAGGCATTTTCCATTCAATGAGCCGCGGCAAATTTTGAATTGCCCAGGATAGCCGTACCAATAGCCGACAATCCTTTCCCCCAGCAAGTGGGAATTGTTGATTTTCAATGATGGCACTGGCCCAGCCATTTTCGGTCACGAGATCCTCATGATAATATACTCGTTCGGCATAACCCGCCGCTGGCGGCTGCCACTGATTATAGCCTGACACTGGCGTTTCTGGTTCACGGGGGATAACGCGTCGCGAAGGAAATATAATCCTTGTTTGCTCAGATAGCAACGGAAATCCAAAATTGAAATGATACAGCAGCATCAACGGCGACGGCTCAAAGCCAATGTTTTCGACCCGATCGTGAATCGAAATGACATTTTCTCCCAAATGGCTTTGAATCTGCCGGGTCAGCCGCAGAAATTCACCGAATATTCGGGTCTCTTCGATGATACCGCTGATCGTCATTTTGTAATCATCGCCAATCCAGCTTCCCTGAGCTGCCACCTGCTTTGCCGGCGTATGATGATATCGGCCGTGCAAACCCAAGGATTCACCCTGATCTTCCCCTGGCGAGCCGACCTGGGTCAAGCCGCAGGTCATGAGCAATCCCCCCACCGCCGTACGCAGCCATTGCAATCCCTGGGCATCGAAGTAGGCTGGATGCAGATCGCCATTGGCCGATTGCCAGCTTAGCGGTACGCCACCGAACTCGGCCAGAGAAATGTCCAAGCCCCGCGCGGGGGAGATATAATAGCTCAAGCCGGCGCCGGTACGTACCTGAATCAGCTCAACGCCCGCTTCCCGTCCTTCAACTAATTGAAACTTTCTTACCCCTGCCACCTGTTCGATTCGTCCCAGCCGTTCCTCCAACTCGCGGCGCGTCCATTTTTTCCCATAAAGCGTCATAGTGATGCTCCTGATTTTTTTCTTTCAATTATCAAAAGGCGCAGAACCGAGGTTATTTTCATCGGCATCCATCGAAGCTCCTTGAGCAACTTCAATGATGTAGGGTTTCCCGCCTGCCCTGGCGATGGCCGCGGCCACCTGCTGGTAATGGTCGGGTGCATAAGCGAACATGCAACCGCCGCCGCCTGATCCATTAATTTTAGCGCCCAATGCACCCGCAGCCAGGGCCGCATCAATCATGCGGTCGATTTTGGGCGTCGAAATGCGCAACCGATCCCGTAGCTCCGCTTGCTGGAGATTGAGGAGGCGGCCCAATGCATCATCGTCAATTGGGTCTTGCTCGAAAATTCGTTTTGCTCGTTCGGTGATATCTCGATTGGTGACGGCTGCCGAACACAATTTAAACTGTTCGGTCGAAATAAACTTTTTGTATTCTTCCAGCTCAGCCAGCGTCAGTGTTTTTATGGTCACATTCCTATTTTGGCGAGAGAGCTTACTCATGGCGTCCAAAATGCCACCTTTCACCCGAGCCAGAATGCCTTTGGTATCCTTTGGCTCCAGGGAATCGCCCAGCACAAATTTCCCCACCTGCGCTGGCAGGGGTTGTTGATGGCCTCCCGGCCTGCCAAAGTCAATATATAGAATCGAACCGAAACTCGAGGCAAAATGATCCATCATTCCACCGGGCTCACCAAATTCCAGTACCTCCGCTTGATGAGCCAGCCGGGCAATGGCCAGTGGGTCATGGGCGCGACTATCTCCAGCAATCGTGAGTAGAAATTTGATCCAGGCGACAACCAGAGCGGAGGAACTGGAAGTGCCCGAGTTAATGGGGATTTCGCCTCGGACCACACAATCATAACCGGTCGAAAAATCGACCTGCTGGCGGAGCAGCACGTTTATACTGCTGCGAAGGTAATCCCGTTCTATCACATATTGAATCGGCTGCGTTAGATCGATAATTTCCTGTCCCCCAATGTCGGGCAAATCGATATGAAAAATTCTATCCTGGCGCTTTTTGCCCCGAATAGAGATTCTCAGGTTAATGGCAGCCGTAATAACTGAAAGACCCAGATAATCCAGATGTTCGCCAAATAGGCAGATGCGACCGGGGGCCGAGATGGTGAGCGGATGATCATTCATAGTTCGTTCAGAATTAAACCAAATGGATTTGTTGCCTCATTATTTCTGAATTTCAAGTGACTATTCCGGGCGGCCGCACAGCACATGACAGTGCAAATGATCTAAAAGTCCCGGCTGAGCAGCAAATTGCCCGCGGCTGCTATCGCCAACTTGTTGGATTGTTGAACAGCTTTTCTTAAGGTTCGGGCCGTCAACTGGAAATGAAGATTCAGCCGGTTAATAAAAAAAGAGGCAAGATAATATCTTGCCTTTTGCCTTGTATCGATGCCACCAGATTGTGATTTCAATTTCCTGAAAAAATTGACTGGCCATTTCTGTCCGGAAAATATTCATATTACCGTAGGCAATTTACGGATAATTAACCAGAAAGTCAAGGTAAATTTATCCCTGACCAGAATAGCCCGGCGCCAGCATCACGGCTGCAAGTAATATTCGCTTTGGGGGATGATGAAAAAGATGCTTCGGCGAAAATTTCCGACCTTAAAAATTCGGTTACCCATCATCGGCTATGAGCATGCTGATCTGGAACACTGCTAAGAATGATCAACATCATGGCCGACGCCTTGGCCATAGCGGCGATGGCACCGGATGCATTCGAATACCCAGATATGAAAAAATCGCTTGACAATTTCAAAAAAATATTGTATAATTTATTTGTTAATTTGTTTTACAAATTGCAGCGCTTTTCATGAATCTATGCTTAGGTGCTGAAATGCCAGCCAGGCAATCCAATGCGCTAACTTCTCTTGATCAAATTGAAATCTTCGCTCTCCCATGTAATGTCCTTTTAGATACTTATGATAAATATTTTTTATCAAATATTCAAAGCAATCTAAAGCACGTAAACAATCTTAAGCAGCATAGGCATTCTTTGCGCAAGCTAATATTTGTCAAATGAATTAACAAAAAAGCTCTTTTCATTTCAAGACCCGCATCAGCAACATTTATTACCAGCGATCGATTCAAGTTGGTTGATCCATAAACCAGGGAGCAAATACCAATGCGAAAAGCGAAATTGACCTCAGTGCTGGCGACCATTCCTCTACTGCTATCCATGGTGGCGGTGGTCTTTGCTGGAACCACCGGCAAGATCGCCGGTCGGGTGACCGATCGTGAGACCGGAAATCCTTTGCCGGGGGCGAATGTGGTCATTGTTGGAACATCCATGGGCGCCGCTTCAGATCTCAACGGCAACTTCATTATTCTGAATGTGCCGCCAGGTAGCTACGATGTGAAAGCGACCGTCATCGGCTATGCCGCCATGACGGTGCAGGAAGTGCGCGTCAAGATTGACCAGACGGAACGAGTCGATTTTGCCCTGCAAATCCAGGTCATCGAAGGGGAGGTAGTAACTGTGGTAGCCTCCAAAAATCCGGTGAAGGCTGATGTCTCCACCAGTGTCAGTTCGTTCGCCTCCAACGAAGTCGCCACCTTGCCGATAACGAACGTTGCCGATGTGGTGGGATTGCAAGCAGGCGTGGAGCGAGGATTGTCCATTCGCGGAGGCGGCGCTGGCGAAGCTTTGTTTCAACTTGATGGCGTCACGCTACGAGACCCGCGGAACAATATGCCCATTACCAATGTTGCGGTGAGCTCCATCCAGGAAATATCCATCGAACGGGGCGGCTTCAATGCCGAATATGGCCAGGTTCGTTCTGGCATCGTGAACATCGTCACTCGCGAAGGCGAAGTGAACCGGTACAATGGCAATTTGATTTTCAAATATAGTGCCCCGGGTCGCAAGCATTTCGGCATGTCGCCATTCGATCCCAACGCCACCATGCTGCGGCCTTTTCTCGATCCGGCGGTTTGCTGGACCGGAACGAGCAGCGGCGCCTGGGATGAATATACGCAGCGCCAGTATCCGGAATTCGATGGCTGGAATGCAGTGTCCCGGCAGTTGCTATCCGATGGGGATCCCACCAATGATCTAAGCCCCGCGGCGGCCCAGCAGTTGTTTCGTTGGCAACATCGTCGCCAGGAGGTGAATGACCAGCCCGATTATAATCTGGATGCCAGCTTCGGCGGCCCGGTGCCCTTTATCAGCCAGAAGCTGGGCAATCTGCGGTTCCAGACGTCATATCGGACCGAGCGCGAGATGCTATTGGTGCCGCTATCACGGCCCGATTACAAAGATTATTACTGGTCCTTGAAGCTGAACTCCAATATCACGCCGGCAATGAAATTGACAGTTGCCAGCATACTGGGAAAGGGCTATTATGTTGCCCAGAATGAAGCTGGCCTGGATAACAATGCTAGCTATGTTCGTTCCCCCGATGAAGTTGCCGCCCAAATTGCTAACATCAATTCGCCCCGTGCCACCAGCAGTCGTCTGTTCTGCGATTCGTATTACTCAGCCGCCGAAGTGGGATTCGGCTCCTGGTCAGCCAAATTGACCCATGTGCTCAGTCCCCAGACATTTTATGACCTGAGCCTGGAGCATATCTATCGCCGATATCAAACCGGTCCGATTCGGCGTCGCGAGATGACCCGCAATATCGAGTTTGCGCCGGGAAAATTTACCAATGAAGCGCCGTTTGGCTTCAGCCCGCAGGAGGATAATGGCATCGACGGCATGATGACCGGCGGTCACACCAGCACCGTGCGCGACTCCAGTCGCATCGCCGCAACCACCCTCAAGTTCGATCTTTCCAGCCAGGTGGATGTGCACAACCTGGTGAAAGCCGGCTTCGAATTTGTTTATGGCGATCTGAATTTGGATTATGGTGAAGTAAAAGAAATTTATATTGATGGCAACACGTACGTGAAGATGCACAAATTTCCATTGCGAGGGGCGATGTATGTGCAGGACAAACTGGAGCTTCAGGGATTGATTGTGAACGCTGGCTTGCGCCTGGATTATAGTGACGCTAACAGCGATTGGCCTACGGTTGCCGTCTGGGAAAAAGACTTTTACTCCTCCAACTATATTGAAGGCATGAGTTTTCCCACCAAACCTGCCAAAGCCCGCTTTTCACTAAGCCCGCGATTGGGAGTTTCGCATCCGATCACTCAAAATGCCAAGCTGTTTTTTAATTATGGCCATTTTAAGCAATTGCCCACTTATGAACAGATGTTTCGCCTCTCTCGCGGCGGCTCCAATGAAGTTCAGGGCATTGGCGATCCCAATCTAAAGCTGGAAAAAACCATTGCGTACGAATTGGGTTTCGACTATGCGTTATTGGAAAATTACCTGGTTCAATTGGCTGCCTTCTATCGGGATATTTCCAACCAGAGGGATTATACCAGCTATTTCAGTGCGGACGGGTCGATTAATTATTTAAAGGCCAGCAATAACAACTATGCCGATGTGCGCGGTTTCGAATTGACGCTGCGTAAGTCCATCGGCAATTGGTGGCTTGGATTTTTGAACTACACCTATCAGGTGAGCACCAGTGGTCACTTTGGCAAGGCTGAAATTTACCAGGATCCCAAGGCGCAGCGGGATTACGATCGCAACACTCGCATGCTGTATCAGGAACGGCCAATTCCCACGCCTTTTGCCCGCGCCAAGCTTAGCTTTTTTACCCCTCGTGATTTCGGTTTTCAATGGTTGGGCATTCGACCATTGGCCGAGTGGAACCTGAACGTGCTGGCCGATTGGCGGGCGGGCGCCTGGGTTACCTGGAATCCATCACGCAAATTAAACGTGGCCCAGAATGTGAAAGCTCGCGATTGGTACAACATCGATTTGCGGTTGATGAAAACCTGGATCATTGGTTCGTTCGATCTTACATTTTTTATCGATGTAGAAAATGCATTGAATACCAAACGATTATCGCTCAACAGCTTTTATGATTCGCATGATTATAATTTCTATTTTCAATCCCTCCATTTGCCTCGGAGCAACGATTACGACAATATCGTGGGCAATGATAAGGTGGGCGATTATCGCAAAGCAGGCGTAGCCTTCCAACCCATCGAAAAGGTCGGCAATGTCTATTCCCTAGCGCCTTCGGATATCAAACCGCGCGCCATTTATTATGATGCAGCCACTGGACGATACATGAGCTATGTGAATTCTACCTGGTCCGAAGTGGATCGCAAAAGGATGAAGAAGATATTGGACGACAAGGCATACATCGATATGCCCAATCATAGTTATTTTAATTTCCTCAATCCACGACAGATTTTCTTTGGCATCAATGCCAGTTTTCGAATCCAGTGATGATTTAAAGCGAAGAAGAGGCATCATCGCTGTTTGGCAAAAGCGACAGCCACAGGCTATGACCCAACATCAACAAAGAGGGCATAACATGACTTTACTAAAAATGAAACCATCGAATTGGAATGCAGTTCTGATCGCCGTGCTGATGGTATTGCTAATCAGCAATATCCCTGCGATGGCCCAGGTAGGTCGGCAGGTGAAATGGTTGCGCACTGGCGATTTGCACCACTATCTAATCAACTGGGGTGCAGAAATTGAAATGGGACGTACCGGTCGCGTGCAGGAGCAAATGGATGGCCTCCGCTGGCCAGCTCAATTCCAGAATCAGGACGTGCTCGTCGCCAAAGCGATGTGGATCGGCTGCACGAACTATCAGGATCGCAACGGCGAAATGTATCCGTATAAGGTCATTACCATCGGCCCGCGGGCACATGATGAATTCTATCAATTCATTCCGGTCGAATTTAAAATGATTGGTCGCTTTGCGCATCCGGCGGTTTATGTGGATGGCGTACCGGCAACGGATAATGAGCTCAATGATGTCGTGGATGAGATCAACCCCAATTTGAAATTCGATCGGATGGTAATCAACCGGCTCATTACCTATCTCGGCATCGAAGTTACCCGCAAAGTGATGCAGTTTTCCCAGCAGAATCATGACAATTACATTATCTATGATTATGTGTTTAAGAACACCGGTGTCTACGATCTGAAAGGAAATTCTGAGCCGAGGACGCTGACGGAAGTTTACTTTTATTTCCAATATCGCTATGGTTCCGGTCTGGATGCTTTTCGTTATGGCTCGGCCTGGTATCCCTCGAACAACATCAATTGGGGGCGAAATTGTGTTAACCAGGTAGTCGGTATCGGTCCCAAAATTGCCGATTTCGAGCTGCGGGCGCAATATTCCTGGTACGGGCCTCACTCGCAGGGGAAAGTAGATGACTGGGGCTGTCCCAATCCCCACGACGGGCGCCTGGCGGCCATTCATTACATGGGATCGGTAATTCTTCATGCGGATAATTCGCCACTGGATGCCAGCGATAATCGCCTCCAGCCGGCCACCACCATGTTCATTGGCTCGGATGAGCGCGCGAATTATGGCAGTGAAATGTTCAACGCCAGCACCATGGCCGATCGCTATCGCTGGATGAGCGCCGGCCATCCCGAGAAAACACATGCCGATCAGGTGGGCGATGGTTTTGCCGATCAGTGGGGCACCGACAATGGTGGCTATGCGCAGGGCCAGGGCTTTGGTCCCTATACCATGGCGCCAGGCGATAGCATTCACCTGGTAATTGTGGAAGGCGTGGCCGGAATGCGTCGCAGCAAAAGCATTGAAGTGGGGCGGAATTGGTACCAATGGTATGCCAATCTCAGTCAGCCTACCCTGGTTCTTCCCAACGGAACCACAACAACCAATTTCAATGAGTACAAAAAATTGTGGGTTAAAACCGGTGAGGATTCGATTCGGCAGACGTTTCGTCGGGCGGCTGCCAATTACCAGAAAAATTTTGACATTCCCTTGCCACCGCCACCGCCAGAGATTTTTGAAGTGAGATCCGGCGGCGACCGCATTTCATTGAGCTGGAGCCAGAATGCGGAATCATCACCGCATTTTAATGGCTATGAAGTTTATCGTGCGGTGGGTAAACCGGACACGCTTTATGAGAAAATCTTTTCCTGCGATAAATCCAATCTGGTGCACGAATACGACGATCGCACTGCACTGAGAGGCTTTGATTACTATTATTATGTGGTAAGCAAGGACGATGGTTCGCAGAACGACGTGCAGCCCAATGTGCCTCTGGTAAGCAGTAAATTTTATACCATGACCAATACGCCGGCATTCTTGCGTAAACCGGCCATTCGAAGCACGCTGGATTCGATTCGTGTCGTACCCAATCCCTTCAATATTCGGGCCAGCGGATTGCAATTCGGCATTAATGCGCCCGACCGTATTGGCTTTTATGGTCTGCCGCCGGAATGCACGATCAAAATTTATACTGAAAACGGTGATTTGATAGAAACGATCGTCCATAATGATGGCACTGCGGATGAGCTCTGGGACTCGCTGACGGAATATCGACAGATTATTGTCAGCGGCGTTTACATCGCCTATTTCGAAGTGACCAAAGACTTCTATGATCCTAATACCAATGAGCTATTGCTACGGAAGGGCGATCATACGATCCGCAAATTTTTTGTCATTCGCTGAACGGTGTCCTTAGCCATTATTTTTGGGAGGTAAATTATGACCTGGAGAGGTTATCAAAAATTAGTCATGCTATGGGGGATTGTCGCGGTGCTGCTGGCAGGATTGGCTTGCGATGATCAGTTACCATCGGCCTTTAAAAAGGATAACGGGGCTGTGATGTCGGAGATGGATGCCAGAGCCTGTCATTACCTATCCCGTCCTCTTTCGGTTGCCGATACCATCGTAGTGGGAAATGATACGACTTATAGCACTCGAAACTTGCATCTAGCGGTGTCAGCTATTCGGTTGAACCTGCCGTTGAGCCAGGCCTGGGTGAATGCATCCGACTCATTAGTTGAGGCGCTGTTTCAGGTGCTGATACCGGATACCACGCTACTTATTACTAATGCTGCGGGCAGCGATACGGTTTTCGCCCGCTATTTGAATCCGTCACCGGGCAAACCGAGCTATTTTTTCATAAGCTGGGATTTGAACGAGCAGAATTACGATGCCTATATTGAAATGGAACTGCTTCAAAGAGATGGCAATAGAGTGCGACTGCAATCGAACCAGATCGATCTTGCCACGATTGCCGGCTGCACCCAAACAGCGGAGATTGATGGGCAGCCGGTTGCGTTGCCAAAAATCCGGGCACGGCTGGTTTACCAGTTGACCGAGGCGCAGTATCTGGTGCGATTCTATGTGTCCGAGCCAGGCACCGTTGGCCCATTTCGCCTGGTGATTCTGCATAATGAATTGTGAGGACCATCCAATGTCGCTGCTGAAAGGCAGTCGGCTTTGAAATTGAACCGATGATTTTAAGGAGCATCCACATGAACCAGGGCAATATGTTGAGATATATAGGCGTAGGGTTCGTTGTTTTACTGAGCCTGTCGCCGCTATACAGCCAGGAGAAGCTCGCCCAAACCGGCTTTAATTTCTTGAGTGTCGGCTCCATCGGTCGCGCCTCAGCCATGGGGGAGACCTTTACCACGGTCGAAGGTGTTTCATCGGCGCTGTTTTACAATCCGGCAGGATTAGCCAGGATGAACCATCTGCTGGACGTAGCCGTTAGCTGGAACAGTTGGATTGCCGATATTACACATAATTCACTCAGCCTGGCGGTCGCGCCGCGGCAAGGACATTATGGCGTGGTGGGTTTCAGCTTTTTATGGGTTGATTATGGTGAGTTTCTCGGCACCATGGTCTGGAACAACTCGCGCGGCTTTATCGATACTGAAAATTTCTCGCCACGGGCCATGGCCATTGGCTTGGGCTATGGCAAAAGTTTGACCGATAAATTTTCCGTTGGAGGTCAAATGAAATATGTCACACAATCCGCTGGCCGCAGTGTCACCCCGGACATCAACTCTCCCAGCGGATTGGGCGTTGCTAAAAGTGTGCTTTCGGTCATCGCGTTTGATTTTGGTACCATCTATCAAACCGGTTTTAAAAGCCTGGCCTTTGGTATGTCTGTGCGTAATTTTTCTGAAGAGATCAAGTTCGAGCAGGAAGGGTTTCAACTGCCATTGACCTTCCGCATCGGCCTGGCGATGAACCTGATGGATTTTTGGGAACAGTACTCTCAAACCCATGCCTTATTACTGGCAGTTGATGCCGTTCATCCCCGTTCTCATGGTGAGTATCTTAGCCTGGGATTGGAATATACTCTACTAAAGCTGTTTGCATTGCGCGCTGGCTATATCTCGAATCAGGATGAATTCCAATTTACCTATGGCCTCGGCATTCACAAATTCGGTTTGTCGGTCGATTATGCCTATATGCCGGCTGGCGTCTTTGATGATGTGCAGCGAATCACCATTAGCTTTTCCAGATGATTCTTGATCATTTATAGGAGACCAAAATGGACAAGAATACCGTTTCTATTTACCGGCTGCTGTTAACGTTTTTCATATTGTCGCTGGGGCTGTTCTGGCGTTGTGAATATGACACGCCATCAGCAATATATCCCATCCAGGGCGCGGCAGCACCTTCCATTAGCCGTATCGAGCCAGATAGTGCGGTAGGCGGGGTGCTAGAGATCAAAATTATCGGACAAAATTTTGCCGCTCAGGTGGATCAAAATATTCTCTTTATAGGCAATACCGAAGCGGCAGTGAAACAAGCAACCACCACGGAACTTACTGTGGTTCGTCCCATTAAATTGAGCGGGCCAAATATGATTAAGCTGGCGGTGCGGGATGCGCTGGTGATTGCCGAATTTGGGCCATACCAATTGGAACCTGGACTGGTGGCATTGCCAGCCGTGGGCCAGATTAATTCAATTACCATGGACAAAGATGAGAATCTCTATGCCGAAGGGGATCGTAAGATTTTGAAAATTTCGCCTCGCGGTGAGGTGGTTGAGTTTGGCACCATAGAATTCATCAGCTCGGCGATGCGCATTGGCGCCGGCGGCTATCTGTATATTCAACGCAAAGATAATCGGGATTTATATCGAATCGGCCCTGCTGGCGGTGCGGCCGAACGCTATGCCCGCATTCGGAAACGGGCGCATTTTTTCGACTTTGATCAAAATGGCTACATCTACTCCGGCAGCTTGAAATATGGCCTGTGTGTCACCAGCCCGGATGGTACGACCAGCACCGAAATCCCCGGCTATGCTGACGCCTTCCAGATCAATGCCGTTCGTGTTTTTAATGGCTATGTATATTTATCGGCGGATACGATCACCAACGATCCTGCGAAATATTTTTCGGGCATCTATCGGCTGGAAATCAAAGGCAATGGCGAACTCGGACCGCGGGAACTGGTGTTCGATTGGGCC
>JAPDQM010000057.1:0-24900 GCA_034505795.1 Candidatus Zhuqueibacterota bacterium
GAACAAAAAGTTGTTGGTTGGTCTGGTATTACTGATGTTGATACCGGCCTGGCTTTTTGCCGGTGTAACTGGCAAAATATCCGGTTATGTGAAAGATCAGGAAACCGGAGATCCGCTGCCTGGCGTCAACGTCATTATCGATGGCACAATGATGGGTGCGGCCTCGGACGTTAATGGCTTCTATATCATCCTCAATGTCCCGGTTGGTACCTACACGGTGAAAGCGACCTATATTGGTTACAAGACAGTGGATATTTCGAACATTCGAGTGCATGCTGATCTAACCACCGAGGTCAACTTCCAGTTACCCCCAACGGTGCTGGAAGGCGAGATGGTGAGCATTGTGGCCGAGCGGCCTATCATCAATAAAAATGTCACCAGTTCGGTAAAGACGATCCAGTCGGAAGATTTAAAGAATATCCCTATGCGGGGGGTGCAAACCGTCATGAACCTCTCCTCCGCTGTCGTTGGTGGTGCCTATGTACGTGGCGGTCGTTCGGAAGAGACGGTCACCTACGTGGACGGTGTGATGACGCAATACCTGCGCTCCGGTGCCGCCAATGCGCTGACCGTAATTAATAATGCGATTGAAGAAACCAACTTCTATGCCGGTGGCTTTAATGCGGAATACGGGTTTGCGACCTCGGGCGTACTGCAAACCACGACCAAAACCGGTGGTGCCGATTATCACTTCTCGTTAGAAGGCATCTCCGACGAAGTTTTCAAAAATAGCGAAGGAAAAACCTTAGGCACGCGGTCCTTTGGCTACAATACCTATACCTTCACAGCCAGTGGTCCTGTACCCGGCGTGCTGGATAAAAAGCTACGGTTCTTCCTGGCTGGCGAGCGGAACTGGAATGGTGGCTATGCCAATAATTGGGAAGGCATCAAATTCGATACGGTGCTGACCTCGTTTGGCCGATCGTACCACTTCAAAGCCGATTATGGTCCCGGCAGCCGTATTCCTGGCTATTTCGACGGTAGCTATGATCTCAACGGAAACCTGGTCTATACCCTGCCGTCCATCCGGTTTCGCTTTGGCGGCACCTATCACACTGGCAGCAACCGCGGTGGTTCTATCTGGGGCAACATTTTTAATGCCGAAAAACAGACGCTTACCAAAGATTGGAATGCCAGCAGCTATTTTAACATCACTCACAACGTGACTCCCAAGTTGTATTATACGTTCAATTTCAACTACTTCTATTATAAAGCCGAAGCTGGCGATCCCGACCTCTGGGATGATATCGAGAAGTATTATGATCCCGCTTATAACATGGGCCCCGATGGCGTTTCCACCATTCGCGACTGGGGAAAGCCGTATAACTACAATATCTTTGGTTTGATCACGTTCCAATTGCCCGGTCAGGTAGTGAGTGGCTATTCCAAAACCGCGCAATCGAACTATGGTCCGAAGTTTGACCTCGTCTGGCAATTCAATAATTTTAATGAACTGAAAACCGGTTTTGAGTATAATTATTACACCGTGCGGCGCTATGCTGTTACCGCCAGCGCAGTTTCGTTGGGCCTCCATAACCGCGCCATTGATCCCGACAATAAATTGACGGATTATGACATCTTCCGAAACAACTACGGCTATTATGGCTATGACATGTGGGGCAATGAGATCAACAAAGATGGCATCTATCCGGCTACCAATAATCAAGGCGAAATCGTAAATGTGAATGGTCATGATGCCCCGCGACATCCCATTCGCGCGGCTTTTTATATCCAGGACAAAATCGAGTTAAAAGACCTGGTGTTGAATGCTGGCCTACGGTTTGACTATTATAAAACCGGTGTCGAGAGCTGGAAAGATCCGGCCCGATTGATCATCAACAACACCAATCTGGTGGATGATGCCAGTTTCGGTCCGGAAAAAACCTATACCATCGTCAGTCCTCGTTTGGGTTGGTCATTTCCGGTGACGGATAAGACCGTGTTCCATGCTCAATTTGGAAAATTCGTCCAGATGCCGCGAGCGGATGATATGTTTGACGGTCACACCTTTGTGGGACGCTTCTTGCAAGGTGGTAACGCTCGGACCATGCCCAATCCCAATCTGGCGCCACAGACCACTATCCAGTACGAAGTCGGTCTGAAGCAGCAAATCGGCGACAACGCCAGCCTGAGTCTGACCGCATTTTACAAGGATGAGAAGGATAAAATCCAGCTCCGTGTCTACTTCCCGGAACCGGGCTATGGTTATGCCTCATTCTACCAGTTGCAAAACATCGACTATGGGACGATCAAAGGCTTCACAGTCAGTATCGATCTGCGTCGCACGAATCGCATCAGTGCCTACGTAGATTATACCTACTCCAAGGCCATGGGCACTGGCTCGAACAGCACCAGCCATTTCGATATTGCCTGGCAGGATCAGGAGTTGCGGTTCCCCACCATCATTATGCCGCTGGATTTCAACCAGGACCATGTCGCTACTTTTAATGTTGATTTGCGGTTGACCAAAGATGATGGCCCAACACTGTTCAACTTCAAGCCATTGGCAAATCTGGGCGTCAACGTGTTGTACTCCATGCACAGTGGCTCGCGGTACACCAAAATCGAACCCGGCCCATTGGGTTTGTTCTCCCAAAATGCGCCCCGTCCGCTGGAATCACTGAATGCTTCGGTGATGCCCTGGTACTATCGCGCAGACCTCAAGGTGGATCGCTCGTTCCGTTTAGCGCAATTCAACTTCAAACCGTATGTGTGGATCTACAATGTGTTTAATACCAAGAATGTGACGGGTGTTTACCGACAAACTGGTGATCCACATGACAACGGCTGGTTCCTGACCGAAGATGGCAAAGCCTGGGCCGAGATCAATGGCAAGACAGGCATGTATTATGCGCGAAAGATATTGAGTGGTGCCGGTACGGCCAATTTAAGCACGCCCCGAATTTTGCGCTTTGGTCTCATGATCGAATACTAATTTAATGAATCTCGGATTCGCTATGACTACCTGTTAAAGTAGGTAAATTTCTTGTTCAGGAGGAGAAACAATGATAAAAAAGATCATCCCTGGCTTAACGTTGTGTTTGATTCTACTGCTGATGGCCAGTCAGGTATTGGCAGTAGAAGGAACACGTTCGGGATCGAAGTTGGATAAAACGCTTACCCGACGTGCGGTAAAATATATCGACGTTAACCAAATTCGAAGTTCTGTGATGAATAACGGGACCTTTACCCGCCATCCCATATCTGGTAACTCGGATATGGAGTGGCCCAAGGGTTCCGGAAAATATATCTGTTACAATGCTGGCATCTGGGTCTCGGGCAAAGTGAATGATGTAATTCGAACCGCCTGTGCAGACTATAATGTGGAATATCAGCCCGGCGTTATCCTGCCTAACGGTTCGCCTGATGATCCTGAAAAACCTGAGTATCGGGTTTACAAAGCCCACAAGGATTATCCCAACGGCGATGATGCTTTGGAAATCGATAGCTGGGCGACCTGGCAGACCTATGCCGAGGCGCAGGGTGCACCCGCCGTTACCAACGATCAGGGTGAATGGATCGGGATCGGCGATGAAATGCTGTACGCCGTGATGAACGACCTGGATCAAAATCTACACAATGGCTGTTATAATACCTTGCCAATTGGTATCGAACTACACCTGCTGGTGTTTGGGTTCGATCGTGCCGGCGCGCTGGGCAATACCATTTTCATTCGTTATACCTTGATCAACAAAGGCCGGGACGATCTGAAGGACGCCTATATCGGCGCCTGGTCGGATGTCGATAACGGCGATGCCAATGATGACCTGGTAGGCTTTGACACCAATCTGGGAATGGCCTACTGTTATGGTGGGAAGCCTGTCGATGCAACCTATGGGCCACGTCCTCCAGCATTGGGGTGGGATTATTTTCAGGGGCCGATTGTCAACTCGCCTGGCAGCACCGTCGTCCTGCCTGACGGCCGCGTTTTCAAAGATAAAAAGATATTGGGTGCAACCGGTTTCGTAAAATACTACAATGGCAATGCGATCTATTCTGACCCACCATACTCCGCTGCCGGTGCAGAGCAGGTTTGGAATTATATGACCGGTCGCCAGAAAGATGGTACGCCATTTATTGATCCCACCACAGGCCAGCCATCCACCGTATGCAATACCGGTGACCCGGTGACTGGCACTGGTTGGTTGTCAACCAAAGAAAGCCCCCCAGCCGATATCCGGATGCTCATCTCTTCTGGCCCGTTCACTCTGGCCGTCGGCGACACCCAGGAAATCGTATTGGGATGTGTCATCGGTCAAGGCTCCAACCGACTGAGTAGCATCTCGGTGTTGCGCTTCTACGATCAGGCAGCACAGCAAGCGTATGATCTGGGCTTCAAAGTCCCCAGTCCACCGCCATCACCAGCCGTGACTGTATCTGAATTGGATCGAAAGGTCCTGGTGACCTGGGAGAAAAACGCTGAAAACTTCAAATCCAGTTACAAATTTGAAGGTTATAACGTCTACGTCGGTGCTTCGCCTGCAGGTCCGTGGAAACGCCTGGCGACTTACGACCTAGCTAATGAGCTGGGTGTTATTCTGGAACCTTCGTATGATGAAACCAGCGGAGAAATCCTGAATCTGCCTTCGGCGTTCGGAAATAACCTGGGTACCAAATACAATTATCTTTTTACCAAAGATTATAATGATATGCGGCTGGCAAATGGGCGAACCTATTATTTCCTGGTGACATCATACGCCTACGATCCCAATAGCCTGCCCAATGTGTTGGAGAGCAGTAAGAATATCATCTATGCGGTGCCGCACCAGGCTCGGCCAGGGACGGTTGTCACGCATGATGCCTTTTCAGAGGTGCCGGTGGTTCACTCCAAAGGCGATGCCAGTCCGCGCAAATACAGTGTTTGGGTGAAATTGATTGACCCGCTACATGTCACCACGGCTGATTATCGGATCACTATCAATTCCGATAAGACCTGGACCCTCTGGCGCAACAATGTCGAAGTTCCAGGTTACACCAATGTCGCCACTTATGGTATCAACAAAGATATCGAGTACCAAACGCTGCAAGGTGCACCGCTGGACTTTTTCCTCGGTCTGACGGTGGATTTTGTACAGCAAACACTTACAACGTGGGAACCGGAAATGATCGCGGGCGATCCAGCGTTGTTGAACTCGCTAACCAGCCCCTCGCGCCAGAAAATCCGAACCACAGACCTGGCGATCGACGGCCAATTTAAGAAGGGCACTCGCAATCCTGCGTTGATTAATAACTCGCTCCAAATTCGGTTTACGGGTACAATGGATGAAGCGACACGCAAAGTGGCTTCCGGTGGCTGTCTGGCAACCCTGCTGTTCAGCTACGGCGATCCGGCGAATTTTATGCCCAAACATCCAGAGAATCCGAATCCCGGCTCTCGGAATCCATTCCTGGTTCGCGTCCCCTTTGAAATCTGGGATGTGGTACGAAACAAACAATTGAATGTGGCTTTCACTGACAACGCCCAAAAATTGACCGATGCGGATTTTGTTCCCACCTGGGCACCTCGAGGCAAATGTGTGGTCTACACCGTGGCCTCGGATTACGACGAACAGGTGCACAACATCACCACCACGGGCACCGACACGATGGCTACGTGGACCTTCATCTTTGATGAGACAGCAGTTTGGAAAACCGGTGATATCGTGCAGCTTAATATTCCCAACCCCGATACCTTCCCCAAACCAGTGGTTCCAGGCGTGGATGAATTTTCATTCCGCATTCAGGGCGAAACCGATGGCGTGCTGGCGGATGCCAAAGAGCGGTTGGATATCATCAATGTCTATCCCAATCCGTATCTAGCCTATAATATCACGGAAACTCGCTTGCATCAAGAACGGGTGACGTTTATCAATCTGCCGGCTACCTGTACTATCCGTATTTTCTCCATCTCCGGTCAATTGGTGCGAACTATCGAGCACAATGCCACCAGCACCAATGATGTTACCGAAAACTGGGATCTGCGCAATGAGAACAATTTGCCAGTCGCCAGTGGGTTCTACATCGCTCATATCGAAGTACCGGGGGTTGGCGAAAAGATCCTGAAGCTGGCTATTGTGTTTAGACAGCAACGATTGAAAAACCTGTAACCAGGTGATGGTTTCTTCATGTTCCAACTAAATATTTTGAAATAAATTTGGAGATGGATAAGATGAAAATACACAAAATATTCATACTGGTTGCTCTGATTGCGCTCAGCCTGAGTGTAACCGGAGCACTGGCCGGAAACAAAGATAAGGTTGGCGGCGCCGGCGCGCAAGAGCTGATGATTCCCGTTGGCTCACGCGTAATGGCTATGGGCGGCGCCTTCAATGCCATGGTGACAGGCAACGAAGCGATGTACTGGAACCCGGCGGGTCTGGTTGCCTCCGAGGCTACCGCCGAGGCCACTTTCTGCAATTTACAATGGATCGCGGACACGCAGGTGAACTATTTTGCGGTGTCGTCCAAGTTCGGTCGGATTGGCGCCTTTGGTCTGAGCGCCAAGGTGTTTAATCTAGGCGATATTATGGAAACTACCGAATTCGAAACCGAAGGCACAGGTATCGAATTTAGTCCGAATATCATCACCCTGGGACTCACCTTTTCGCGACAGATGACCGACCGCATATTCTTCGGCGCCAATTTAAAACTCATTTCCGAAAGCTTCATGCGCACTCGCGCGTCGGGAATGGCGTTTGATTTTGGTGTACAATACATCAGCAATTATGGGCTGCGCATGGGCCTAACGTTGAATAACTTCGGCTCCATGATGCAATTCCGCGGTGAAGATCTGCAACGCACGGTGTATATTCCCAACACCGAAGCTGGTGCTGAGCCCGTGGATCTGCGGCTGGAAGCGCAGACCTTTGAGTTGCCCAGTACCTTTGAGATCGGTATTGGCTATGATTATCGCCTGTCGGATCAACATCACCTGACCTTCGCCACCAATTATCGGAACCAGAACTATGGTATGGATGAACTCGGTGGCGGTGTGGAATATGGCTTCAATGATATGTTCTTCCTGCGCGGCGGCTATGCCAATATGCCCGAGGGTTCGTCGGAAGACAACATTTTCGGATTTACTGCCGGCGCCGGCTTTAAGTACAAACTCGGCGCATCCTCAGCAGTCAAATTCGACTATGCCTATCGGGAGACCAAATGGTTCAATGCCAATCAATGGTTCACGGTCTCGATCATGTTCTAACGCATCATCGGATTAGCCAGTGATTGCTATAAAAGGATTGGTGCGATTTCCGTCGCACCAATCCTTTTTCTTTTTTAATAAGATGATAATTAGCGCCTTCACACCAGCTTAGCCTGCCATTGCTTGAGCCAATAAACTGAAATGTGGTTCGATGAGATGGTTAAGGGGAACGAACTCGTTCTATGGTTGGTTTATTAATTGCATTTAAATTTTGCAAATCATTTTGTTTTGAATTGATGCGCAGTCCAGATTGGGCGCCTATGTGCTATTTGCTGCCAAGGCATAAATCTAAAACGAAATCAGAAACATGGCGTGGATTAGTTAGTAGTTAGCTAACGCCAATCTGAGATAATCGATTTTTATTTTCTTTGAAAGGCTTAGTACATCATTTTATAATTTTTTGTAAGGCTAAAAACCGTAATCTCGTTCTGCTGAAGTATTCAAAATGAGAAGGAATTAATCTCGTTTAACACGATTTTATTTGTGATAGCTGAAGATGATTTAACGAACCAATGCCCATAGACCTTATTAACCTTGGTAGTATGTCATAATCCACCGATCCAAAACCTTATTCGCTTATTTTTCTTTTGAGTGATATGCCTATTAAAGTAATAAGCTTCGGGCCTGCCAGGATCGGGCTTGTTACTAAGGTGAATAAGGTTTTTATCAGCCAAGTGGATGCTTTAAATCATATTTCGATGGTTGAATGTTTTCAAAGCCTACAAGAATTTTTGAAATGGTGTACTTAGTGTCTTTGTGGCCTGGCGGCTGAAAAATGATTCGGGTAATGATTTACAAATTCAATCATCATGAGCTCGCCATTTAAACGATGACATGATAAAAGTTTTAACACCAGGCTTCACAAGAATTAAAAACCCATGGCTACTGTTTAAAGTCGTCAAAAAGCAATTGCCCAAGGATAACAACACTAAAACGCGCATTAAAAATTCTGCTACTATACTCAAAATAAAGGTTACCAAAGATGAACAAGACATTTATGCCGATCCTCCTGCTAGTGGTGGCCTGCTCGCTGCCAATGAGCGCCTCGGGGCAGCTCAATTTGAGCCTCCAGGTCTCCCAATTTCGGTTCAATCCTGATACAACGCTGGTGGAAGTCGGATACGGCTTATCGTATCCGGTGGATTCGCTGAACCAAAGTTCGCAGGCTGCGCCAATTTTTATCCTATCGCTCACAATTTCCCAAAAAAACGAAGCCATCGTGAATAATATCTGGCAAATGGAATCTCAGCCGGCGGCTGCTGATCACCAGCAGGTCGTTATCGATGTAATGAAATACCTGCTGCCCCCCGGCGCTTACAGTTTCAAATTGGCAGCTAAAAATTTGTCCCGTCCTGAGGTTATGGATAGCGTGCTAATGAACAATATTGAGATTCGGACCTTCGGCACTGATGCTATTTTGCTGAGTGATATCCAACTGGCGCAGACGATTACTCCGCAAAGTCCAGCGAGCAAAGACAGGTTCTGCAAGAACAACTATCGGGTTCTTCCCAATCCTTTGAATGTCTATACGCCAGAGAATAGGCAGGTTTATTACTATTTCGAGCTGTATAATTTAACCAAATTGACTGCCAATAGCTACCGAATCAAACGTACTGTACTGGACCAGGCGGGATTGCCGTCACCCTCACTGCCGATTTATAATAAGAAAAAACTGGCTCGTGGCGATGATGCAGTCGAGGTGGGAATGTTCGATGTGATGTCGTTGGTCAGTGGCAAGTACTGGTTGAATTTCACTCTTGCCGATTCGGCCGGCCATGACCTGGTCGCCTCGGCCACATCGTTCTATGTTTATAATCCAACGCTGGCGCCGGTTAGTCGGCAGGCCCTCCCTATCGAACAGCAGATGGCGGGGAGCGAGATCGCGTTATTGTCAGCGCCTGAGCTCGAACTGGTGCTGGCTGTTACGCGATATTTCGCCACACCTGAAGAAACCAGAATAATGACCAGCCTGACAACGGATCAGGCGCGGCGTATCTTTCTGTTCCGCTTCTGGGAGGAACGGGATCAAGATAGGAGCACTCCCGCGCTGGAAACCTTCCGCGAGGTGATGCGACGGGTGCAATATGCCAATGAAAACTTTCGCGAAACCAAATTGCAGGGCTGGCAAACCGACCGTGGTCGGGTGGCCATTCTCTATGGCAAACCATCGTTGATCCAGTATTACGCGAATGTAGCCGGTTTTCGTGAATTTCAAGCCTGGAGCTACGACGATCTGGAGCGAGGCGTCTGTTTCATCTTTGGCGTACTGGGGAGCTTCGGCGACCTAAAGCTATTGCATTCCACCAAGATCGGCGAAAAGTACAACGAATATTGGCTTGATTTACTTAAGATCACCAGTGGTGCAACTGGTGTGATGGATGACAATGAAACTGGAGTCCGCACGCGAGAGACCTATCGCGACATCTTTCGCCATTACAATCTGGAATTGCCGCGCTATTTAAAATAGTGGTTTCCGACTATCTGTTAGGCTTTCGACTTGGGGAGCAAAATGAAAATTTGATTTTGTGAAATTAGATCGTACCGAAAATTCGTTTATAGATACTGCTCATAAAGGTCAATTCGAGAGATTAGCGATTGAGATAATTGGATTCTGTCCGCAACATGATCGGCAATAGCAATTGGAATAGGTGAACAATCATTAAAAATGATACCTTTTGCGCAAAATCTCATTCTCTTCCCCTCTGTGTTGAATTTGCTTCTGGTTGGTGTTTTCCTGTTCAATGGTCTCCTGTCCGAGAAAGCGGTATCACAGGCAAAGGATTGGCGGCTTTTCAACACTGAAAATTCTGGTTTGCCTGATAATAATGTGCTGGCGTTGGCTACGGACAGCGCCAGCAATCTCTGGATTGGCACCAAGTACCATGGTCTGGTGCGATTTGACGGTTCAACCTGGACCATTTTCCGACCAATGGCTGCTGACCAACGGTCTGACCTAAAACATCAGTTACTCCCGATTGATTTAATTCAAACAAAACTGCATTTCCTCGATGGGCCAGCGAATCTCACCATGCCCGAATCGAACAATGGACCACAGGCGAACGCGTTTTACGATGTGGCCATTGCTGCCGATGATGAGAAATGGATTGGAGCCAAGATTGGCGGTGTATTTCGCACGGATGGAGTTGTGTGGACCAATTATACGCAAACCACTTCTGATTTGCCAGACGATCATGTCTGGTCGCTCGTAATAGATCAAAATGATACTAAGTGGCTGGGCACTAAATTCGGCGGTCTCGTCCAATTGAGTGACGACCAATGGGTGATTTATAACATAGATAATTCTCCCATGCCGGCGAATGATGTCAACTCAATCGTGATCGATCAAAATAATAACAAATGGATCTGTACAAATAACGGAGTGGCTATCTTTGATGGGAATACATGGCGTCATTTATTTCGGGGTAATTCTGGTTTGCCGATGAATTCAGTGAGGACCGTGGCTTTTGATGGCGAAGAGGTGGTCTGGTTCGGGTTATTCGGTGGTGGCTTGGTTAGGCATGATCATAGCGAGTGGACAACATTTAATACCTCGAATTCGCCATTGCCGGATGACTATATCTGGTCTCTGACTGTTGATCATCAACACAATCTGTGGATTGGCATCTTTTATGGCTTTTTGCTGCGATTCGATGGCCGCTGCTGGTTCAGATATGATGTCTCGGCGACAGGTTTTCCGATCAATTCCCCGATTTGGGATCTTCTGGTGGCCAGCAATGGCAATTTATGGATTGCAACCAGTGACGGATTAATTTCTTACGCTATCGATCGTACATCTCATTTGCAAACCGATGCTTTTTGCTGCCCCTTCCCCAACGTTGAAGTTCCCTATAATTTCCCCAATCCATTTAATAGCTACACCAACATTGTTTTCCAATTATTCAGCGCATCTCCTGTCGAAATTATTATTTATGATTTGACAGGTAGAGCAGTTCGATTGCTCGCTAATTCTCACCATCATGTCGGCCAGTATCAATTGTGTTGGAATGGTCTGGATGACCGTGGGCAACTGGTAACCAGCGGACTCTATTTTTACTCAATTAAAACTTCAACAGGAACAGTAGTGCGGCCGATGTTGCTTTTACGTTAGAGGATGCACCGCCGTGGCGTGGCAATACCAGCAATGGCTTGACCAGTCATACGGTCCAGGACCTGCTTGACGATTTCATCTGAAATCGAATAATCCAGCCAGCCATACTCAAAAAAATCCTTACCTGACTTTTTTAATATTAAACCCTGTAATTTTCTGGATTCGAACAGCCGTTTGAGCAAAAGACTGCCAATCTCGTCCCGGGTCAATTTGCGCTGATAGCAAAATGACGCCGATGGCATTGCAATTTCGCTCAGCAGATCAGTTAGCGATTGTTCGGCGTGGCAGTGGCGATCGATCCATTGTTTCAGGAAATTGATAGCTCGAACCAATCGAAAGAGGGTGATCAAATCCTGGCGGGAAAAGTGTTCAGTCTCCACCGGCACGGCTGAAGAGCGATAGAGCGAGTAATCCGCACCAGTGATGTAACCTTTAGCAACACAATGCTGAAAGCTGAACGAACCCGGCGCCGGATAGAACAGGCTCGGTCCAATAAGCACCGGCAGACTGGTCAAAAAAATGATGTCTTCCATCATTTGTGATATCGTATCCTCTGGCAGCCCCAGGATAAGATAGCCAATCGCTTTCAAACCATGCTGTTGCGCCCAGTGTACCACCTCGGCAAACCGCTCCCGCGATTGATGGCGGTGGAGCCTGGCTTGCATGGCATGACTGCTGCTAACCAGCGGTAGATTGAGCCATTCGAAGCCGGCTTTTTTCATTAGCTGTACCAATTCTTCATCAAGAGTGTCGGGTCGGAGACCGTTCATGGCGGAAAGTTTCAATGTTCCCTCACCAAAGCTGCGGATAATTTCGCGTAGCAGTTCTTTGGCTCGGCGGCGATCACAGGTTAGATGATCATCCTCAAAATCAAACTCCCGCTGTCCCTGCCGAACACCCCACTCCATTTCCTCAACTATCGCGTCAATAGAACGCGGCCGAAATTTTTGGCCCATTACCCCGGCGATCGAGCAAAAATGACAATGACCTGGGCAGCCTCTGGAGGTGATCATCATGCCGCCGGTGGTTGCCGGATTGATCCGCGGCAATTGATCGAGTGGTTCAATAAAGGATCGAATTGGCTTTACCACGATTCCATTGTCGGAGCGAAAAGCAAGGCCGTCCATCGCAAACAACCGGCGCTGATTTTTAGTATCTAGCGCTTCGATCAGATGCAGCAGTCGCAATTCGCCCTCTCCCAGAATAATGAAATCAATAGCTGGTGATTCGAGAAGGTGCTCCGGTGCGGCTGTGGCATGATGCCCGCCAGCGACGATGGGCACGTTTGGAAACAGAGATCGGCAAATGCCGGCCACCTGCAGTGCTGATTCGGCATACGGTGTAAAATTAACGCTAATGCCAATGAGATCAGGCTGGAAGGGTCTCAGTCGTGTCGCAATCATCTGATCACTGATACCAAAGTGACGAAAATGGGTGAAGAGCTTAAAAGGGCTCAGATCATCGGCAGGATAAAATGGTTGCAAATAGCGAAATTTGGCAGGCAGCGGAATAGTCCGTTTTTGATTCGTGTCCAGGCAATCCAGGAGTTGCACCTGGTAACCTGCTCGCTCTAATGTGGTCCGAATATAGTGCAATCCCAGAGGCTGTTGCCGGACACCGGTCTGGTAAAAATCCTCGATGGGCGGATGGATGAGTAGAATTTTCTGAATGGACATTGCCTGACCTCTGAGTCGTTTGACTCAGATTTCCGCATCAATTCATTGATAGAACCTCTTACCTCTTCAGGCAAGATGAGATAATAATCACTGTTGACTGTTATCCAAGGATGTACTATGTCGAAGTTCACCCCACAAGTGGCTTAGGCGTTTTTGGGCGCTTTTTCGGCGATAGTTTTGGGTGCAACAATGCCACCGGAGACGATCATCTTAAGCGCTTTCTCTACCGAAATATTCATCGGCGTCACTTCGTTCTCTGGAAAAGCGATCATGAATCCTGTGGTCGCCACGGGTGTGGTCGGAATGAAAACATTCACCAGGCGTTCGCTGCCGGTGTCGCTGCGGCGTTCGATGTGACTGGTAACAAAGCCGTAAGCATAGCAGCCCTTGCGTGGATACTCGAGAAGCACCACTTCTTTGAATGTGATACGATTGGGGAGCGCCACAGCTTGCATAAACTCTTTCGCCGCAGAATAGATCAAATTGACCAACGGAATTTTGGCGAAAAATTTATCGGTGATTTCCAGAATTTTTTTGCCAAAATAGTTGCTCGCGAATACCCCCATCGCTAATACCACCAAGACGGTGACCAGAATCCCAATGCCTGGAATATGATAACCGAACAGTCGTTCTGGCAAGGTTCCTACCATGCCATCAATCGACTGCAACAAAAACTTCAATGCCAGAATTGTGGCAATGATCGGCACCGTAACCAGCAAACCGGTGATAAAAATGGTGCGCAGATGCTTAAAAATTGACTTAAAAATAGATCACCTCATCGAATTAATCATGAATTTTGAAACTTGAACTATCAATTGTGATTGCAGACTTGAATAAAGGTCATTTCTTCTGCTGCCTGATTTTTTAGCGATATAACGCATCCGACAAATATTGGTCGATTGCCTGTCACTTGGATTGATTTTTGGTACGTTTCATCTGGTTTTGATTCTTATCTTCGTTATTGAGCTCAGATAACGAGGTATTTTTGAACAAAATTCTATAAGCACAGAATGCGGTAATTGCAAGAATCGCTGTCCAGGCAGCAATCAGAAAAATCCAACCGCCTATATTTAATCCCGTCATTATGGGTAGTTCCTTTACAATGGTTCTGATTCTGATTCCAGTCGGATCGTTTTCTTTTTATAGGCAATATAAACCAATAACAACGTTAAAAGGATCAAGCCCAACATCATGAAACGACTGCCCCATAAATATGGGATATGGGCTGGTGCTTTGCCTTTCATGAATAAAATGGGGATTCCATCCTGGATTCCCCAAAACAGCAGCAGTGCGATGAGATACAGCGGCGTAACCAATCGAATGATCCATTTGAATATCCTGGGAATTCGGATATCAGCGTTGCGGTTCATCTCCGCCCAGCCGCGTGACATACCAAAAATCCAGGCAAATAGAACCACCTCGATCAACCCCAGGACCACCAATCCGAAAGTACCCGCCCAGAAATCCATTTCATCTAAAAAGCCATGGCCGAAGAACAACACCACCGGCAGCCCACAAAGCAGAAGCACTGCACCAACAACCAGTGCGGCTCTGCGACGGCTTAACTTCAGTTGATCCTGGAGGAAGGCCATGGCCGGCGAACACAATGCCACCGATGACGTAATTCCAGCAAAGAACAAGAGGATGAACCACATCGCACCAAAGACGTGCCCCAGCGGCAGTTTTTGAAATATAATGGGCATTGCCGCGAAGCCCAAATCGAAGGCGCCACCCTGCGCAATCTCTTTCGTTTCGGCTAGGCCGAAAAAAGCCACCGCTACCGGAATGGCGATGGAACCACCCAGGATCACTTCGGCGAACTCATTAGAAATCGATGTACTCAGTCCGGTCAATGCAATATCATCTTTTCGTCTCATATAACTCGCATACGTGATGATGGTTCCCATGCCAATGCCCAGCGTGAAGAAAATTTGGCCGGCGGCTGCCAACCAGCATTTGGCTTTGGTAATATAGCTAAAGTCGGGATTCCAGAGATAGCCGAAGCCGGTCATAACGCTGTTTTCTGGATGAGTTGGATCCGGTGGTTTGAGTGTCAGAACACGTATCATGAGAATGATAGCGAAAACAAAGAGCAGCGGTAGCGCAATTTTCGCCAGACGCTCGATTCCTCCGGCCACGCCGCGGGAGAGAATCCAGACGATCAAGCCGGTGGTGATGAGAAAAAAAGTCAGGGCCACAAACGGAACCACGACAGTTGGGGTGATGATACCAGCAAAATGGGGCCCGGGTGTTAGACCCTGGAAATTTTGCAGAAATTGCATCATGGCCGCTCGATCCAAAATGCCGAAATATTTACCCGTGATTGAAAAGGTGCTGTATGCCAATGTCCACGATTCGATATAATTGTAATAGATAGTAAAGGCGATGGGAATGGCGATGCCCAGCGCGCCCAGATAATTGGCAATAACCGATCCACGACGGGATTTGACCAACGATCCAAACGCGCCCGCAGTGGTGCCGTAGTGAAATTGTCCACTATAGCGGCCAATCGTCCATTCAACCCACATGAGCGGGATGCCCAGCAAAATAAATGCGATGAAATAGGGAATCATGAAGGCGCCGCCACCGTTGCGGGCTGCCTGTACCGGGAAACGTAAAAAATTGCCCAGGCCTATGGCATTGCCAGCCATGGCCAGAATCAAGCCGACGCGCGTGGCCCACACTTCACGTGATCGAGTTTGTTCAAGCTTTGTCATGCTTCCTTGTTCCTTCTCCCCTACTCAGATGATGAGGTGTTTTTGAGACACAACCAGACGAAATAATAATCTTTGAATCCAGCCAAGATGGGTATGAATTACCCTACGGCGATCTGAATTTTTAATTCAACCATATTTTTGAAATGGAATGCTCCGTCAAGGCGTTTATGGGCATCCTTTGAAAAAAATCATAAAATATTCCTCCCCAATTGATGCCTAAAAAGCAGCATGTTTCGTACATCGAAATATCATTTAGCATCAATAAACGCCCAGCGTTCATCTGCGCATAATAAATTCAGTTAACCACCAATGATTATCAAAATGTATCACCAAATTAAATGGTCATGAAACATTATCCGGGGCCATCGACAGGCGCGCTTCGATTTTCGATTGACGCTTTTTCTCAGTCCGAGCAATAAATACGGCGCAGGTGGCATCACCAGTCATATTCACGACGGTCCGGCACATGTCCAGAATCCGGTCGACGCCGAGAATGAGTGCAATCCCTTCCAGCGGAATGCCGATGGTTTGAAGCACCAAAGTTAGCGTTACGATGCCGGCGCTGGGAACCCCAGCCGCTCCAATGGAGGCCAACGTCGCTGTAAGTACAACAATCAATTGATCCAGTGCGGTCAAAGAGAGCCCATAGACCTGTGCGATAAACACTGCAGCAACCCCTTGATACAGGGCAGTTCCGTCCATATTAATGGTGGCGCCCAATGGCAGGACAAAACTTGTGATCTCTTTAGGGACGCCCAAATTTTCCTGGCAACATTTCATATTGACTGGTAATGCCGCATTGCTGGAGCTGGTGCTGAAAGCGACCAGTTGTGCATCCCGCAGACCTTTGAAAAATCGCCAGGGATTCATTTTTCCCAACACTCGCAACAAAACGCTATACGTGCCACTGATATGTATCATCAAACCCAGGAGGACGACCAGCGCATATTTGATCAAGGTAATCAGAATGGTATAACCAAAGCGTCCAGTGACTGCGGCAATTAGGGCAAACACGCCATAAGGTGCCACTTTCATGATGAGATGCACCAATTGAATAATCGCCTCATTCAATCCCTCTAAAAAGCTGATGACTGGCTGCGAACGAGCTGTTGGCAGATAGGTCAGTGCGATGCCCAGTGCCAGACTGAAAAAGATCAATCCCAACATGTCACCATCGGCCATTGCTCGCAGAGGATTGGTGGGAATGATTTGCAGCAGGAGATCCACCAACCTAGGTTTATTGGCCATCGCTTTATTCAATTGTTCTCGGGAGGTCTCCTGATAATTCTGGAGCAAGCTGGTTTTCACGGTTTCGTTCAATCCGGCGCCCGGCTGAATAATATTGGCCAACAACAAGCCGATCGTGACCGCAATCGCGGTAGTCAGAAGGTAGAAGCTAATGGTTTTGAACCCAATGCGCCCCAAACGATTGATGCTGCCAAGGCTGGCCGTCCCCACCGCCAGCGAGGCGAATACCAGCGGCACCACAACCATAGTAATAAGTCGAATGAATGCCTTGCCAATGGGTTCTACAATTGCTGCCTTTGGCCCCAGAACCAAACCAAAAATAACACCCGCAATCAATCCGATGGATATCTTGGTATAAATTTTCATAAAATTTGCTTTCGTTGGAAGAGTGAGATGACCTGCCAGGAAGTGATATTATATGACATGGCAACTCGCGTTTTGATGGATTTCAGTCCAAAGAAGATGGCATGTAAATATTATTTGGTTAATCAAATTTACACAAAGGATTGAAAAAAGTCAATAGATATTTTCGGTGCAATAATGTTGGTCTCGTCGGTTCGAGTGATGGGGCTAATTAGTTCTTGTTGCAAAATTATCAAACCAGGATAAATTGTTATACCTGTCTGCCAACTGGCGAACAGGAATGACATCGTTTCTTTTAATTTCCATTTTTGCAACCGGAACTAATTCGTGTTTGACCGGAAATAGCCACTGACCGGTCGCTCAGTAATTTGGTGTAGATTAATTTCCAAGGAATGATAGTATTCTGCCGGATAAACGACCGGTCAGTTTTTCCGCCTTTGAGCCAGACACTAATTAATCGAAACGATTTTTCATGATCAATAGAAATAAAAAAGCCGACATCCAAACAACCAATGTCGGCTTTGTGAGGGATATGAGCAAGATCAATCGAACTGTTGGTTTGTTTTGCATTTCTCGCTTTTCCCGATCTCCAGAATGCGCCTGTCATGCCCAGCCGTCTCAATTTTCATCTGTGATATCATAGGGCATTTGTGTTCCGTATCCATTACCGTCGAAGTTATGCGGCGTCATCAGGAGTTACATCCCAATAGAGTTGCTCCCTTCGCTCCTCTAATCTGCAATAGTTGGTAATACAACTTCCATGCCAGTTGGGGATGTAGCTGGGTGGGTCTTGGCTACCTGCTGATTTTTAGTGATTAAAACAGGGCATGGGTTTTGAATGTGGAGGTACTCTGACAGTTTCCTTCTTTCTTTTTTGAAAGAGCAGTTGCAATTATGTAGCAGCAATGCAGCTAAGCGGCATAATGCATCTAATGGCTTTAGCATGACCTTATTGCGCGGTTTCAGTCGCTCTCAAGATCCCCCCAGGCTGGTTTTGTCGGCTATTTTTCCTAGCCAAGAACGTAGGGTGAAGGCTGATGTCCTCTTGCGATGTGAACTTGTGGATCAGAAAAAAAATTCTGTTGCAAATTTCCTAAAATTTATGTAACATGTAAGTCAATATTATATTGCGACGTTCAAAAATAATCTCTTTGAATTGTTCCAAAATGGTTAAGCCTGAATTCTGGGGAGGATGAATTTTTGAGGTCAAAAAAGATAACTGAACGCCAGCAAGCTTTTGCCCAATTGCCTCAAGTGGATCGACTATCGTTGCATCCAGAAATTAGCAAATTAATGCAACAGTTTCCTCGAGAATTGATTATCGATCAATTGCGGGAGCGGTTGGAAAAGCTGCGGCTGCAATTAGCAGCAATGTCGACTGAGCAGTTGGCGAAATTCCAATTGGACCAGGAAGCGTTGGTGGGCCGTTGGTCTCGCGAAATTAGCCTGGCATTAGCACCCAAGGTCAGGCGGGTGATCAATGCCACGGGAATCATTCTCCATACAGGTCTGGGCCGTGCCCCCCTGCCGAAACCGGCGCAAGCAGCTCTGTTGGAGGCCACCGAAGGTTTTAGTTCAATCGAAATTGATCTGGAAACAGGCAAACGGGGAGACCGTCACCAACTGGTGGAGGATTTGCTCAAAAAGTTGACCGGCGCCGAAGCGGCTGCGGTAGTGAATAACAATGCCGCTGCAACATTGTTGGCTCTGAATACCATCTCGCTCGGCAAAGAGACGATTGTTTCCCGCGGAGAACTGATCACTATTGGTGGTTCGTATCGCATCCCGGACATTATGAAAAAAAGCGGCGCCCACATGATCGAAGTGGGGACCACCAATCAAACCGCGCTCTGGGAATATGAGCAGGCCATCACCGAAAACACCGGTCTGCTGCTCAAGGTACACACCAGCAATTATCGCATTATCGGTTTCGTAGCGGAAGTGCCGCTTGCTGATCTGGTAGAGTTGGGGCGGAAACGCGGCCTGCCGGTGATGCACGATCTGGGCAGCGGCATGCTTTTCGATTTGAGCCGGTATGGTTTACCCAAGGAGCCTGTGGTTGGCGAGAGTATCGCTTGCGGTGCCGACATTGTCACGTTTAGCGGCGATAAGCTCCTGGGGGGCCCACAGGCTGGGATCATCGTGGGTAAGAAGAAATATATCGATCAGATCAAAAAGAATCAACTGGCACGAGCGCTGCGCTGCGGCAAACTGACTTTTGCCGCATTGGAGGCCACGCTCCGCTTGTTTCTTGATCCCGATAAATTGATGCAACAGCATCCGGTTTTGAAAATGATGCTGCGCGATGAAGCGGATTTGGAACAAGCTGCGACTGAATTGATGCAGCTTCTGCAAGGCATCATCGGCGACAAAGGAGTAGTGCAAATGGAAATCGGGCGTTCCGAGATCGGCGGCGGTTCGCTGGCGACCGAATCGCTACCCACGCGACTGGTATTGCTTTGCCTGCATCAGTGGCCGTTGGAACGGCTCGCACGACGATTGCGTCTGAACAATCCGGCCATTGTAACGCGAATCGTGGACAATCGAATCGCCTTTGATGTGCGTACGATTCGCATGGATGAGTTGCCCCTGATTGGCGCCGCGATCGCTGGGATTTTGACTGAGGAGTAGAAGATGTTGCTGTTGAAACGACACTATGTCATTGGCACGGCTGGGCATATCGATCATGGCAAAACGTCACTGGTGAAGCAATTGACGGGCACGGATCCCGATCGCTTGCCTGAAGAAAAAGAACGCGGCATGACCATCGATCTTGGCTTTGCTTTCCTGGGAGATAACATCACCATCATCGATGTGCCGGGGCATGAAAAATTTGTCCGCAACATGGTCGCTGGCGTAAGCACCATTGATCTGGTGCTGCTGGTGATTGCTGCGGATGATGGCGTGATGCCGCAGACCAGGGAACATCTGGATATCCTCAAATTGCTGCAAATCAAGCAGGGCATCATTGTCATTTCGAAAATCGATCTGGCCGAACCGGATTGGGTGGAATTGGTGATAGAAGATGTTCGGACGCTGGTTCAGGGGACCTTTCTGGAGCATGCCCCCATCATCCCCATTTCCAATGTCACCGGCCATGGGATCGAGGATTTGAAGCGTACAATTTTCGAGTTGCTGGCTAAGGCAGACGATCGTCACGATCGGGGCGTCTTTCGATTGCCCATTGACCGCGTGTTTACGATGAAGGGATTTGGAACCGTGGTCGCCGGCACAGTGCTGGCGGGCACGCTGACTCCAGATCAAATGGTTGAGCTGTTGCCGCAGCGCCAAAAGCTGCGCGTTCGGGGGTTGCAGATCCATGAACAGAATGTCAAATCGGTCAGGATCGGTGACCGAGCTGCCATCAACCTGGCTGGAATCGAAAAAGAGGCCATCCATCGCGGGGATGTGCTGGCCGCGCCCGAATCGTTTCGCCCGACCCGTTTTTTCGATGCCAAATTTTACCTGCTGTCCAGCGTTACGAAAAACCTACAAAATACCGCACGGATTCGCTTGAATATCGGCACCAGCGAGGTCATCGGCAGGGTGAGCATTCTCGACAAAGAAGAAATCAAACCCGGTGAATCCGCCTTCATTCAATTCCGATTGGAGCAGCCGGTAGTCCCTGATGTGGGAGATCGTTTCGTGGTGCGCAATTATTCGCCAGTTTATACCATTGGCGGCGGTGTAGTGCTGGACGTTCATCCGCGGCGACACAAACGACTCTCCAATGAAGTAGTGACCAAAATTGCGACGCTGGAAAGTGGCGATCCCGCCAAAATCATCGAACAATTTTTGAGCCAACGTAACTTCCAGAGCGTTACCACTCATCAAATCGCGCAGGGTACGTCATTGGCGCCGGATGTTGTTGAGCAGGTCTTGTCGCAATTGATCGAAGCGCATCGTTGCTGCCGCTATTCTGAAAAAGGGCAGCATTATTTTGTTGCTCAGGATCATTATGCCAATTTGCAGCAAAAAATTCTAGACTCACTGGCGCAATTCCATCAAAAAAATCCTACCCGACTTGGCATCTCGAAAAGCGATCTCAAAGTAATGATCGAACCGGCAGTTGATTTGTCGCTGTACAACCAGGTGTTGAGCGATTTGGTCCAGCAGCAGAAAATTGTAGTCAGCGATAATCGGGTGGCGTTGGCAACCCATCAGTTGAAATTAACCGAACGCCAGCAGAAGCTCATGGATCGAGTGGCCAAAATTTATTTTGATGCCGGATTCACTACACCGGATATCATCTCGATTGCCGAGCGGATTGGCGTTGGTGAGGCCGAGGTAAATAGCATTCTTCAGATTCTGTTCGAGACAGATGTCTTGGTCAAAGCCGAGGAAGGGATTGTATTTCATCAAAAGCGAGTGCATGAAGCCATTCAACTTGTTAAAGCGCATTTTCAGCGTGAGCCGCAATTGACGGTGGCGGACTTCCGCGAGATGATCGCATCAAGCCGCAAATACGCCGTGCCTCTGCTCAGCTATCTCGATGCCATTGGCTTGACGGTGCGCCAGCACGATGTGCGGGTGTTGAATCCGGATTTTAAATAGTAGCAAATACAAATGGACTCCATCTTGGAGATGAGTCCATTTGGATTTGGCAATGAAAAGGGGCAACCATAACGAACGCACCAAAACCGAAAATATTTCTCAGCTATGCCAGGGAAGACATGGGCGCAGCTAAAAGGCTTTACAAAGATTTGAAGAGGTTTGGCTTAAATGTCTGGCTAGATACGGAATCGCTGTCACCAGGGGAACGTTGGCGAGATGAGGTTAAAGATGCCATTGAGCATAGCAATTTTTTCATTGCGCTGCTTTCGACAAGATCAATGAACAAAAAGGGCTTTGTTCAAGAAGAATTAAAAACTGCGTTGGATGTGCTGGATTTATTTCCGGATTCTGAAAAGTTTATTCTTCCAGTACGGCTGGATGCTTGTGAGGTCTGCAATCGACAATTAAGGGAACATCAGTGGGTAGATTTATTTCCTAATAGCGAATATCAAAACGGCTTGAAAAAGATCTTGCAGGTCGTCAGTCCCGCAGCGTTTTATCTAAGGAATGAAAAGAAATTAATCTCATCAGTGGATGTCAATGAGATGATTATTGCGCACGGTTTTTATGAAAAAAATCGAAATCCTGGCGGAACAGGGGTTAAACATCAATATCAGCTTCAGAGTATTCGAGGCGATAAAGTTATCTTGGATGGGGCAACCGGCTTAATGTCGCAACAAAGTGGATCCTATAGAGGTATGAAATTTAGCGATGCGAACCATTGGATAAAGCGACGCAATCGGCGTTCGTATGCTGGTTTTCGTAATTGGCGTATGCCTACTTTGGAAGAAGCCATGAGCTTGCTTTAGCCAGAGCCAAAGAAGCTGGGTTTTTGGTACATTGATTCTGCCTTTGATAATCAACGCTTAATTTGGACATCCGATATGGTAAAGGGTGATTTACGGTCAGCGTGGATTGTTGATTTCCTTTATGGTATCGGCAATTGGCTTTCCGTTGCCAACTCTGCCGCTGTGCGAATGGTTCGCCTCGTATAACTATTCTATAAGTGATTTGGTCATTTGATATGGGTGAAAATATTTTTTGAAATTTCTTCAATTCATAGTTTTTTTCTTTAATTGGGTTTTGGTGATGTAGTTGTTCGGGAACGATAAGGAATAAATTTTCTTGTTTTTAATAGGCAAAATTAGTATTATATTCAGTACCATTTAAAAAAGATCAATGATAGCAGACAATTTTAAAAATCAATCTCCGGGCATTATTACTCAAAACGTGCCGTTGATAGTTCTGGATTCGAATGTTTTAGTCGCTGGATTGTGTCGTCGTGAAGATTCGCCATCATATAAAATACTTAAAAATATCCAGGAAGGGAATATTCCTTTTGCCTTAACCAAAAAGCTTTTCTTACAATATGAGTCTGTATTAAAACGAGAGAAGATACTCGAATTAATCGATGCTACTGTCGAAGAAGTTAACCTCATTTTAGATGCATTATTAGCAATTGCTCAAAAATCAGAAGTCTATTATTTGTGGCGTCCCAATTTACCAAATGAGAGTGATAATTTCGTATTAGAATCAGCGATGGCGGCGAGTGCCATAATCATCACAAAAAACATTAAAGATTTTAAAAAAGGTCAATTGAAATTTCCTGATTTAATTATTATGACACCTCAACAATTTTGTGATATTTATTTGTAAGGAGATATCGCTATGAGTGCTTTATCTATACGAATTCCCGACGATTTAAAGAAAAAAGCCATGCGTTTAGCTCAAAAGAAAAATATGTCTTTTAATGCGCTGGTAAATTATTGGCTGCAAACAGCTATTTTGCAGGACGAAACCCTCGAGTGGATGAAAAGAAGATTGAGCGGCAAAAATCCAGAATTTCTCATCGCTGAATTTGGTCGTTTTCTCGACAGAACGAAACAAGGTTCCGAGCCGACTTTAGATGAGATTGAACAAGCAATGAAAGATTGAAGGAAAATATAATCCAGGTGATCCCCCAGCAACGAATAAAATTCTTGAACAAAAAATCTCTGCAGCACAGGCAATTCATCCTCTACTGGATGCAAGCCTCCCAGCGGGCTGAATACAACCACGCGCTCGAATATGCCATCCAGCAAGCCAATGAATTAAACAAGCCACTGGTTGTCTTTTTGGGCCTCACGGATAGTTTTCCCGAAGCCAACGAGCGGCACTATTATTTCATGCTGGAAGGATTGAAGGAAGTTCAGGCTGCCCTGCGGGCGAGAAACATCAAAATGGTGATTCGGCATCTATCACCAGAACTGGGTGCGGTGGAGCTGTCGAAACAAGCCGATCTGGTTGTGGTCGATCGGGGCTATTTGAAAATCCAGCGAGCCTGGCGAAACTATGTGGCTGAACATATCGATTGTCCGCTGATTCAAGTCGAAAGCGATGTGGTTGTGCCGGTGGAAACGGCTTCGCCCAAAGAGGAATTTTCAGCCGGCACATTTCGCCCGAAAATTACCAGGCTATTGCCCATTTTTCTAACACCTATGGTCGAAAATCAACCCAAAATTTCTTCACTCAATTTTGAGTTTGATGAATTTGAAATCAATGATATTGAAAAAGCGATTTCACTATTGAAGATCGATCACAGTGTCAAAAAAGTCAGTGCCTTTCATGGCGGAACAAGCGAGGCCAAAACACTTCTGCAAAATTTTATCGACAACAAATTGGATCGCTACGAGGAGCTCAGAAACGATCCCACCTTGGACTATCTCTCTAATATGAGTCCCTATTTCCATTTTGGTCAGATCTCGCCGCTATATATTGCGCTGAGAGTGATGGAAGCTGGCGGACCAGGCGAAGAAGCTTATCTGGAAGAGCTGATCGTTCGTCGGGAATTGAGCATGAATTTTATTTTTTACAATCCGCGCTATGATGAATTTGAAGGATTGCCCCCCTGGGCGATGAAGACATTGATCGAACATATTGAAGATCCCAGGGAATATTTATATTCGCTGGAAGAATTTGAGAACGCTCAAACGCATGATCCTTATTGGAATGCCTGCCAGATGGAAATGATGATCACTGGCAAGATGCACGGCTACATGCGCATGTACTGGG
>JAPDQM010000058.1:0-24577 GCA_034505795.1 Candidatus Zhuqueibacterota bacterium
AGCATCCAGTCGGCATGCAAGGCACGGGCGACCAGCGGTCCATAGGCAAGATAAGCGTTGTGCTGGTCATACCAGGTGCCAGAATCGCAAGGAACCGCTTCGGTATCCAGGCCCATACCGCAGGTGATGGAATTGCCAATGAATTCGATTCTGCGCTGCGGTATGTCCGTTATCGGCAGCAGTGCTTCGCAACGGATGCCTGCCACGGCGATGTAGCCATTTTGAGCCTCGGTGGCCTTGCAGACCAGTAGCGAGTGTTCCCCAGCGCTCGCATTCTGGATCACAAGGTATTCGGTCTGGTCTTTCGCGACCCGAATTCTCCCCTGATACCGGCCATCCAGTTCAACCGCAATATATCCGTGATTGCCCCACAGGCCTTGATCTTCCAGCAGCAGCGCGCAGGATCGGCCCTTGAATTTCACCTGAAAATAGGCTCCAGCCCCAGTCAATTTTGGCTTTTGCAGATCAGTGAAATCGATGCGACCAACGTAGCGGATATTGGGATGATCAGGTAGAAATAGCGTTTGATGGGTTGATTCGTTTCGATGGCAGCAAAACGCCACAAGAAAAATGATAAAAATAGATGTGATTGAGGAAATTTTTTTCATGATAATCATGGTTATTATGGATGATAAATTAAATTGGTGTCCCTTGAACCAGATTCCAGAGCAACCGGTTTTTTGGTAACTAAAAATTCCAGACCTGACAACAATCGACTCCCCGGTACGAGCATCATTTCATCAAAATCGCCTGCTCTTTGCCATCATAGCTAAGCGTCACATGTGGCGTAGCCTGAAAATCCAATGCTACTGGCTTCTTCGGCGTAACCCAGACGATTTCAAAGGTCCTCGTTTGCAGCATTCCGGAAAATTCTCCCTGTCGCTGGCCAATGGTTAAACGATGCCGTCGTTCGTCATACCGCAATGGAATCATCGCAAAGTTGCCCTGCTCGTAATGGTAATTAACATCCTCATCCTCATAAATTGTGAACGAGCCGTCGGCACCGGTATAGACAAAGAGGCGGATCGGATCGGCTGGCTTCTCCATGGCATATTGGATTTCGGGACCGCAGGGGAGAATCGAACCTGCTTTTACAAAAATCGGAATATCGGCATAAGGTGCTTCCGCCGCAATGGTCTGCCCACCCGTGAAATACTGTCCTGTCTTCAGGTCGAACCAGCCGCTACCCGCGGGCAGATAAACCTGACGCACTCGAGCGCGATACTCGGTCACCGGATTTACGAGCAGCGCCGGCCCGAACATGTATTGATCCGCAATATTCAGCACCCTGGGATCGGCACCGAAATCCATCACCAACGCCCGCATAATGGTGTAGTGCTGATGGGTGACCATGCCAGCCAGCGAGTAAAGATACGGCATCAGCCGATAACGCAGCCGGTCATAGGCCAGCATGGTTTGATAGGCGGGATGATCTTCCGGTGCCACATGAAACATTTCGCGAAAGGGAAACTGGCCATGGACGCGGAAGAGCGGGCAAAAGGTGCCGAATTGAAACCAGCGGGTCATCAGCTCGCGCCATTCTTCGAGATCGGTTTCGTTGGGATGCTCAAACCGCGGTTCGACTGCAAAACCGCCGATGTCGGTTGTCCAGTAGGGAATGCCGGAGAGGCAGAAATTCAATCCCGCCGGAATCTGGGTTTTCAGGTCGTACCAGCGGGCTGCCACATCGCCGCTCCAGGTGGCGGCGGCATAGCGTTGCTGACCGGCAAATGCCGAGCGGGTGAGAATAAACACCCGTTGATCCGGTTTGGTCCGGCGCTGATGTTCGTAGATGCCTTTGGAGTTCATCAACGAATAGGTATTCAAATAGCGAGAAGCACTGCCCAGTGCGGTTGGCCCCTGGCGCAGAATGGTCTCTTCTCGAGAAAGGTCGGACTGAATATCGGGCTCGGTGCAATCCAGCCACCAGGCATCAATGCCCTTACAGAATAGCTTGTCATTGATCTGGCGCCAGTACAATTCCCGCGCCCCCTCAGCATAAGGATCGTAGAAAGTCGACAGATAGCCCGGACCAACCCAATCGCGCTGGCCTTGCTCGACATTTCTGAGATAGAGCCAGCCGGCGGCTTTGAATTGCTCGTAATGCTCGGTGCCCACATAAAACTTGGGCCAAACCGAAATCATGATATGTGCATTCAGTTGTTGATGTAACTCGTTGATCATGCCCTCGGGATCGGGATAGCGGGTGGGATCAAATTCATGGCTGCCCCATTGATCCTCCGGCCAATAGAACCAATCCTGAACGATGTTATCCAAAGGAATACCTCGCCGACGAAATTCCCTGACCACCGATAGCAACTCGTCCTGAAACCGATAGCGCTCGCGACACTGCCATAAGCCCATGGCCCATTTAGGCATCATCGGGGCGCGGCCGGTGATCTCTCGATAGCCGGCAATCACCTGATCCGGGTTTTCGCCATAGATGAAATAATAATCAATTTGATCGGCCACCTCAGAATAGAGCGAGAGGCTGCTGTGATAAATCCTGTCCTCGGGGCTGAGCCATTTCAAACCGATATAACCGCCGTCGGGTATCCATTCAATTTTAATGGGATACCTTTTGCCCTCTTCCATATTCAGGCGCAGCAAATGGGTCCAGGGCAACCAATTCTGGCGCCAGGAATCCACTACCAACTCGCCATTGAGCCACATTTTGGTATAGCCCGAACAGTATAATCGAAATTTATGAATTCCTGGATCGTGGCATTCAATGAAACCGCTCCAGCGCACGCTCCGCACCTGCTGGTGGAATCCCTCTGGATAGGGATCGTTGACATCGAGAAATTCGTGTTCAATTCGAGATTCAGCCTGCGAGGTGAACTGGGATTGGAAATCACGATCGCTGAAATATTCCGCAGTAAGGCCGCCGGCGCTACCATCTTTCCCATACAATTTGAGCGCTGAAAGCGATTGGTACTCCCGAATATCGCCAAATTTGGTGCGGGAGTTATTATCCCATAGAATGCCATAGCCCTTGCTCGATACCAGGAACGGCACTACGGCCACGATGTTGTACTGCCATAAATCCACATCGTGGCCCTTGTAATTCATCACGCCATTTTGGTGCTGCCCCAGGCCATAGAAAGCCTCATCATTGGACGAATCGAAGAGCTGTTGAATGTGAAACGTCTTTTCGCCCATCACTTCTGCCGGCGTGATGATTTTTCCGCCGCCAGATTTTTCCTGCAGCAGCAACCGGCCTTTCTGATCATAAAATGCAACAGCCCCGGTTCGCTGGTGCACCCGGACGATGAGTTTCCGGGTCGAAAGTTCCGTCCAATCGCCCTTCTTTTTAACCGCCCAGTTCACCGGTTCCCAGACGGTCTTTGCCACCATCAGGCTGGGGCGGGTGGAAAATGATCTTTCTGGTGACGCTAACACCCGAATGATGTGATCATTACAGACCTGAATTTTCACCCATTGGGGATCGGTTGGCTTTTGTTTTTGAATTTCGATCAGCACATCGGCTTGATTCTGATGGGCAAAAACTCGGTCCCGAACAAGGATTGCCAGCATCGCTACCAACAACAGAGGCATCGTAAGGTTCCTTAATCGATTTTTCATAAGATCACCCTTGATGGAGTTGGTTGGGACATAACGCCATCCAGACATTCGATCCGGCCTGGCATAAAATTTAAGCACTTTTTGGCAGAATAACCATTGCACAATTTGCTCATCTTGCCATTCCTCACCGGGAATGATTGAAATGTTGCTTCACGCCATTCAATTCGCTTCTCTCTGTTATGTATCGGGCGCGTAAGCCAATATTCGCTTCCCAAATCTCCATAGCTCAGATGTCTGATTGGAAGCTATCGGCGGCGAGTTTTGGGATAGGGGGACAGTATCGATCCTAATGATTCTATGCCCCCGGCATCATCTCGCCAGCTATGGCATTGGCCTGGCTGGATGTGCTTTGATATAGTCGATCAACTCATCCACTTGAGTAAACGCCAGCGCGCAATACGTATCGGCCGCACCATAGAAAATGGCAATGCGACCAGTAGCTGCATCCTGCAAAGTCGCACAGGGAAACGTCACGCTGGGCACAAATCCAACTGTCTCATAAGGCTCTTCTGGTGTCAATAGGTAATTTTCACAATCGGCAACTACTCGGGAGGGATCATTGATGTCCAACAGCGCTGCGCCAATGCTATAAATGTAGCCGGTACAGGTGAGGCACACGCCATGATAGATCAACAGCCATCCCTCCGTAGTTTCAATGGGGATTGGTCCAGCACCGATCTTCAGGCTGCGCCACCAGTAATGGCCAGCTTTCATCACCAGTCGATGCTTGCCCCAATAGGTCAAATCTGGGCTCTGGCTCAGGTAAATATCGCCAAATGGCGTGTGGCCATTGTCGCTCGGCCGATTGAGCATGATGTAATGGCCATTGATTTTTCTTGGGAACAGCACACCGTTTCGATTATAGGGCAGAAACACATTCTCGAGTTGGATAAACGTTTTGAAATCTTTTGTCTTAGCAATGCCGATAGTTGGGCCATGGAAGTAGTTGCACCAGGTGATGTAATAGCTGCCATCAATTTCCACCAGGCGAGGATCATAGCCATAAACAATTGGCTTAGCCGGCGAGCCATCTTCATTGTGAAAATGGATGATATCTTCTTCAATTTGCCAGTGGATGGCATCTTTGCTGTAACCCAGATGCAAATTGGGATAACCATTCTTGTGATCGGCTCGGAACACACCAATAAATTCACCTTGATAGGGGATGATAGCACTGTTAAAAATGCGATCCGCCACTTTCAAAGGCCGCCTTCCGATAACGGGATTCTTATCATAGCGCCAGATGATCTCAGAGCTTCCTTTGGGTCGATCCTGCCAGGGCATGTTAGGCAATGCGTTTCCAATAATCGTGTTGTTTTTCATGTAGTCTCCCTTTGAAATTTTAGAACTGAATTATTATTGACGAATAACTTTCGAATAGGCAACAGTGATCAGGTATTTGAATTAGCCATTCCTTGCACAACGATCCATGCAGCGATGAGCTACCCCAAATCCGTGTCGTTGAGATTTGATATTGGCTGAGTTTTGTTTGCCCTAATATAAAAATTTGTAACATCTGGCGCAAGATAAATCTTTATCAAGCATGAATTGAATTTAAGTAAAATCAAAAAACGAAATAGATGATCATTCGAGAACCATTGAATTGATCACCATTATCAACTTGCTTCATCCTGACTGGAAGCGTCGCATCCAGCCGGAAGCGTCGCAGCGATCGACCATTCATCGGATCGGCTAAAAATGATTTGGAAATGAAAAATTTTTTACATATATTCACCACTGAATTTTCTAGTCACGCAAATTAAGTGAATATGTTGTGAGCATGTCATCACAGTGCCGAGGGGCGATCTTCAATGCAGGCAATCTAATCGGTCCCCTGGCCAGGTAATGAGGAATGAATTATTGTCGGTTCTTGCACCGCCAGAATCCTTCCCCTTCCGATGCCGATATGACAACCAATTTCTTCGCTTAATTAAAATTTAAAAACTAATCTCAAGGAGTAAAATATGAGGCATGTTATTGTCGTAGCCCTTTTTTGCGGACTACTGATTGGCGGTTGTGGCAAAAATGGTTCGACTGTGAAACTCAAAAAGGGTACGCCGGCCTATGAATTGGCTGAAAATCTCGCCAGCAAAATGCCGTACCTCGATCCAAAGAAAAACAATCCGATCATTGCTACCAAGGATTTTGTGGTGACTACGGGTGAGGTGATTCAGGTGATCTTTAACAATGCTGGCAATCGCTCCAGCCAATTGAAAGACATGGACACATCGCGCGTGAAAGGCATTCTCATGCAAAATGCTCAGCATCTGGCCGACCAGCGGCTGGTGCTGAATGAAGCTAAAAAAGCAGGATTTAAAATCTCAGATGCCACCGTCGATAGCGTCATGGAGTTGCAGTATCAGTATTCCGGCGGCAAAGAGAAATTTCTGGAAATGCTCAAAACGAACGGTATTGATATTCAAGTGGTCGAAAATGGGATTCGGGATATGACCATTTTCGGAGAATTTCTGGATAAAACGCTGGCCCAGGCCATTCTACCAAGTGCTGAAGAATTGCAACAAGCGTATGCCGAATACACCAGTAAGGACATTGCCACGGTTCAGCATATTTTGCTGCTGACGCAAGGGAAAAGTGAGGCTGAGAAACAGCAGATTCGTCAAAAGATGGTTGGCATTCTGGCGCAAGCAAAAGCGGGGGCCGATTTCAGCGAGCTGGCCAAAACCTATTCGGAAGACCCTGGTTCTAAGGACAAAGGTGGGCTGTATGAAAATTTTGGGCGCGGGGTGATGGTAAAGCCGTTCGAAGATGCTGCGTTTTCGGTGCCCATCGGCGAAATCAGCGATGTCGTTGAGACTCAATATGGGTATCACATTCTGAAAGTGCTGGCCCGTAATAATTTTAAAACCTTCGAGGAATATCGACCGGAGTTGGAAAAGCAGCTCAGCAATAAACACAAACCTGAAGCCTATCAGAATTACATGGCCAAATTAAAAGAAGCGCAAGCTTATAAAGTAATCAATTTCTAGTTTTAGCAAATCACGACTAACCGGTCGCTGCAAGCGACCGGTCAGTCGGAAAGTGAATGTTGGCTATTAGCACTGATCGGTCGCTGCAAGCGACCGGTCTGTTTGTTGATATGGTTCTTCAAAATTCCTGATGTTCGGTCCGCCGGATAATCTCCTCTTGTAACTCCTTTCCTAGATCGACAAAATAATCACTGTATCCCGCGACCCGCACGATCAGATCGCGATATTGCTCGGGCCGTTGCTGAGCGTCGCGCAACGTCCTGGCCGTGACCACATTGAATTGAATGTGATGTCCATCCAGCCGAAAATAGGTTCTTACCAACTGCAGTAATTTCTCAAGGCCCATTTCGCTTTCCAGCAGATGCGGCGTAAATTTCATATTGAGCAGGGTGCCGCCAGTTCTCACGTGATCCATTTTGGCCACCGATTGGATCACTGCCGTCGGACCGTGGCGATCCGCGCCCTGTACCGGCGAAACCCCCTCCGACAGCGGTTCGCCAGCTTTCCGGCCATCGGGGGTCGCCTGGATGACCGAACCGAAATAGACATGGACTGTCGTCGGCAGCAGGTTGATGCGATAGCAGCCGCCTTTGGTGTTGGGACGGCCGTTAACAGCGTCATAATACACTTCAAACAGCGATTGCATGATGCTATCGGCATAATCATCGTCATTGCCGTAGCGAGGAGTGCGATTGAGCAGCGCAGCCCGCAGCCGGTCATGACCACTGAAATTCGCTCGCAAGGCGGCCAGCAACTCCCCCATGGAAAAACGCTGGGTATCGAAGACATGGTATTTGATGGCACTGAACGCGTCCGTGAGCGTGCCGAGGCCGACGCCCTGGATATAGCTGGTGTTGTAACGTGCCCCGCCATTGTGATAATCTTTGCCTGTAGCAATGCAATCATCGATGAGCAGCGATAAAAACGGTACCGGCATTTCGTCGGCATAGATTCGCTCGATGATCTGATTACCGCTGATTTTAATGTCCACAAAATGGCGCACCTGCTTTTTGAAAGCTTCGAATAGGGCTTCATAGGAGACAAATTGTTCCGGCATGCCGGTCTCCAGGCCGAGTTGCCGCCCCGTACGCGGATCGATTCCATTGTTCAGCGTTAATTCAAGAACCTTAACCAGGTTGAAATAGCCAGTGAGATTGTAATTCTCCTTACCAAAGGCGCCGGTTTCCACGCAGCCACTGGTACCGCCATTACGCGCATCCACAATGGACTTGCCCTGGCGGATCAACTCCTGAATGACGGCATCGGTGTTGAAAATGGACGGCTGGCCAAATCCATGCCGAACCACCTCCAGCGCCCGCTTGAGAAATCGATCCGGCGTTTTCTTGCTGATTTGCACCGAAGGACTGGGCTGTACCAGACGCATTTCCTCGATCACCTCCAGCAGCAGATACGATACCTCATTCACTGCATCAGAGCCATCGGGCTTAATTCCGCCGATATTGATCTGTGCGAAATCGGTGTAGGTGGAACTCTCTTCGGCGGTTACGCCCACCTTGGGTGGCGCCGGCTGATTGTTGAATTTGATCCAGAAGGCCTGCAACAGCTCTTTTGCCGTGGCAGGCGTCAACGTGCCTGCTTTAATTTCCCGTTGATAGAAGGGATAAAGATGCTGATCCAGCTTGCCCGGATTAAACGAATCCCAGGGATTGAGCTCGGTGATAACGCCCAGATGCACAAACCAATAATACTGCAAGGCTTCCCAAAACGTCCGCGGGGCCTGCGCCGGTACACGGTAGCAAATCTCAGCAATCAGCTCCAGTTCACGTTTACGCTGCAGATCGGATTCATGCTGCGCCAGTTCCGCTGCCTTCTGGGCGTGCCGTTTTGCGAAGATGACGATGGCCTCGGCTGCGATATCCATGGCTTGCAATTCTTCCCGTTTATGATAGGCATCGGGATCGTTGAGAAAATCCAGTTCGGTAATCTGCTGTCGAATTTCTCGCTGAAAGTCGAGCATTCCCTTATGATAAATTTTATCATCCAGCACTGTATGGCCCGGCGCTCGTTGCTCCATGAATTCGGTAAAGATGCCAGCTTCAAAAGCCGCCTTCCAATCATCGGACATGGCGCGGAATATTCGTTCTCGAATGGTGCGGCCCTGCCAGAAGGGAATAATGATGGCCTCATAGACCTGCATCGTTTGGGGACTGACCTTATAGGGAATTTTGGGTCGTGAATTCAGTATTTCCAGATCCCGCAAGGTATGGGTGGTCAGCTCGGGATAGGTGGGGACAACTTTAGGGGCCGGTCCTCTCTCGCCCACGATCAACTCACCCTCGCCGATCCAGATGGCTTTATGTTCCATGATATGTTTGAAGGCCAGTGCCCGCCTGACGGGTGTCGATACGCTGGCAGCGCTGCGACTTTGATAGAATTCGGTAATCAACAGCGCTCGCTCGGCGGTGATCGAGGGCACGGCGCTAATGCTCTCTTCGCGCAATTTTTTGATTCGGTCGTTCACAATAAAGTCCTCCAGGAAAAAAACAAAATATCTTGGGCATAACATTTAGCCTGAGATGAAAATAATAAAAATTCTGTTGAAATGCAATTTTAATTTTTTGCTTCATTCTAAAGGAACCAGCAGCAAAAGTGCAATAAGGTACTTTATTGATGAGCCAGAAGCAGCCGCAAAAGTTGTTTGAAGACAGCAGTATTTAGATCAGAATCATTTTGTGTTCGTTGAACCTGATAGGTTAGAAGTCAAGGGGAGTGAATTGGGGGGCCAAATGGATGTGGAAAAGATGGACAAAAAAAGAGGCGTTTTCAACATAAACGCCTCTGCTCTTTTTCTTTTGGGGATATGCTACATTTCATCAGAATTGGCAATTTAGCAAACAGGCTAAATGGGAAGTTTATTGCCCGGCAAACGCTTTTTTCACTTCAAAAAAATCACCCACCCACTTGGCAGCGAAGAGCACGGGCTTGCCGTGCATGGTCAGAGCCGAGTAAAAATGAATTTTGATCAAGTCAAAGTCAAATTTTCCTTGCCAGGTTTGGGGATTATCCAGGACTTTTCGCTGAAAATATTCGAACACTGGAACGAACTGATCGTCAGCAATCCTTGTCAAATCGATCACCAGCATCTCCTTAGTGTCTGGTGATGACGGTAAATGGCTCAATGGATAAAAACTGGAAACGAGAAACGGTCCGCGGCTTTTCAAATTTTTATAGCGCTTTACGATCAAATCGGCGCGGGCAAAGTCATATCGATCCACAAACACCTCGCTCGAATCCGGCAGTGCTTCCAACTTATCCCTGGTATAGATGCTGTCACCACTGGCAATTTGCAGGGGCCAGTAGGTCAGATTCATGTTCTGGGTGGTGATCAAGCTGTCCCGCAAGGCATAGTCAAAATCTTTCAGCCGATGTAGCGTCCGGAATGCCCGGTGCACCTTTAGATAGCGCTGAACCTCTTTGGCATCAGTGGGTTTGCGGGAAAACAGGACGTACGAATAAAGGCCATATTCGCTCGCCTCTGGCATATCTTGCAGTAGGTAATTGCGGCAGGTTATTTTTATTTCGGTGGCTTTATCTGCCGGAACCTGTTTTTGAAGATTGCCGCATTGAAAACAGATCAAGAGGCCAATCCCCAGCGCTACCAAAATTCCAGTTGCCCAAATGGGTGAATATTTTCGGCTATTATTTTTTTTCAGTGTTGTCATGGCGGTTCTTTCTCCTCAAGATGAAATTCAACACGATATAACTGAGCACGAAGAAGATGAGCAGAATGATCACATATACATAATCGGGTGGATTATGCGGCGGCAGAAAGAGGATATAGGCTGCCAGAATCGTCAATACAATGCTGATCACCAACGAAATGAGTACTTTCATGAGGCTCTCCTGGTTGGATAGTTTGGAATGAATTGGATGGCAAAATGTATGCATTCGGACCGTAAAAGTCAAGCAAATTAATTGTCACAGGTTTAAAAATTCATTATTAGTGGCGTTTTTGCGCGCAAAGCAAACCAAGCTGCCGACGCAGTACCATCGAGTGCAATATCAACCGAATACTGAGCTGCCTGCCGGCGCAGGCATGACAACATTGCCGTTTTTGACATTTTAAGAGAAGAACGAAATATTTGCAGGAATAAATAAGAGGCTGGCAAATTAGAGCGGAGCACCATAGTGAGAGTCCGTTGGTTGGCGATTGGGAATCCCAACTATGGTGCCTGCAGTTTTGATCGTAAAGTAGAAAACTGAACAAATCCAAGGCTACTATTGCTTCAGCTCTGATTCCTCTTCCTTTGCTTTTTTCATCAAGCGCTTGGCCACGAAATAATAAGCCACCAATCCCAAGCCAGCGAATAAAAAAATGCAACCGATCGTAACCTGCTCGGTCATGTAATCCGGAAACATGCGACCGATCACAATCGCCAGACCAATCCCGACTAACACAAAACCCCATTTCAATGCCGCAGGGACTCGTGCTTCGAATCGTTCCTCGAACATGGATCGCAGATTCTGATCAACCAGGCCCTTCTCAATCGCCAGGCGACGGATTTTGTTGTCAGAAATAATTTTAACGATGGCAACCACCATGATGAAAAATACGATAGGTATCAAATCTTCAGTCATGAAAACCTCCGTTCAATTAACTTATTCCAACTAAATGAACAGGAACGTACCTATTTTTGCGTCCCACTTCATCAGACAGATCAATGGTAAAAATGTTGCAACCCAGGCTTAAAAATTAATTGCAACTTTTTGCAATTGCAATTGTCAGATAGAATATGAGAACTGATAAAGACCTGATCGAAAATATTCTCGCTGGCCAAACAGACTGCTTTGCAGAAATAATTCAAAAGTATCAGCGACTGGTTAGCCATATCGTTTTCCGCATGATTCCTGGTTCGGCGGACCGTGAGGATATTTGTCAGGAAATTTTTCTGCTTGTCTATCAGCATCTCAGCACGTTTAAATTTGAATCGAAGCTCTCGACCTGGATCGGTCGGATTGCCTATAATCATTGCTTGAATTTTCTGGCCAAGAAAAAAATTCCCCTCTGGGAAGATCTTCTGGCTGAGGATCAATTCATCGAAACCCCGTCTGCAACCGACCATTCGCCAGAAGAACGTCTGTCCCGACAGGATCAATCCGAGCGACTGCAGCACGAGATCGAACAATTGCCACCGCCATGGCGAACGATTCTAACCCTGTATCATGGAGACGAACTCAAATACCACGAGATCAGTCGAATTATGGGAATGCCGGAAGGGACTGTAAAAAGTTACCTTTTTCGCGCCCGAAAATTATTGAAAGAACGGTTGACAGCGAAATATCGATTAGAGGAGCTGTCGGTTTAAATAGGCCCAATCTTTGGTTATTGCAAAATCACTTTGTCCCGTTGATGAGGTTGAAGTATGATCACCATGCATCTATCCGATGACCAAATCCAGGATTTTTTGGATCAAAACCTTTCCCAGGAAGATCGGCTGCTGGTGAATGAACATCTGCGAAATTGCCAGCAGTGCCAGAATGAATTATCCCGATACCAACGCCTGTACATGGCACTCAACCAAGAAACGGTTATCGAATTATCTCCGGCCTGGTCTGCGGCGGTTATGAAGAGGATTCGGGCGGAGGTTAGAAAAATAGTTCTGAGACGATTTTTGAATTTGCTGCTGCCGATTGGCGGTATCATTGCCGGCATAGCGGTGATGCTCTACTACGTCGAATTCGGCCCAATTGTGGCTGTCTTTCTTCGAAGCCTAAATCCAGCGCGCTATTTTGACAACAAAATTCTGCTGGAAATTGACCAATCGCTGGCCAAATTCAACATCAATTTTAGCCTCATCGCTGTTGCGGGGCTGAGTTTGTTGGTGGTGCTGTTGCTCGATCAAATCATTTCAAAGCATAAAGGGAAATTTACTTCTTTTTTAAAAGGGCTGCCCGTATTTTAGCTGGATATCCAGACAGTAATTGCTATTTGCTACCAGCTACTATTCAATTTTAAATCGGAGCCCGACCCCGATGATTCATTGTTTAGTTTGATGCGGTTTACAATACGCTCGCTCATCAATTCGGCTTTAATGCGATTAGCAACTTTGCGGCTTCGTTCTCGTATTATCGGCCAAACCCAATGTATCAAATATTTAAAGGAGCGCCAACCATGAAAAAACGAAGAACCATGCCTATCATTCTCGGGCTGCTCTCCATTCTGGCCTTCAGCGGCAGCTATCACGCCTATGCTGGTGACATCGAGGATCAAATCACCAAATCCTTCAAAGTTAGCAAAGGGCAAACGCTTTATTTGAAATCCGATCTTGGATCAGTAGCAGTTCAAAGCTGGGATCGTGATGAAGTGACGATCACAGTGATTAAGAAAGCTGATGCGAACAGCAAGCGTCGCGCTGAGGAAATATTTGAAGATTTAGAGCTGAGCTTTGATCAAACTATGGACGGAGTAAAGATTATTGCCGAATATCACGGCGCTCGAAGCTGGTGGGGTGAGCGCCGGCTCCAGCTCCACTTTGATATCACCGTTCCAAAACAATTCAATCTGGATGTTCGCACGGCTGGTGGGAGCATTAACGTCATGGATTTGATTGGCAAAGCTGATCTTAATACTTCCGGTGGTTCAATCAAAGCAGGACAAATCGATGGCGCTGTTATTGCCAAAACTTCAGGCGGCACCATAAAAGTCGCAAAAGCGCGTGGCGATGTGACTGCCTCCACTTCAGGCGGGAGTATCAGCATCGACGAAGCATTCGGTTCAGTAGTCGCCAGGACATCCGGGGGCAGCATTTCCATGGATGAGATAACCGGTGATGCCGAAGCCCACACCTCTGGTGGCGGCCTGACGCTGAAAAATATTAATGGCAATCTCAATGGTAGCACCTCTGGCGGCAGTATTCATGCCGAAATCATCGGTAAAATTGATCGCTCCTGTTCACTGAAAACCTCCGGCGGGAGCATTCGGTTGTATCTGCCCCATAACATCTCGGCCGATATCGATGCCAGTACCTCGGGCGGCCACGTCAGTACCGACTTTCCCATCACGGTTCGCGGGGTTATCAAATCGAGCAGCTTGCAGGGGAAAATCAATCAGGGTGGGCCGCTGATTATGCTACGGACTTCAGGAGGCAGCATTTTTATCAATGAACTGACCGGATCAAACCCTTAAGCCAGTGAGTACCCCTGAAGTCGTTTAGGGAATCGACCAATGATTAGCCCCGGCCCGGGTACATAGCCAGCATTCTGAGAAACAGACCGGGGCCGTTGATCGATTAGGATTCGGATACAAAACTTGCGCTATTTCTAATGGATGACATTTTCGATCAGGGCAATATCCGTAAAACGCGCAATTGCGATAGCCCCCCGCTTCAGCAATTCCTCATTACCCTGCACATGGTCACCGATTTCAGTGTATTTAAGAACAAACAGTGGCTTGTTCATTTGTTGTGCCACTCGAGCCGTATTCATGGTGCCGCTTTCCAGCTTGCATTCGACAACAATCACCCCTTGAGACAATCCAACGACAATACGATTCCGGGCCATGGCCGAACCTACCGTCCAGTTGGCGGTCGGGAACATCTCCGATATAATTGCGCCGTTCTCTTTAAGAAAATCGATGGATTCGAAACCCGCATCGCGCAGTTTAAAATGCAAAATGCCTGTGCTGAGCACCATCACCGTCCGTCCGCCAGCTTCCAGTGCGCCCAGATGTCCTGCGGTGTCAATGCCCTTGGCATAGCCACTGATAACCGTAAAGCCTCGCTGCGCCAATCGTTGGCCAAAGCCGCGGGCGATTTGTAATCCATTGGGAGTGGCCTCGCGCGAGCCAACAATAGCCACGCTGCGAGCATCTGCGGGCTTAAGGTTGCCAGCAATATAAATAAGGGGCGGCGGATTTTTGATCAAACGCAAGGCCTCGGGATACGTATCATCTTCCAGAGTCACGATACTGATGCCAGTGTCATCCAACTGCAAAATGAGTTTTTCCATCTCTTCGATTCGTTCGGAGACTCGGAGTATTTCGGCGGAGATAGGAGCCGGTAGCCGAGGGATCGCCGTCAGATCAGCCATCGAAGCGGAAAAAACATCTCTGGCCGTACCAAATCGGTCCAGCAATTTCAGGTAGGTCGCCGCGCCAATGCCTTCTACGCTTTGTAGCGCCAGCCAGTATTTCAATTCTTTGGGATGCATTGCACGCTTTCAATTTATTTAACTTTGTTGATTGCTAATAGCGCGAATTTCTCTAATTGTACCAATCTATTTTTACCATCAGGGCACCAAATCACGAAGCGAAGGCAATTCCCGTTACATCAGACAATAAAAATCCTTTCGCCTCCTGCGAACTAACTTAATGGCTTGGTATCTGTGTGGCCGATATTTTTTTGCCAGCATGGCCCCACGCCAATAAGTCCATTCCAATTTCATCCGCATCATTGCGCCTGCAGGCAAAAATCATTTTTTAACTTCAGAGGAATAACCTGGTACCCTCTGGAATCCATGCGGCCCCTCTTTGGATCTGTTGTTATATGACACAATAACGTCACAGATTACGTACCATGCATGGTTCGAGTTAAGGTCAATGCCAGCACTTTGCGAACGCCAGCCTCTCGCAACACCCGCGTACACTCATCCAGCGTTGCCCCAGAATCATACAGATCGTCCAGCAGCAGAGCAGTTTTGCCTTTCAACGCGAGGCTGTCGTTAACTCGAAAAGCATCTTTCACATTAAGCTGTTTTTGGGTTTTATTTACTTGCTCTTTTTGTGGCTGGGTTTTTCGGGTTTTGGTCAGACAGTTCTCATTCAGCGGGATGGCAGCACGTCGACTCAATTCCCTGGCTAGCATCAGCACAGGATCGTAATTACGGCCAGTCTGAGTTGATGGTACTGGAATTACGAAATCAATATTCCGATAATCCTCGTTCTCATCTAAAAATTTCACCATTTCGGTCACAAGGCCGTCAAGATGAGATTTTTGGCCCTGATATTTGAATTCATACACCATGCGACCCAGGCGCGTGTATTGCCGATTGCCTTCAGAGATGATGGTATGGTTGTCCAGAGCGTAGCCAAGATCAAAGCTTCCTGGCAGGATGTGGCTCAGTTTGCCCTGGAGAAAACGTTTTACGGCGACAACATCCTGCTCTGAAAATCGCCCTTGCGTTCGGGCAGTAGCCGCATGGAATCCAGCCACCGCTCGAACAATTTCCGGGCCATACTTTTCGATCTTCAAATCACCCAAACCACGCACAAAGGCAAGCTGCTCCAGCGTTTGAGGTTGAGTGATGGCCAGTTCCCTCAGCGTCCGATCATGAAACACCTGAAAGGGTAGCAAACCCTCCCGATCGGCCACTTGCAGTCTCAAACGTTTCAGTCGCTGAAAGATAATTTCAGCCTGCTCAGAGAGAGTCTCGGGCAGCGTCGGCCAGGCAAACCGACGATGCTCTTGTTCCCAGGCTGTTACTTTCGCCAACCCCTTCGCTGAAAGAGACACGGTCGGAAAATTAAATTCTGCACTCCGTTTTTCCAGCACCCATCCTTTCAAAATCAGCGTTTTGATAGCCTCCACCAGCGCCTCTTTGCGGAAGAATGAGAGTTTGCCATAGGTAGATAATTTGTCGTAGCGACATTCAATGATGGATTTGGCTTTGGAGCCTTTCAGAATGTCGGCAATCATGTTTTTGCCGGCATACCCCTTCGCCTCGCGAATGGTCAATAGCAGCGCCGCATTCAGAAAATCCGGATCGAAAAAATTTGTGCCCTGGGCGGCAGCTTTGGTTTGAGTAGAGGGCGATGATGCAGCGGCTTTGTCTTTCGGCTGAGGTTGGGCTTTCCTCTGTCGACAATTATCGCAGCGGCCACAATCTTCGCTAACCTGCTCGCCAAAATAGCGGCGGATGAATCGCACCCGACAATCGCTGCTTTCCGCATAGTGCAGCATCTGCTCCAGCTTTCGATAGCGATGATCACGATATTCTTCCAGACCGAGCTCACCGGCGGGTAATTTTTTCAGATGTGCTAATGGCTTGATAATTTTCAGCAACATCGCTCGTTTACCATGTCGAAAAGTGATCTTTTGTTCAAATTCCAGATCGTAAAGCATATTGACTACGCTGAGCGGAGCAAAATGATGTTGCTTGCAAAAGGACACCAGTTCCAGGGAGTGTTCGTCGCGAGCATGCTCCAGGATCGCTTGCAGCATCCGCCGCTTGCCTTTGTCGCTATTTTCAAGAAGATCCACCAACTCCGGTGCTGAATCGGCGGGAGCGGTCAGGTATATCGTTGCTTGCAAATCCACGTCAGGCAGTCGTTGGATCAACCCCAGTCGCTCCAGGTGACTGATCGCTACCCGTATTTTGGTTTCATTCAGCTTCAAATTCCAAAGCAGCTCATCATACGCCACAATTCGGTATTGGTCCACCGCAGGAAACGCATCAAGGCGCTGGTAGAGGTAAATCAGTTGCTCCCGGTCCACCAGACTGTTTTCAATGAACCACTCTTGCAGCGATCGATCATCATAGCTGTAGAGCAGAATGCAAAACGATCGCTTTTCGTCCCGGCCGGCCCGTCCCGCTTCCTGAAAATATTCCTCCACAGTGCCAGGAATAGCACTATGAACCACGAACCGAATATTGGCCTTGTCCACCCCCAAGCCAAACGCATTGGTCGCCACGATGACATCCAGAGCAGCGGGATGATTGTCGTTCATGAAGCGTTCCTGGATGGTTTTCTTTTGTGATTCCTCTCGGCCGGCATGAAAATATTCCGATTTCAGCCCCATGGAGCTCAAAAATGCATTGATCTGTTCGCAATCCCGACGCTTGCCAGCATAAACAATGCCTTTGCCCCTGATGGAAGTGACCAGATGCTTCACCCAGAGCAATTTGTCCTCTTCACCCGAAATTGGAAAAACAAAAAATTCCAGATTGGCGCGGCCAATGCTATAAACAAATTCCCGAAACTGCGGACGAGCCAGCGCTCGTTTGATATCTGCCCTCACCTCGGCAGTGGCTGTTGCGGTGAAGGCCGCCACCTGAGGTCGTCCCAGGGCATCGATGGCGGTATCCAGCGCCAAATAGTCGGGGCGAAAATCATGACCCCATTGGGAAATGCAATGGGCTTCATCAATGACGAACAAGCTAATGGGCAGGCGATTCAGCGCATAGAGAAAGGCGCGACTGCGGAATCGTTCCGGCGAAATATACACCAGTTTGAAGTGGCCTTCGTTCAGTCGTTGCAGACGCTGTTGCTGTTCATCCACCGAAAGTGAGCTATTGATGAACGTGGCCTCGGAGAATCCTTTGGCTCCTAACGAATCGACCTGGTCTTTCATCAGGGCTACCAACGGCGAGACTACCACCGTGATGCCATCTAATAATAGAGCGGTGAGTTGATAGCACAATGACTTACCATATCCGGTAGGCATCACGCAGAGCACATCCTCGCGGTGGAGCAGCGATTGAATCACCTCCAGTTGTCCGGGACGAAAGGATGATAATTGAAATCGCTGCTGCAGAATTGCAACAAGCGCATCTGGAGTCATCATGGGAAAAGTAATTTCCAGCTCTAAAAGTTGTCTTTACCGTCAATCGATCCATTGGCTGCAAGGCTGCGGGGGCTAATGGGTTTGAAAAGTATAATATTTTTTTGCGACAATGTCAAGCGATAATTTGGTGCAGCGGTAATCCGTTGGGCGCTTACTGACCGGTCGCTGGCAGCGACCGGTCAGTGGTGATCCGATAGGCGCTTACTGACCGGTCGCTGGCAGCGACCGGTCAGTAGTGATAGGTATCTTATCGAATCAGTATCATTTTGATTACTTTGGATGCATCAGCCGCAATCAATCGGGCGAAGTACAAACCGGAAGCGACTGAATTCCCATTTCGATCTGTGCCGTCCCAGGCAACTTCATGAATGCCAGCAGGCAATTTCTTATCGGAAATAACCCGCACTTGCTGCCCCAGCAGATTATAAATGGTGAGCCTAACTGGCGATGGCTTATCGAGCGAAAAGCGAATACTGGTCAGTGGATTGAATGGATTTGGGTAATTTTGAAGCAGGTCAAAAGCATACGGCTGGCTGGAATCCGCCTGGTCAAAGACTGGCGTTGTCGTGAACACAAATCGGTCGTCTACTGTCGCGGGATATTCCCAGTCCAGTATGAATTTATCTCCGGCATCGACTACGCTATTGGCATCCGTCAGTCGCAAATACAGCCAATACAGGATTTCCGATTGATTGGGCCTGAGATTCAAATAAAGCTGGCCTGTTGAATCGTAGTCCGAGGACATGATACATAGCGTCTCCTGCCCCCCATTGGCTGATGCGTCAGGCGCCCAGACATTATTGAAAGTCGACCTGCCTGGAAGCTCAACAAAACAGGCATTCAATTTTCCGATGCGTTGCCCGCGCCAGATTTTCCAGACATAAAAGGGATTGGGCAAGAACGCATCGGCATTGGCCATGATGGAATTTTTAAATCGAAACGCATGCTGGCCGGCGGGAGCGCCCACCACTCCTCTGTTGTCCAGATTGTTGGTAAATTCTATCTCAACCGCATAAAAATCCTGCCTGGCCGCCGTTCCCAAACTGACGCCCCCATTGAAAAATTGGCCACTTGCATTTATGCTTTGAAAACCAGCCGGATGTCCGCCAGGAATGTCCTGATACTCAGCCCGACGCAATTCACCTCGGGGCAGGAACGCATTCACGATTTTAAAACCATCGGTTATGGGCATATTGAACGCATCCCAATCCGGCAACGGATGATTCACCAGCAGATATTTATCTAAAGTGAGGTCCTTCAAATTAAATCGAAAATACGGCTGAGAATCGGTCAAAGAAATCGTGTAGTCGTGGCCGGTCAGGTCCGGGGGCGAAATAATTCGTATCGTAAAGTAGCCATCGCTCTTGCCGGAGATTTGAGTGGTTCTGGTTTCATAGGGCACGTAAAGGTACGGTTTCACAGGAATAGTCAAATTTTGCTGCCAATGGTGATAAGCGTCATCATAAGCATCCAGCCGCAGTCGAATCTGATAATTTTCACCTATCATTGCTGGAATATCAAAATAAAGATATTGATAACGTTCGCTCATGTCGAAGTTCATTGGCGCATAACTCGCTGCCGGCACCGAATCCAGCTCGAACCAGTGAAATTTCAGCGGCATCATCGGATCGGCTATCTGGGTCAACAGGGCAAGCTTCCGAATGGGATACAAATAGTCATTTTTGATGCTATAAGTAATGAATACCGTTTCACCAGGATTCGCCTCACCATCAAAATTCTGGCCATCGGCGCTGATTATGGGCTCAAAATAAATGCTATGAGAAAGCGTGATTTTTTCCACTGCATGACCGAAGCGATACGCTTTGCCAGCACCGTCCACCAGTACCAGATCCAGATACAGCGATTCATCGCGGGGAGTTGTGTTCCAGCTATTGCCAAATTGGTGATCACCCGCCAGACCGTCATTGTGGTCGCCATCATCATAAAGTTCTATCGAATGGACCAATTCCTGTCGATAATTATAGAGTTGAGCCATAGCCTGAGACAGATTGATCTCGCTATGAACACCTGCGTTAATATGCACGTCGACTTCATTTGCTGCGACCACATCGATAGTTACCGCAGCGTTAGCTACCAGTGCAAATTGCTGCCGATACAGTTCTTGAAGCAGGCGAGCCGTGCGCTTGACAGCGGCAATATTTTCCAGTCGCAGATTATCTCGATGAGCAATGATGGCGGCAGTTAGCCAGATGGTATCGCCAGCAGCAACGGTGATTGGACCCGTTGATAGCATCATTCGCCGGTCACGCGGTGGCAACGAATTATCCAGCCAGCCGGTACCCGCAATGGGGTCGCCGGAAAAAGCCCAACAAGACGGCCGATGGGTTAGCGGATCAATGGCAGGTTCGCCGAAATAGTTCAAACATTGGAGTCGATTGTAAAAATACTGGGCTGTTTGATCGCTCAGATAGTAGATGTCGTTCCATCCATAATCTCGGCTTAGATTTTTCTCCATACGGGGCGAATAAACAGGGATATTTTTATGATCAACTCTTCTCAACCCTCGGATCATCGCAGTGTCGCCTGGTGAAGAGATCGCCGGCGATTCCAGGAATTGGTAGCCAACCGCATGAAAGGGTGCGTAGCCATATCTATTTTCGGCATCATAACAATAAACCAGGGCCAGCGTGCTATCGCTACCTACCAGATCGTTATTGGCATCCAGCACATCGGGGTCTGAATAGATGCCCAGATAGGCATCGTCCCACTTGTCATTACTTTTGTTGATAATTTCCCAGCGCAGAAACATCACATGATCGAGCGCGTTCCAACCCCATACCGTCAGATGAACTTCAGCCCCCAATGGCGGAGTGATATTGGCCAATCGGTTTTCGAGGTAGGCATCTGTGAAACTGCACCAGAGCGTCTGGTCACCCATAAGTAGGGGATTACCCTGCTGATCCGCAGGCGCGCCCTGTTGAATTGGCCAGGCGGCGTAGTCGGGATTATTTCCAGCATGATCACTGCGAACAATCCGGTACACCCGAAAGGTAGAATCCTCTTTGCCATAAGGATTGCCCTGACCATCGATTGCACCACCCACATAATCGCTGCTGAAATCTGCTGTGGACGCACGGATTTTGCCGTTCACTTTAGCCGCCAACCACAGGCCTGAAGTGTAAATCAACGAATAATCATCCAGATAAAAGTCGCTATTGCCGCTGATTGGGTGCCGCGTGAATGTAGCATTATTCATTACCGCACACCTGATCCGATTGCAATCAAAGTAGCGAGCCGAGTTGACTGCCGCCTTTTTGAGCAATAGACCTTCATGCTCTTTCGCCAGTGCAGCAACAGCAATCATCCAGAATAAACATAGCCATCTTGGTTTGATCATGTTCTGCTCACCTCCACTAAAGGGATTTGCCCGTAGTTGACCAGAGTTGGGTCAGGAACCGACATCAAAATTATTGATGAGCAAAAGTTGCGGTTGGTTATGTTCCGACCAAATTAGGTATGAAATTATATCATCGCAGCAGCATCATTTTAATTGTTGTGTTTATGTCTTGACTATGCAGACGAACGAAATACAGTCCCGAAGCTGCCGCTCGCCCATTGCGATCCCGGCCATCCCAGGGCAACGAATAATGTCCTGGCGCCAATTTTTGGTTGATCAATTCGATGACCTCCTGCCCCATGACATTGAAAATTTTGAGCGAAACCAGTGTCGGCTCCCGCAGCGAAAAGCGAATGGTCGTTCCGGAATTGAAGGGGTTGGGATAGTTTTGCGCCAAATAGTAATCATCGCCAACTGGCTTTCTGTCTGCGGATACTTGGGTAATAATTTTGTTTTGAAAGACGCTAAGATTAGTAAACGTGCTGCCGGGCGGATTAATTGCGTACACGCGATCCGAGGCAACATATGAGTCATGCGCTTCGAAAATGCCCACCAGCTTAAAATAGCTTCCTGGCGAATAATGACAAACCTGCAAATCTCCGGAGCGATCCAGGTAAATGAAATCACCCTGCACGGTCAGACGATCAAGCTGCCAGCCGTAACTGATCCGAGAAGTCCAACTATTGATGCTGAAATCCTCCGCATAAATCAGCCGTGGAGCATCTGGCGATGTGACGTTGAAAATGCCCAGCCAATCGCTATTGTTGGCAACATATACTTTGTTATCTTCCACATCAAGCGTCGTTGCCAGATCCGGAACATCCACCCGCGCCATCAATTTGAGTGATTCGGGCACAGCAATATCAAAGACCCCCAAATCCCCATAGGCCAAATACAAGTAGTGCCCCTTGAGCCGAATCAACTGATGACTGTAATGGTAGGACGAAACCGTTGGCAGCCAATCCAGCAGCGCAAATTCCGCCACTTTTTTCAAATCGGTCAAGCTATTCACTTGATAAACAATCAGCCTTGCTGGTTGATTATTATTTTTTATGGTCAAGATAAATAGGTGGTTTCCCTGAAGGGTAAAGTCGAGACCAGCAGCCCCGATATTCCAAGTTTTTTGAAGAGAAAATTTTTGACTATCTGAAACTGAATACGACCTCAGATTAGACGAAGCATAGGTGAAGGCTCGATTTCCATCAACCAGCATGAGGCCGCTGTTTTCGAACGGGAGTTCTTGGGTGTGAATGACCTGACCGCCAGATTCTCCCAACTGCACAACCATCAGATGATAGCTCGTGGATTGCTGTAAATACCTTCGTTTCATGATATAGGCATAAGGAAGGTGGTAATATCGGTTGACTATGGACTCGCTGGTAGATGGAGTTGAAATATCGCATTGATATAGCAGTCTGGTAAAAGTTAACTGCTCTTCCGATGGCAGTTTAAAAAAGAACGTATCCGAGATTAAGGGTTGGCTATATTTCATCAGCGATATAAACCAGCCGATTTTTTCTGAATCTTCGCGGGAAAATATAAATTTACTAACTGGCAGGGTGACGCATGTATCCAGAACATTTTCATGGTAAAATGAACTCTTCCCAATTAATTGTTGCAGATAATGCGGGGAGTCTCCAGGGGCTGTTTTCGACCAGGCGAAATCGATTTTCATCCCATCTATATATTGGCCATTGGCAGGCATGATCAATTTCGGCGGCTGAGGTAGAATCTCGAGCTGGATGGCGCCGGCCACGGAATCCAGGGAATACGTTTGGTTCTGGGCGTCGGAACATTCCGCTGCAACGATTTGAAATGGAATGGAACCGCTTTTTAGATCGCTATTCAGGTCCAATTTCAACCAGACGATGGCGCCGTTTCCCGGAGCGATGGCATTGCCGCCACTACTCGAAATCTCTACTTCTGCTATGCCTGAAGTGGTCGTCATCAATTTCAGTAAACAGCCAATCCCAGGTTCGCCAAGTTCAGCGTTTCGGACTATCAAATTATCCGGTGAGTAGCTGAATTTGAACCGCAATTCTCGAATGGCAGCCATGTTCAACAATCGAATGGGCAGGACAACTCCTTGCTGGCCAGGTTCGGCATAAAAGGTTTCAGTGTAAAGAGCGGCCCGCTGTCGAAATGCAGATCGCACCGCGCGAGCATGGTGTTTAATATCGGTCACATTATCCAGACAGCGATGCCGTTGAACACCCATCACTGCTATCGTCATGGCCGTTGTGTCTCCTGGCGCTAAATCCAACGGCCCAGCCGAGATCATCATGCGTCGATCACGGCCGTTGCTATCCACCCAACCGATGCGCGTTGCCGGGTCGCCGGAAAAGGCCCAGCGGGACTGCCGTCCGGTCGTGGGATCGACCATTGGCTCGCCTTTCATATTGATACATTGCAAGCGGCGATAGACGTTCAGGTGAGCATCTGCATTGTACGGAATATCATTCCAGCTATCGGGAGTGGATTTGTCCATTCTTGGCGACATGGGCATAGCGTTACGATAATTGATTTTCGGACCATAAAATGTCACTGCGGTATCACCTGGCGAGAATAGAATCGGAGTTTCCAATGCCACATATCCCACCGCCAGATTTGTCACATTCAGACTACGCTCTTCCGAATCGTAGCAATAAACCAATTGCAATGTACTATCGCTACCGACCAGATCGTTATTAGCATCGATCATGTCCGGATCCGAAAAAATGCCGATGAAGGTATCTTTCCAGACGTTATTGCTTTTGTTGTGGATTTTCCATCGCAGAAAAATCACATTGTCCAATTTTTCCCAGCCCCAGGCTGTCAGATGGACCTCGGCTCCCAGCGGCGGGCATTGCGTGTATTCTCGATTTTCGGTATCTGCGTCCACGAAGCTGCACCACAGCGTCTGATCGCCAATTAGTAATGGATGGCCCTGGCCATCTGAAGGTGCCCCCAGATGAATTGGCCATTCGGCATAATCGGGATTATTGACCCCATTATCCCCGCGAGAAATTTTATAAACACGGAAGGTGGAATCCTCTTTGCCAATCGGGTTGCCCAGGTGATCGATAGCCCCACCGATAAAATCGGTATAATAATCCGCAGCAGAAGCGCGTACTTCCCCATTCACC
>JAPDQM010000059.1:0-23992 GCA_034505795.1 Candidatus Zhuqueibacterota bacterium
GCAGTGCCGGACACTGTGATTCCCAATGACTACGATACCCAGGCTTATGTTTATGACTTGGCTACCCAAACCATTGATCCGATTAGCCGGAATTTTGATCCAGCCATGGGGCAGGCTGTGTGGAGCCAATTTGAGAATGCCATTTATTTCAATACTACCGATCGTTCCTACCGCCATTTATATCGCTACGATTTAAAAACTCGGCGCTACGAGAAACTGGACACGGGAGTGGAAGTGCTCAATAGCTTTGATCTGGCTAAAACAAAACCGATCATGGTGTATACTGGTTCGGGAGCCGTCATCCCCAATCAGGCGCTGGTCCTGGATTTGAAAAGCAGAAAATATCGACTGCTGGCCAACAACGAAAGAGAGGATTTCGAGAAGGTCGCTTTCGGCAGGGTCGAGTCCTGGTCGTTTCGAAATCGGCGAAATGTAGCGATCGACGGTTATGTTTATTATCCCCCCAATTTCGATCCGGCAAACAAATATCCGCTGATTGTCTACTATTATGGTGGCACCAGTCCCGTTTCCAGAGATTTTGAGGGCCGCTATCCAAAAAATTTGTATGCAGCTCAGGGATACGTTGTTTATGTGCTACAACCCAGCGGCGCCACCGGCTTTGGTCAGGAGTTTTCCGCGCTCCACGTGAACGATTGGGGTCGGATTGTGGTGGATGAAATCGTCGATGGGGTCAAGCAATTTTTGGTTGCTCACCCGTTCGTAGATGACAAGCGGGTGGGATGTATTGGCGCTTCTTACGGTGGCTTCACGACCATGCTGTTGCAGACTCGAACAGATATGTTTGCTGCGGCTGTGGCCCATGCAGGCATTAGCTCCATCGCCAGCTACTGGGGCGAAGGTTATTGGGGTTATCTGTACAGCGCCGTGGCAACGGCGAACAGTTTTCCCTGGAATCGCAAAGATATCTATGTCGATCAAAGTCCGTTGTTTCAAGCCGATCGGATCAAAACACCGCTCCTCTTGCTGCATGGATCCGAGGACACCAATGTACCGCCCGGCGAAAGCATCCAGCTTTATACGGCGCTGAAGCTATTGGGTCGGGAGGTCGAGCTGATTCAAGTGGAGGATCAGAACCATACGATTATGACCTATAGCAAACGTATTTTGTGGACCAAGTCAATTTTAGCCTGGTTTGATAAGTGGCTCAAAGGAGAGCCCGAATGGTGGAACGAACTTTATCCAAAATTGGGTCAATAGCATCGATTATCATCGATCGCTAGAATGAGACACGGAATGCATGACTGCAGGATGCGATCCTGCAAACCACCAAATGCGGCTTCACTCTGTGCAGAAGCACGCCGAAAGGAGCTAACATGCCAAATCCAAAGTTGAGCCGGCGCCGGTTCTTCGAGTATTTTCCAAGCCTGGGCTTGTCGGCAACGGCTTTTCCCAGCATCCTCTGGGCCAAATGGCAGGAGCAGCCCACTGTCAAAATCTCGTCAGCCATGATTCAAGAAGCTGAAAAAATCGCCGGCCTGGAATTCACGCCGGCAGAGCGGGAATTGATGCTGGACGGTGTGAACGAGAATCTCGACAGTTTTCGCCAACTTCGCAACATCCCCATCGCAAATTCTGTTGCGCCAGCCCTGCAATTTAATCCCATTCTGCCAGGTATGAAATTCAAGAAGGTCGAAAAATCGGTTAAACTGAGAAAGCCCAAACTTCCACCGCTACCTGCAAATCTGGAGGAGGTGGCCTTCTGGCCGGTTACGCATTTGGCGCAACTGATCAAATCGCGGCAGATTACATCGGTGGCGCTAACTCGCATGTACCTGGAGCGCTTGAAAAAATATGATGAAAAATTGCAGTGCGTGATTACGTTCACCGAAGCGTTAGCAATGGAGCAGGCGCAACGAGCCGATCGGGAAATTGCCGCTGGAAAATACCGGGGTCCGCTGCACGGCATTCCGTGGGGGGCCAAAGACCTGCTGGCGACCAAAGGTTATCGGACGACCTGGGGCTCAGTGCCATTCAAGGAACAACTGCTGGAGGATAACGCTACGGTTGTCGAACGGTTAGAACAGGCTGGCGCTGTGTTGCTGGCCAAACTTTCCGTGGGCGAACTGGCCTGGGGCGATGTCTGGTTCGGCGGCAAAACCAAAAATCCCTGGAATCTTGAACAAGGTTCCAGCGGATCATCCGCCGGTCCAGCGGCTGCTACCGCAGCGGGGTTGGTCGGTTTTGCTATCGGTACCGAAACTTATGGCTCCATCGTTTCCCCTTGTACCAGGTGCGGCGTCACCGGCCTGCGCCCCACCTTTGGTCGTGTGAGCCGTTATGGTGTCATGGCCTTGAGCTGGAGCATGGATAAAATTGGACCGATATGTCGCTCGGTGGATGATTGTGCGCTGGTGTTGCAGGCGATATATGGCCCGGACGAAAAAGATTTGACTGCTGTCGATATTCCATTCTTATGGGCGCCCCGAGTGCAAACTCAAAGTTTGAAAGTGGGCTATTACAAAAAAGCGTTTGAAGCCGAACGCAAAAGCCAGCAGGCACGGTTGAACGATGAGGCGGTGCTAAACGTGCTGCGCGGATTGGGCTTCGATCTGATTCCCATTGAGTTACCCGATTATCCCATCGAGGCAATGAATATTATTCTCAATGTGGAAGCGGCTGCGGCATTTGATGAATTGACCCGCACTAATCGGGATGACCTGATGGTGCGGCAGATCAAAAATGCCTGGCCCAACGTCTTTCGTATGTCACGGCTGATTCCGGCGGTCGAATACATCCAGGCCAATCGGCTGCGGCGCATGGTTATGGAAGCCATGAGAAAAGTCATGGCGCCCATTGATGTCTTGGTCACCCCCTCCTATGGCGGCGACGTCCTGCTGCTAACAAATTTGACTGGCCATCCGGCGGTGGTAGTACCCAATGGATTTAATGAAGAAGGCACGCCCACCAGCATCAGTTTTATCGGTCAGCTCTTTGGTGAAGCCGAAACCTTATTGATTGCCAGGTCGTATCAGGAAGCGACCGATTTTCATTTAAAGCATCCCCAATTTTAGCGGCTGACAAAATTTGGTTGATAGGAAAGCGGCATTATTATGACATCACAGCATGCTAACGAATCGTAACCACGCCGGCAGCCGCTTGGGGTAATCTTTCCGATGTACTATTCAGCGAAAGGAGCAATTATGAAACAAATCACATTGCTGCTGATTCTATTGCTGGCTTTTGCGCCAGCCTATGCTCAACAACAAACGCTCATCAGCGGCCAGATCGAGCATGGGGGCTTCGGTGGTCCCGTCGTCAAATTCTCGTCGATCAATGATCGCTTCGGTGTGCTGGTTGGAGGTCGCGGGGGCTGGATTATCAATCATACATTGGTGCTTGGGGGCGCTGGCTACGGTCTGGTCAATGATGTGCCGGCCATGGTCCCCGGTTTACTGGGCGAAGAGTACCTGGATTTTGGTTACGGCGGCTTTGAAATGGAGTGGATCATCAATTCGGATAAGCTGCTTCATTTTTCGGTGCAAACCTTAATTGGGGCTGGCGCTGTCAACTATCGGTATCAAATTAATGGCGCCCGATTCAGCACCCATCTCGATGAGGATGAGGTTTTTGTGTTGGAGCCGGGTCTGACGCTCGATCTCAATGTGACTCCATGGTTTCGTTTTAGCGCCGGTGGCAGCTATCGCTACGTGACCGGCGTTCAATCGTCGGCCTCCAGCAATGCTGACCTAACTGGGCCGTCAGCGGTGATTATGCTGCGCTTTGGCAAATTCTGAGCGGCATTTTCAGAAGATCACTGTTCACCATCGGGGCCATTGAATTCCAATGCCTGGTCATCTTCCTCGATGACGATTTTCAGGATATTGAATAAGCTGGCGTCGTCGTCGGTTGATCATCAACGATTGATTGCGAAACCATTTGGCAACGCATAAAGCATTTTTGAAGATATAAGAACATGGTTCGGCCCTGAATCGGGACATTATGGCTTTGCGACCTCATGGCTGAAATAAAATCCATGCCTCATGACAATAAACCAATTATTAGGAGCGAAAATGCCTATCCAGAAAAATCAAAAATACGATCGCATCGTCAATGACGTCTCTTTATCCCGTCGTGATTTTTTGAAAATTGCAGGTGCCGCAGGTACCGGTATAGTGTTGGGTACGCCCGATATCTGGGCCAGCCAGCAGGCCCCTGAAAAGCCCAAAACCAACATTGATGATGCGTTGAAAATACCGAAAACCAGGTATTCATTGCCTGGTCCCTTTCCAGGCAAGGTCGTAGAGGTACATAATGTTCAAGCCATGGTTCAAGATCAACCCGATCCGTTGGTGATAAACGAAATGGTGGCTCAGGGAATTCAAACCCTCACGGGCAAAAATTTGAAGCAAAGTTTCAAATTGTTTTTTAAAAAAGATGACGTTATCGGTATCAAGGTCAATCCGGTCGGTGCTGGGCTCATCAGCACGCGGCTGGAGGTGGTTGATGCGATCATCGATTGGTTGGTTCGCAATGGTATGAGGCGACAAAACATCATCATCTGGGATCGGTTCGACTATATGCTCACGGAAGCCGGTTTTACTAGAACACGATTTCCCGGGATCGGCATTGAGGGGTTACAAACCATGGATGAGGCTGCACAGGAGGGAAAAACCGAGGACAATAGCCACTGGCTAAAGCCCGATGGCACCCATGTCAGCGCCGATAACTTTGACTTAAATGCCTATTATTGGGCTGAAGTCGATGCACCTAAAGATAACCCCTATTTGAACCAACACGTCTTCAATGGTCAATATTCTTATTTTGGCAAACTGCTCACTCAGAAATTGACCAAAATTATCAATGTGCCAGTTTTCAAAAATACCGGCAATGGCATTTCCATGGCCACGAAAAATCTCGGCTATGCGGCCATTTGCAACACCGCGCGGCTGCACAAACCGCTATTTTTTGATGTATGCACCGAAGTCCTGGCGTTTCCGGTCATTCGAGACAAATTGGTTTTGAATATCACCGATGGGCTGCGGGCGCAGTATGACGGCGGCCCAGGACCGAATGCCAAATTCACCTATACCTTCAATACATTATTTTTCGCCACCGATCCTTTTGCATTGGATCTGGTTTGTCATCAGCTACTGGTTCAAAAGCGAAAAGAGATGAACGTCAATGTCAACGAGCATCCTCGTTTTACCGAATACCTGCGCTATGCAGAACGGTTGGGATTGGGAATTGCTGACCCAGAGAAAATAACGCACATTCAAATCGGTTAATCTGCGATCGCGTGCGCGCTATGGGGCAGCTTAAGTTTTCAACCTAAGCCAAACGAATGAATCGTGGCATTTCTATTGGAAGATTAATCGTGAGGTGTGAGGCCTGCTACATGCGAAAGATGATTATGGTCATTTTGATTTACCTGTGTGGTTCGATCCATGGGGTGGCACAACTGCGTTTCCCGGAGAATAATTTTGTTACTGGCTGGGTCAAATCGGGACAGTTGTTGCGTTTCTTGAAGAACGACCTGTATGGCTATATTGATGGTGGCGCAGAACTATTTTATGAATTCGGTTTCGAAGAGTTACAGGTGCAAAACTACCAGCGAGAGGAATATGAGATCAGTCTGGAAGCCTACCGAATGGAAAATGCCACCGCAGCGCTGGGCATCTATCTGATGAAGTGTGGCCAGGAAACGCCCATCGAGGGAGTCGACGCCCGCAATTCCGGCAACAAATATCAGATCAATATTGTAAAGGGCAGCTACTTTATTCAGGTCAATAGTTTTGCCGGCAGGGAAGATTTGATACCTGCGGCTGCGGAACTGGCGCAACAGCTTTTAGCCAGCATTGCCCAGGGCGCTCAAGTCAAAATATTCGATGGGTTGCCGAAGAAGAATTTGATCGCCGGCTCCGAACGGATTATCCGCGGCCCCTATTCGCTGCAATCGATTTTTACTTTCGGAGAGGGCGACATTTTCCAGCTTAAAGGAAAATCATTTGGCGTTTTTGGCAATTATCGTGATGAAGATCGAAGGGGATATTCCCAACTGGTAATCCAATATCCTGATGTTGCTGGGGCCCAGGCTGCATTTCAAAATTTGTTGAAAAATCTGGATCCCTATCTTCGGGTCGTGGCACAGAATGATACTACCTTTATCTTTCAGGATTTTGAACAAAAATTTGGCAGCGCCATGCGACAGAATGATCGCATCAGCGTCAGGTTCAGGCTGGCCCAGAAGCCTATCTTTGGATCAGAATAATGGTGGTGGCAACTCGTTCCGTTTCTGTTGGAACGCTGGCATCGCAGCTCCGACTGGCTAACAATTTGGAACTTCGCCTTGGTAATAGCCGAATCGCATGAACAATTTCATGCTATTTTCAGAGTTTTTTATTGACTATTAAGAAATTAATTTGTATATATTATGTCAATAAAGAATGGATAACGTATGTTAGCAAAAGTTTTTAGTGCAGCAGTCCTCGGCATCGACGCCTTTCTGGTGGAGGTCGAAGCGCATCTGGAAAGCCAATTGCCGGCATTTGCCACGGTGGGCTTGCCCGATAGTGCGGTCAAAGAGTCAAAAGAACGGGTCAATGCTGCCATTAAAAACTCGAACCTCCCTTTTCCGCAGAAACGTATCACCATCAACCTGGCACCGGCGGATGTCCGCAAAGAAGGCTCCGCATTCGATCTGCCCATTGCCATCGGCATCCTGGCGGCTTCAGGGGTGATTTCCCACGATCACGTGCAGGACTATGTGATGTTGGGTGAATTATCGCTGGATGGCAGTTTGCGGGCTATTCGCGGTGCGTTACCGATTGCCATCGAGATCAGCAAAAATAATAGTAAGGGTATCATCCTGCCAGCCGAAAACGCCAGCGAAGCAGCCATGGCCCAGGGCGTAAATGTCTATCCGGTGACCACCCTGGCAGAGGCAGTAGCTTTTCTAAATGGCGAAGAAGCGATTGAGCCGTTCAAAGTATCCCTGGCCGAAATCTTTTCCGCAAGCCGCCATTATACCATCGACTTCCAGGATGTCAAAGGCCAGGAACATGCTAAGCGGGCGCTGGAAGTTGCTGCTGCCGGCGGCCACAACATTCTGATGATCGGTCCGCCCGGGTCGGGCAAAACCATGCTGGCCAAACGCTTCCCAACCATTCTGCCAGACCTGACGCTGGAGGAGGCCCTGGAGACTACCAAGATTCACTCCGTTGCTGGATTATTACAACCGCATACACCATTGATAGCCACCCGACCGTTTCGCTCGCCGCATCATACAATTTCCGATGCTGGCTTAATTGGTGGCGGTCAGGTACCTCGGCCAGGCGAGGTCAGCCTGGCGCACCATGGCGTGCTATTTTTGGATGAGTTGCCTGAGTTCAAAAAAAATGTCCTGGAAGTGATGCGGCAGCCCCTGGAAGATGGCGTGGTGACCATTTCTCGGGCTGCACTGGCATTGACGTATCCGGCGCAATTTATGCTGGCCGCGGCCATGAACCCCTGTCCCTGCGGCTATGCTACCGATCCCAATCATGAATGCTCCTGCACCGCGCAACAAATTCAAAAATATCTTTCCCGAATCTCCGGCCCCTTACTGGATCGGATCGATATCCATATCGAAGTGCCCACTGTGAAATACAGTGAATTGGCCAGCAAGTCGACTGGAGAGAGCTCTGAAGCGATTCGCCAGCGAGTCGAACAATCGCGGCAGATTCAGCTTCGCCGCTTTGCCGGCAAAAAACATATTTTCTGTAATGCACGCATGGAATCTAAAGACATTCGACAATATTGCCAGATTGATCAGCAGGGCGAGGAGTTGCTCAAAATGGCAATTACCAAGCTGGGATTATCAGCCCGGGCGTATGACCGCATCTTAAAAGTCGCCCGCACCATTGCCGATTTGGAAAATAGTAATGACATCAAACCAGCGCATATCAGCGAAGCCATTCAGTACCGCAGTCTGGATCGAATGGCGTTTTATTAATTGGAACCGTGTCGTTCGATTTACCGAACCGATCACTTTGAATGAAGCGAAAACGACCAATGGAAGCTCACAATTCTGATTTCATATTCTATCTGCTGCTGTGCTTTTTGAGCGTCTATATCGTCTTGCAGATTTATATTATTGTGCGAATGAAGATGATTGTCGAAAGACTGATCGAGATACTTTACGACCTCGATCTCTTGATCAATCCAGCTCAATCGCAGCGGCAGTCGGCGGCGAATGAGGTCAGCCGAACTTGCAAACACTGTAAATATCGCATACCGTTTTACCAAAATAACCCAGATTACAATGGCTATTTTTATTATCGCTGCCAATTAACCAATCGATATGTTCAATCCGAACACGTCTGTGAACATTTTGTTATTGATCCACAACTCTACAATGCCAAATAAACATTCAAGACAGGACGACCGAACATGGAGTATAGAACCATCGCCTTGCAGTTGGACGGCAAAAAAGCCATCGCCACGGTACTGGAAAAACGAATTTACCTTGGCATCACCGATGTCTTTCGTGATGATATGATTTCGGTGCTTGAAAAAGATGTTCAGCATCTGATCATCGACCTGAATCAGGTAAGCGTGATGAACAGCGCAGGATTGGGTGTGCTGATTATGGCGCAGGATATTATTAGGAAACGGAATGGCAGTGTCAAATTGGTGCGACCCCAGCCGCTGATGCGAGAAATTTTTGATCGCATGCGGTTAGATACGTTGTTCGAAATTCATGACCAAATGGAGGAGGCACTCCAGAAATGAACCATGGGAATGTCTGCCAGAGCAATTAGAATTGCAGCCGATTTGCTGCTTGTTCGATGAGCCCCTCTGCAACAGTTGGTTGGGAGATTCATAAAATCATCACCAAAGATAGCAAATGATTGCAAACGGCTGAGTGAGGCAAAATCTGGCGATGAAGTTTGAGCTATGAAAAAAGCTAACTGGTTTGATTTTGAGGAGTAGCCAACAATAAAAAACCCTGCAACAAGACGGGGTTACAAAGAACCGTGTTTGACACGGTGGGCACCGCCTGAACGCTTTTTACTTCCACTATCCGCCGGGGGGCGGATGAGGCTTGTAATACACGCCCGAGAGCTAAGTTCCCTTTTATTAGGTGTTGGCTCTTTATAATTTGCCCATCTTATATTGCAGGGATTTTTTTGCTGGTCTAATTAACAAAAAATATTTTTAAAAGTCAAGGGAAAAAATCTTTTTTTAAAAATTCTTTTTTCAAGAAGGCAATGCCTTTTCGGCAACCGCTATATTGACATTTCATTGAAATCATGACATCATTACAGATCGCTTTGAAATTTAAAATCACCGTATTATTGATTTTCATTGCTCAATTCGGCCTGGCGCAGACAATGCAACGTTCTCGAACTCGTGATCTTGGCCTCCGGGTTGGCATCCTCAATCCGGGGCCATACAATGCAATTACCGATGTTGCGGGCGTTCGAGTAGGACATAAAACAATTGTTCGCGATGATGACATTCGAACCGGAGTTACCGCCATCATACCCCATGAGGGCAATCTCTTTCAGGAAAAAGTCCCGGCAGCGATTTATGTTGGCAACGGCTTCGGAAAGTTGGTTGGATCGACTCAGATCGAAGAATTGGGAACCATTGAAACCCCTATTCTTCTAACGAATACATTGAGCGTTTTCATCGTCGCAGATGCGCTGATCGATTATATGCTGCAGCAGCCAGGTAACGAAAATGTATTTTCGATCAATCCTGTAGTGGGTGAAACCAATGATGGATTCTTGAACCATATCCAAAAGCGCTCGATAAGCCGGCAGGACGTGTGGGATGCAATTACCAGCGCACAGAGCGGACAAGTCGTTGAGGGTTCGGTTGGAGCGGGAACTGGAACGATTTGTTTTAGTTATAAAGGTGGCATTGGAACCGCTTCGCGATTGTTACCCGCATCACTCGGGGGCTATACAGTTGGAGTGCTGGTGCAGACCAACTTTGGCGGTGTATTGGAAATCAACGGGGCGCCGGTGGGAAGAGAGCTGGGACGCTACTATCTCAAAAACGAAGTCGCTGGTGACGGTTCCTGCATGATCGTGGTAGCCACTGATGCTCCGCTCTCGGTTCGCAATTTGAAACGCCTGGCGAAACGCGCACTGCTGGGCCTGGCCAAAACCGGTGGCTTTTGCGCCAATGGCAGTGGCGATTATGTCATTGCGTTTTCAACTGATCCGGCCTGTCGGGTGGCGCATTCAGGGCAAGGTCGGACGCGACATTATGAGGAAGTCAGGGACGATCAGATTTCTCCGATATTCCTGGCCGTGGTCGAGGCCACCCAGGAGGCGATTTACAACTCGCTATTCATGGCTCAAGCCATGATCGGCTGGCAAGGGCATAATGTGGATGCGATTCCCCTCGATCGAGTGGTTGAAATCTGCAAAAAATATCATGTGATAAAATAACTCGTTTAATAATGATTCTGAATAAAATCATTTGCTGAAGCCATACGATACAGGTAGATTCAGAAATGGAAGATCGCAGAAAAAGCAATTAAATTTTTGAGCACTTTCACTAATCTCAATTTGATTTGTTAAGTTGGAAACATCATTGAAAGCTCAGAGATAAATAATTAGCTTTCTGAGTGCCAAGGTTATTCTCGGATGATGACACAAGATGCAATCGAACTTACAACCCCTCGCGAAACTGTTGATTTTTGCCGGCATCATTCTGGTGCTGGTGGGAGGAATTTTATATTTTTTTAAAGAGATTCCATTCCTGGGAAAATTGCCCGGGGATATTCATATCACCAAAAAGAATTTCAGTTTCTATTTTCCGATCACCAGTTGTATTCTATTGAGCGTGATCCTTTCGATCATTCTTTATCTATTCACTCGTCGATAGCTTATTTTAACTTTGGAATGAATTCATGCAAAAAACTATCACATGTTTATTACTGGTAGCCGTGCTGGTGGCATGGTCGGCTGAGGCATTATTTTCGGTCTCTCGATCGCAGGTGGATATGATCAAAATTTCCGGCGGCACCATCAATCCCGTCTCGGCCGATTTTATCATCAATGCCATCGACCGGGCGGAAGACAATCAATCGCAATGTTTGATTATCGAACTGGATACGCCCGGAGGCTTGATTGCGGCTACGCAGGATATTGTAAAAAAGATGCTGGCGGCGAGGGTGCCAGTGATCGTATTCGTCTATCCCTCGGGCGCTGGAGCTGTCTCAGCCGGCATGTCGATTACTATTGCGGCGCATGTGGCGGTCATGTCGCCGGGGACCAATATCGGTGCGGCCCATCCAGTGGGCATGGGCAAAACCGATTCTGCGGATGTCGGGGTGCAAAAAGCCACCAATTGGTGGGCCACGTTCAATCGATCGATTGCTGACAAGCGCGGCCGTAATGCCGACTGGATTGAAAAGGCGGTTCGCCAGAGCGAATCGATTACTGAAACGCAGGCGCTGGAACTGAAAGTCATCGATTTCATCTGTCCTGATGTGGATAGCTTGATGATCCTATTGGACGGCAAAGCGGTGGCAGTGGATAGCGGTACGGTGATCATGAAAACCAAACAGGCAAAATTGATCCAACATGAAATGAATTGGCGCTCGAAGATTTTGGACATGATCTCGAATCCATCCATTGCCTATATTTTGCTGATGTTGGGTATTCTGGGGATGTATTTCGAGTTTTCCAACCCCGGCGCTATTCTGCCCGGTGTTTTGGGGGGCATCTTTCTGATCCTCGCATTCTTTGCCATGCAACAACTGCCCATCAATGTTGCCGGCATCTTGCTCATCCTTTTTGCAACGCTGCTATTTATTTTGGAAGTCAAAGTTACCAGCTATGGCATCTTAACCATCGGAGGGATTGTCTCTATGCTATTGGGTTCACTGATGCTCTTCAAAAGCACACCATCGCTGTCCATTCATCTTCCCCTCAGCATCATTCTGGCGGTTACATTGGCCACCTCGGCTTTTTTTATTTTTGCCATCTCCATGGCGCTGCGAACCCATCGGCAGAAGGTGACCACGGGCAAAGAGGGGATTGTCAATGAAATCGGCGTGGCAGTTACCAATATTGATCCCGAGGGTGAAGTCAGAATCCACGGTGAATATTGGAAGGCCTATAGCCAGCAAAAAATCAAAAAGAACGACAAAGTTAAAGTCATCGATGTAGACGGTTTGAAACTCATCGTTGAAAAACAAAGCAACCCATAATCTTGGAGGAGGAAAATTATGCCAGGAGCATTCGTTTCTGTCGTCATCATATTTTTATTTCTGATCTTGAGCGCGATTCGTATTTTTCGTGAATACGAGCGAGGCGTCGTGTTTCGCCTGGGCCGCTTGGTGGGTACCAAAGGACCAGGCCTGGTGCTGATCATTCCCATCATTGATAAAGTGGTTCGGGTTAGCCTGCGAACCATTGCCATGGATGTGCCCCCACAGGATGTGATCACCAAAGATAACGTCTCTGTAAAAGTGAACGCAGTGCTTTATTTTCGGGTGATCGACCCTGCCAAGGCTATTGTTGAAGTGGAGGATTATCTATTTGCCACATCGCAGCTCTCCCAAACTACATTGAGAAGCACCCTCGGTATGGTGGAATTGGATGATCTGCTCTCCGAACGTGAGAAAATCAATCGAGAACTTCAGGCCATCATCGATCATCACACCGATCCCTGGGGTATCAAAGTCTCACTGGTCGAAGTAAAGCATATCGATCTGCCGCAGGAGATGCAGCGAGCTATCGCCCGCCAGGCAGAGGCCGAGCGAGAACGACGTGCCAAGGTGATTCATGCGGAGGGCGAATATCAGGCGTCGCAGCGTCTGGCCGATGCTGCCGATGTCATTGCCAAAAATCCCATGGCCATGCAACTCCGCTTCTTGCAAACGCTGACCGAGGTCGCTGCAGAAAATAACTCGACCACGATCTTCCCGGTGCCGATCGATCTGATTATGCCGTTTGTGGAGAAGTATTTGCAGAAGAAGAAATAGATTGGTTAGCTTAATATTCTATAAGAAGAGCGAGTGGATGCTGCTCGCTCTTTTTTTCATTATCCAACAGGAAATTTCATGATTACCCAAAAGCTTTATCTTGACCAAACTAAGTTAATTCATTTCCCTGCTACTATCCTTCGCACCTTTCCCCACGGTTCCCAGCACGCCATCATCTTAGACCAGACAGCATTCTATCCTACCTCTGGCGGGCAGATGAACGATACGGGCACGATCAATGGCATTGAAGTCGTCGATGTGATCGAACAGGATGGTGAAATACTGCATCTGGTCCAATCGCCTTTGGAAGTCGGCAAGGCCGAATGCCAGATTAACTGGCCACGGCGCTTTGATTTCATGCAGCAGCATACGGGCTTTCATATTCTGGCCCGCTCTTTTTTCAACCTATTTGGCACCAGGACCATTTCATCGCATCTGGGCGAGGAGAGTTCCACCATTGATGTGGATCTGCTACAAATCAGTGACGATCAAATCCAGGCGGTTGAAGATTTGGCCCAGCAGATTATTTTTGAGGATCGGTTGGTGAAAGCGTATTGGGCCAGGCCCGCCGATGTCGACAAAAAGAAGTTACGGAAGGAATTGGTCGAGCGCGAGGATATTCGATTGGTTGAAATTGACGGCTTTGATGTGGATCCTTGTGGCGGCACTCATGTCGCTGCCACGGGCCAGGTTGGATTGGTAAAAATCATTGCCTGGGAGAAAATCAGGGGCTACTGGCGGCTGGAGTTTCTGGCCGGTGGGCGAGCGATTCGGGATTATCAGAAAAAATGGCGGCGCTTGCGGCAACTTTCAGCCTTATTATCCACTGGCGAAGATGACTTGGCAAACTCGGTGGAAAAATTGCAAACGGAAATTCGAGAGCTCATTCGGAAAAGCAAAAAAATAATGGAGCAAAATATCGTTTATGAAGCCAGTGAGTTGGTAATGGAAGCACAAAAGTTGGGACAGAAAATCATGGTCCGAATTTTTGATGATAAAGAACTGAATGAGGCCCGTTTTCTTGCCAGACAAATAGTCAAGGTTGCTAATATCGGGGTGTTGTTCGGATTGCGCTCGGAAAAGGCCTACATCATTTTAGCCGCGCCGGAAACTTGGTCACATAATTTCAATGTGCTGGTGCCTCAGGTGGCTCCGATAATCGACGGCAGGGGAGGGGGACGACCAACTTTCGTTGAAATAGGCGGTAATAATGCCTCGGCTTTGACTGAGGCGATGGAGATGGCCCGGGCAATGATGGAAAAAATGATCAGTTAGCCAAATGAATCAATCGAAACCTGACATTTTGACGAGCTGTCGCTGAATCGCCTTCGTCCTCCAATTTGTATTTCAATCGAGATCATGGTAATATACCTCTCGCTCCTGCCGAATATCGTTCACTGCTGAAAATTGAGAATGTGCTGGGGCCAGCATCACGGCCTGGCAATTGCCAAAATACGCATCGTAATCGGTACGCAAATTTATTTTATGGCCCCGGCTTTTCAAATATTCGATGGCGCTGGCTTCGATGCGGGTTTCCATTTCCACTGTATGATTATTGCTGTTATAATGGAAGCGGGGCGAGCGGATGGCCTCATCCAGGGAGAGATGAAAATCCACCACGTTGATTATAATTTGCGCAAGCATGGATACGGTCTGTTCGCCACCATTGCCGCCCAGGATTAAAAATGGCTGACCGTTTTTTAGCACCATTGTCGGCGTTAGAGTAGTGAGAGGCTTGCGACCGGGCTGAAGCGAATTGCTTGTCCCTGGTTGTGGCGAAAAGTCGATCAGGGCATTATTCATCAAAATTCCATACCGTGCGATGGTGACTGCCGAACCAAAAGGGCTTCCGAGCGATAGGGAGATCGAGACCGCATTGCCTTGCCTGTCGATGACCGAGATGTGGGCGCCGTTGAGGATGGGCTCTCTCTCCGAATCCATTTCTTTTGGAAGTGCAATGGTTCCTGCGGTGTCTATCTGGCTGGCCATGCGAGCGATCTGCTCATCCGACAATATTTCTTCTACCTGTCCATTGAGGTACCGCTGCTGTTCGGTATAGACCAATCGCATGGCCTCAGCCACAATATGAACATACGGGCCGCTATTGAGGGGGAATTGACCGACATTTTTGGCCTGGAGAATTCGTAACAGGGTGAGCAGCGCCCAGCCGCCTCGGGCTGGCAGTGGCGCAGTTAGGATTTCATAATTGCGATACCTTGCGACCAGTGCTGAGGTGAGCTGCGGCTTATAATTGCGCAAATCGGCCGCCTGGATGTTGATGTCATGGCTATTTAATTCTCGAATAATCTGATTGGCGATTTCCCCGCGATAAAACGCTTGTTCGCCCTGATCGGTAATTAATTTCATGGTCTGCGCCAGATCGCGGCGAATCATGGTCTCGCCGGGCTCAATTGGCAGCCAGTCTGGCAGGAAGGTTTGAGAGGTAATCTGGTTAGATTCCAGGTGGTCATAATATTTTTCCACCATTCGAGCGAGTTGATGACTGACTGAAAACCCATTGCTGGCCAGTTGGATCGATGGCGCTACCACCTCCTGGAGCGACTTGCTGCCATGTAGTTGCAGGGCTGTTGTTGCACCGGCCATCATTCCGGGAACGGCGATGGAACGAGGGCCAGATTTAGTATTGATCCGAAATGCGGTTTCATCTTGATAATAGATTTTGGGATCGATTTGCTGTAGCGCCTGTTCTCGGAAGTCAATCAATGTGGCTGTCTGATCCGAAGGGCGATGAATTAGCATCAAGCCGCCACCGCCCATACCGGTCGCATACGGTTGCACAACGCCTAACGCAAACATGGCAGCGACACCCGCATCAACGGCATTGCCGCCTTGTTGCAATATTTGCTCAGCGATGCGTGTGGCATGTGAATCGGGGGTAGCAATCATCCCGCCTGTGGACATCTGCGCCGCGGCTGTAATGGTAAAAAGCAAGGTACAAGCGATCCAGTTTGTGGCAAGAAAGCATCGAGTAAGGTGTCTATTACGGGGTGTCATATCAATTTCTCGGCTCCATGACAGATGAAAAAGATCTCTTTGATCAGAACGTCAGTTTATTAATACCCTTGACCGCTAATTTAGCGAATCATTTGAATTGCGAGAATTAACTCTACTTGGTCACATTTTTCAAAATCGGCATGTCATTTCGAGCGAAGCGAGAAATCTATTAGCACAAAAAGGTGATCGGACTATCCATATTCCTCACTACGCTTCGCTATATTCGGAATGACACCTTGGCTTTTCATTTGACCAAGTAGTATCAAATATTCTGGATTCAATGCAGGTGGCTAAAATAAAACCCTGGCTCTATGCAAGTTCGCCACCTAATTTCTCGAGTTATTCGGATTACCCTTATTGAACGTTCTGAAATATGTTCCGATTGAATTGGTATAGTCATATTTGGATAAATTCCATTTGCGCTTTTTAAAATGCACCCAAAAAGAATTCGGCAAAAGGGCAGTTACGGAATCAGTTTGTCACTGCTTGCATGGCGGCTGAGTGATAGAAGTGAGCAAAATTTGACCAGCCGCGCGATTCAAAGCTGAGATAGCGACAACGCGGCAAATAGGCACCCAATCCTGCCGTTGCTTGGGCGCTTTTCAATTGAACAACAGGCTGAATGCGGAATGCCATTCAACTGCTGGTCATAGCCAAATTGCTGATCGATGCGCTAACCAGCGCTTCTCCTGCCGGTTGCTAAAAGTGGTGTGCAAAAATGGTGCTAAAAAAACGAGGCGAAGTGAATTCCCACAAGAGAGCCCGGGTGGCTATTTTTCGATGGACGAAGTATCAAACGGCGCATCAAAGAGGTTCGGCTCGAAGCGATAGTTTTTCAATGCCTCGGCCGTGGCCGGAGAGACCCTTCCCAGCAATTGACCCAATGAGACAATTTTAGGCGCAGTGATTTCTGTTTTGGAGACCACTTCGATGATAAGCTGGGTGGTGGGAAAACGAGCCGGCCGTTGCGACTGAAAGAGTATCTCAGCCATGCGAGGATTGGGATCGAGGATGGTAAGCTCGGGGTAACCAGCTCGGGCAAAGGCTTCCTGGAATTGTTGACGGGAGTAACCATAATGGGTGCAGTTCAGACTGGCGAATATTGGGCGTGAAAGTGCTGCCTGATGGATAGCTGAAGTGACATATTTCTGAATAAGCTCCGTGGTTTCCTGGCTATTGTACCCGCGTTCGATGCTGCCGGCCAGACCGGGACAGGCTTGTTCTATGATCTGGTCGGCATGAAACCCGCGCTTCATGAGCAATTTTTTATGAGCGTGAGAGCCAATGGTTGTCTCCGTGGCAAAGATGATGACTGCACTCTGGGGGGTAAATCGAAATTGCTGTTCGATCAGCTCCACGCCAGTTTCCACAATGCCGATGACTGGAAATTGAGCCTGACGAGAAAATGCAGTTTTGTCATACAAAACGGAGAGGGTGTTGCAGGCGATGAGTAGCAAATCCGGCTGATATTTTGTTGCCATCGCAGCAAGAGCTGCATCGAAAATGCGGATTTTATCCCGTTCGTTTTTGAGACTATTGTAGCCACTCTGGTTGTGAAACAGCGAATTGAAGAAGACCAGGCGGATGTTTTCAAATAGGCCGCTGCCCGGCAGGCGGGACGCCAGCTCTGCCGCCACTGATAAACCGCCCAGCCCGGAATCCGTGACCAAAATGGTAACATCTTTTTGAGGATAAAACGACTTGTGCATCATCTGGTGATAATCCTTTGTATGCGAGCAGTGCAGAATAATCAGCGCCACCAACAATGCGCTACCTGCTGTCCAATATCTCATGGTTCGTCCTCAATAATAACCTAAAAATCTCGGCGCTCACATCTGCCAGAATTGTTTGAACTTCGTCCAGTCATGGCCAGGCATAGCTCTAATTGAGGTATCGGTATCGGCAATGCCTGGCCAGGTGTGTTATAGAACTAATAAAGCGCTATTGAATTCATATCCACGGCCAATTTCTGACCCGCAATTTGCTTCAACTGGTCCAACGGACCGAGGATTACGGACAGCGTCACTGTATGGGAAAGTTTGTCATTCGGCGCCAGAATTTTTGCCGGTGCATGGCATTCAATCTCACAAAACCCACCAAAGCGACCATCATCATTATAAAGCTGGATGGCATCGCCATAGTCATAGGGTTTTTCCCAGGGGTGATCGACATACACGGCTGTTGGATCGACGGTAAATTCCTTCAAATAGAGCACCCCCTGGTCTTCGCCCTGGCGATAGGAGAGATAGGCAATCCCATTGCGGGCGGCCCAGGGTGCGAAACCCAGTTTGCAGCGAAATTTGCCATCAATTTTTACTGCGATCCAATCATCTCCCACAGTCATCCGTTCTGGCGGTACGGTGTTGAAATTGGTTGGACCATAGTCGCGCACCGTAATGTTGTGATGCGCCGAATCCTTGCGAATCGGAACAATCATGGTACCGGCGGTGTCGAGCTGGATCAGGCTCCATAGGCTTGCATATGCCAAATCCTGGCCGATGGTTTTATTGGAAAGATTAACCAGTTCATGGGTGAATCGCAAGCCGACATATTGCAGCCCTGTTTGAACGAAATCGGGCGTTTCGGCTAGCAATTCAATCGTGCGAATGATATTCAGATGATATTCTTCAGCGTTCACATTTTTGATGTGGAATTCATTGGAACATACGATGAGGTTGCCTTCCTGGCGCTCTAATTTGTAATTTCCTGGATCCATGGCCTCGGGCACGAACCAATTTCGTTGCGCGTCCAGGTAAAAATCAGCCTCGGGCGCCAGCCAGGTGCGCGCGCCGCCGAGATTCCAATTGCGCTGAGCGCCACTCCAGAATTGGTCGGTGGCGATTTGCGGATTGGGCCAGATCAAATTTCGACCCTGGAGGCCGGTTACAGACATGGCAATGACTTTGCTTCCATATTCGGGAGTAACAGCCAGCATTTTCCCGTTGGGATCGCCCAAAATGACCACTGGCGTGTGCTTTTTCATGACGGAAAGCAGATCATTCACGTTGTTGAACATGCTCTTTTTCCCTCCGCAGGTGATAATAAGTCCCAACATGATGAACGTGATGACGACATGAGTTGTTTTCTTTCGAATCATTTTTAGCCTCCCATTTTTGAACAATAATGCCAATATTTTTCGTGCGTCCAATTGATTTTTATCTATGGTGCGGTTATTTCCAATGAAGAGGGAGCCACCGCCAGCACCGGGAGAGCTACTGCTGCCTGATTCGACGGCGGGCTTTCATTGCCAACTCGATCCAATGCAGTGACGACATAGTGATAGGTGCGTCCTGGCTTAGCGCTGGCATCGATATAAAATGTATCGGGTTTAGCCGTGACATGAATCAGGTTCTCCGCATCCAGGAAATCAACCGGGCTTTTTTCGGAACGGAAGATATTGTAATGAAAGACGTCGCTCGGTTCGAGTTTTGGCAGAGGCGGGCTCCAGCGCAAAATGATTTGGCCAGAGTTTAATATTTCCGCACGCAGGTGTTGCGGATCCATGGGCGGCACATCATCTTTCCAGGTCATCGGGGGCAAGTTTGCCAGAAAAACGAAGCCTTTTTTTTGGGAGACCAGTTGGCTGGCTTTTTCTAAACCCGAGTAACTAAAAAAGACCATCCCGTTGCCGTTGCGACGATTGATGGCCACCTGATTGAACAGTTCATCGGTAGGCCATTGCTCGCTGCCCAGGCTATTGACCATCATGCCCGGAAAAATAAACCGCTCGTGCGGCCAGTTGAACCAATCGTCAACAATTTTGCCGTAGGGTGCAGTGGGGTGGTTTGTCGGCCAGTAAATCATGGGAACAATAAAATCCATTTTCCCTTCGCTAAGCCAGCGCCGGGCGTCTTGAAAGACAGCGTGATAACCGTTCCAATCGCTCTGGTCATATTTACCAATGACCGCGGCCGAAATTTTGAGCCAGGGCTTGGCTGCGGTGGCGCGATCATAAAATTGTCGCACAAACTGATTGATATTTTCCCGTTGCCAGTTCTCCCAGCTCAGGTTTTGGGGATTGCCCTGCTCGGAATTAAACAGGAACAGACTAATGGGGTCCTGCGAATAGCCCAATTTATCCGCACTTTCAGGATAGCGAATATAATCGAAATGGATGCCATCAATATCATACCTGGTGACGATGTCCAGGGCCACCTGCTGAAGGTAGTCACGTACTTCCGGGATGCCGGGACTAAGACTGACGTAATGATCGCCCAATGGCATCGGTTGGCCATTTTTATCGCACACCAGCCATTCGGGATGCCGATGGTAGACATGCTCCGGCGTGGTATGTGGCGGCGGTTCATGGCCACGCCAGGCGGGAAAGGTATTGAACCAGGCATGCAACTCCAGCCCCAACTCGTGCGCTAATTCCACCGCGAAGGCCAGAGGATCCCAGCCCGGATCTGCACCCAATGAATCCGATAATAAATCAGACCATGGTTCGATTGGTGACTGATAAAATGCATCGCCATTGCCGCGCACCTGAAATAAGATGAAGTTCAAACGGGCGTCTTTCGCCAGTTCAAAGATGTGTCGAATTCGAGCTTGTTGAGCCAGCATCCGATTGGTATCCGCCTTCACCGCCCATTCCCAGCGCGTCACCCATAAGCCACGCGCTTCCTTGAGATGGTGCTTCTCCTCCTTGCAAATCGTTCCCAGCGATAGTAAAATTGACAGGCTCAATAAAATTGCGCAACATGTTTTTTTCATGAGTGCTCCGTTGGCTTGCTAAAATTGATTCGATTTGCAGTTGTTACCATACTATTTTGCTGCTGAAGCCTATGGTCGATCATCGATAATTGTCATCATTCTTCGCCGACTTAATTCTCCGGCGATGTCGGCTGCACCAGGCGGAAAGCAGAGGAATCAGCTTCTTCTTACTCCCGCATGATCCGGGCCATGGATCAAGTCGGGTTTGATCCAAACATCGCCTTCAGTTTCGCACGCCGTTCTTCAAAGAATGGCTCGGCCTCCGCACGGGAGAAGGTCCGCTGATCAAAGCTGCGTTCGGCAAGATTCTTAAGAAATCGATTTTCAAAATCGGCGATGCGTTTACCATAGATATGAAAGGAATCGGATTCATCTACGTAACGGCCGATTTTGAGGGGACGTCCCGTGCGCTGCTGAATTTGCTGCGCAACATACTCCATTAGATGAATAAACGCAAAACAATTCATAAATGAGGCATCGTAGGCATCGCGGCTGCGGAACCGAATGTTCATATTTAGCGTCGGCTGTCCCTGCTCGTCATCCAGAATGCGGAACCACATGCTCTGCAAGCAAGCGGGATCGTAGATGTCGGTATCCATAAATGGCTGCCAGGTGATGGCCTGCGCCTGCCGACTGAACGGCTGCCGGCATAATTTTTCAATGACGTATTCGATCTGATTGATTCGTACGAACATCTGTTTTTGGCCCTGAATCTCCTTTTCTATCAGTTGCACATAGTCGTGATCCAGCAGGAAATGGGCGGTTTCCCTCGCATAAAATTTCTTTTTTTCCTGTTCGGGCAAGGCGCATAAAACTCGATCGTATTCGCTCAGCGGCACCTCATAGCTGAACAGCCGGCCGTGGTAGGTATACTGCCAGCGCGTGTCATCCGGATCAAGCGGCTGGCGCAACCAATGATCTTTGATGCCATCGCGTACTTCCTGCACGTACTCCTCCAGGTCTTCGAATCCGCCGGGGATGCCACCGAGATGAATCATCGGTTCGGCGGTTGGTTGTTCGATGGACATCAGCATGGTACAATCCTTGCTGGGCGGATCGATGTAATGTCCTTGCCGATCGCGGGCGTCGTATTGGGTGCGAATTTCGCAGCCGAATGCATATAAGCCGAGTAGGGCATTCTCCCACGTTTCGGCCAGCGTGGTACCCGAGACTGCAACGACCGGAATATTTCCCGCCACTGCCGGGCTGACCAATCGGATGCGATCGTGTCGCATCTGCAAAATTTCAGTCAATCTTGATTTTTCCATGAATTCTCCCCGGAACGAATGAATTGTAAGGATGAATTGGTGACAGATCAATAGGCAAAATGATTAGAAAGGGTCTTCGTTTCATGATATCGATTGGCAATTTGAATTTGAGCACAGGATTAAGAAACAAAAATCTTTTCTAAATGTCAAGTTATTTTTTCAATGAAGCTAAGAGCTGGTTCAATTTTTTCCGCAATAGCCTCAATAGATCATCTGGCGAGGGCAACTGCAATGCGTATTTGATTATTCACACTCCCCTTGCCGTTGAAGGAAAACGCATTGTGGCCCCAGATGCGCCTTATAAAATGAATTGATTTTATAAAATATTTTGTTTATATTACAATCTGGAAAAGTATCGAAAGCATCAGCAGAAAAAAGAAATTTTGAATGGTGCGCTCAGGATTGTTAGCGCTCAAAATTAAATTTCTTATTTCTGAGACCGACCAATTCGAAATCCAAACATATTTTTTGAATAATGCCCAAGAGGTGATTTACATGCGCTGGTTGCAGCGAATTCTAATGCTCCAAATAATTCTGCTAGTTCTGCATGTTGCTCAGAGCTACTCGTTTTTGAAAACCAGTGGCAAGCAGATTATCGATGCGAATGGTCAGCCAGTCATTCTGCGTGGCTTTGGTTTGGGAGGATGGTTGGTTCCAGAGGGCTATCAGTTGCACGTTCCCGGCTATGGCTCGCCTTCCTCAATTCAAAAAATGATTGTTGATTTGATTGGTGAAGATAATGCGGCTGCGTTCTATCAAGTTTATATCCAGAATTATGTGGCCGCCGAGGATATTCAAATGATCGCCAGTTGGGGCGTTAATTCGATTCGGTTGCCATTCAACTATCGGCTGTTATCACCCGAAAACCAGCCGGATGTCTTTTTAGAGAGCGGTTTTCAAATTATGGATCAGGTCCTGGAATGGTGCAAAGCCAATAAGTTGTATTTGATCCTGGATATGCATTGCGCACCTGGTGGGCAGAATAAAGACAACATCAGCGATAGCGACGGCAATGTGGCTCGGTTGTGGACCGAATCGGCTAATCAGGATCACACCGTGGCCATCTGGCGCAAAATCGCCGAGCGGTATGCCAATGAAGAGTGGATCGCAGGCTACGATTTGCTCAACGAGCCGGTGATGCCGGCTGGCTATACCAATACTGATCTACGCGCACTTTACATGCGCATCGCTCGCGCTATTCGCGAGGTGGATACGAATCATATCCTGTTTATCGAAGGAAGCTGGTATGCCACTGATTTCAGCGCACTGGCGCCCCCATTCGATGTGAACCTGGTTTATTCATTTCACAAATATTGGAACGAAAACACCCCAGCCGCCATTCAGAATTATATCAATTTGCGCAATCAGACCAATTGCCCCATCTGGCTGGGAGAATCCGGTGAAAACTCCAACACCTGGTTTTATGATTGTATTCAACTGCTCGAAAAAAATAAAATTGGCTGGAATTGGTGGACTCATAAGAAGGTGGCCACGACCACCAGCCCGTATTCAGCCCCGATTACCGCTGGCTACCAGCGGGTACTGGACTACTGGAATGGCAATGCATCTAAACCCTCGGTTGTTATGGCGGCTGCGGGACTCATGGAATTGGCTGAGGGACTGGCGCTGAGCAAATGCGAATTTCATCCCGATGTGCTGGATGCGCTGCTGCGAGCGGATTTTGGCACTGCCTCTCGACCCTTCAAGACGCATCGCCTGCCTGGAGTGATCGATTGTGTGGACTATGATCTGGGTGATCAGGACGTCGCCTATCACGATGCCGATTATCAGAATACCAAAGGCCCGGGGAATGCCGAATGGAACCGAGGCCATGTTTATCGCAATGATGGCGTGGATATAGAGCTGAGCCAGGATAATGCTGGAGCGAAATATAGTATCGGCTGGATCGAAAGTGGTGAATGGTTATCCTATACCATTGTCTGTGCTGATTCGGGTGCATACAGCCTGGGCTTACGAGTGGCATCGCCCAACTCTCAAGGACAGATACAGTTGTTGCTCGACAATCAGCCGCTGGCCCCATCAGTCG
>JAPDQM010000060.1:0-23477 GCA_034505795.1 Candidatus Zhuqueibacterota bacterium
ATTCAGAAGATTTAGGCTGGAATCACTCGAAGTGAAGTTCAAAGCGACATCTGGTATTTATTATAAATAAATTTCAACCCAGCATAGCAATAGCTTCGATTCATCTTTAGAAAAGCGTTTGCTATCTGCAATTGATCTTGACAGGAGGTTTATGTGAATTACGATATTAAAAATATCGATCTGGCCCCTCAGGGGAAGAAGCGGATCGAGTGGGCCGACCATGACATGCCAGTATTGGGGTTGGTCCGTGAGCGTTTCGAAAAAGAACGACCATTACGCGGCAATAAAATGTCCGCCTGTTTGCACATTACAGCAGAAACTGCCAATCTGGCTCGTACGTTGCAAGCTGGCGGCGCCGACATTGTGCTTTGTGCATCCAACCCGCTATCCACGCAGGATGATGTGGCCGCGTCGCTGGTGAAAGACTTTGGAATTCCGGTTTTTGCCATTAAAGGCGAAAACACGGACGTCTATTATCAGCACATCAAGGCGGCGATCGATCATCAGCCGCAGGTGACCATGGACGATGGCGCCGACCTGGTTTCGAATATCCATTCCGATTACCCCGAGATCGGCAAACATGTTTTGGGTAGCATGGAAGAAACCACTACTGGCGTGATCCGGCTGCGCGCCATGGAACGAGATGGGGCCTTGAAATTTCCGGTGATCGCAGTCAACGATGCGCTCACCAAAAATCTGTTTGATAACCGTTACGGAACCGGACAATCCACGGTGGATGGCATCATCCGAGCCACGGATATTCTATTGGCAGGCAAAAATGTCGTGGTCGCTGGATATGGCTGGTGTGGCCGTGGTTTTGCCACTCGCTGCAAAGGCATGGGCGCCAATGTGATCATCACCGAGGTCAACCCCATTCGAGCGCTGGAAGCTGCCATGGATGGCTTTCGCGTCATGAAAATGGAAGAAGCCGCACCGATTGGCGATTTATTCTGCACGCTGACTGGGGATATTCATGTGATTCGGGCTGAACATTTCCGGCTAATGAAAGACGGAGCGATTGTGGCCAACTCCGGGCATTTCAATGTCGAAATCGATATCCCGGCATTGGAGGAGATGGCCGTAGAACATCGGCGTCAGGTGCGCAATTTTGTCGATCAATTTGTGCTACCCAATGGCCGACGCATCAATCTACTCGCCGAGGGTCGCTTAATTAACCTCGCAGCCGCCGAAGGACATCCGGCATCGGTGATGGATATGAGCTTTGCGACTCAGGCCTTGACTACGGAATGGGTAATTAAACAAGCTGGAAAATTGGGCGCAAAAGTCTACAATGTCCCATCAGAAATCGAAGACTGGGTCGCACGCCTCAAATTGGCATCGATGTCTATTCAGATCGATCAACTAACCCCGGAGCAGCAGGAGTATCTCTCCTCCTGGCACATGGGAACATAATACCAATTGGCTAGCGATTAGGGACTGATTCCATTACTCACGAGGTGCTGGAATCAGTCCTTTTAAAGCAAGGCGATACAAAGGCCAATGCTGAAAAAATCAGCGCGTTCGAAACTACTGACAGACAAATGGCCAGGGGGAGAATGAACCGTAAAACTCGATTTTCACGATGCTCTCAGCGAAGCTTGCTATTCAGTCAATGATCTGGCTATTGCTGGTCGCGCCCGGGCTCTGGTCTCAGCGCCAAGCGTTAACTTGCATTTCCTGGGAGCAGCTTCTGGGCGAACGACTTCGCTATAAAATGGAATATCTCAATTTAAGCGTAGCCACATTGGATTTTCATCTGGCGCCAAAAAATGAAGGCAGCAATTCTTCATCTTTTCGGCTCAGCATAAATGCCAAATCCAGTGGAGCTGTTAGCTGGCTGTTTGCAGTAAATAATCGTTATGAAATCGATATTGAACCATTATCCCTGTTGCCAGCCAGAGTTCAGAAAACCATTCGCCAGAAAAATGTCGCCTATGAACGAACCATCACCTTTGATCATCAGCGACGGCAGGCGGCCTGTGGCGATTCACTTACCTGGCCGATCCCAGACAAATGTTACGACTATTTTTCGATGCTTTATTTTCTGCGAACCCAGCCATTGCTACCGGGCGATACGCTACAATTCTATCTTGATGCAGAATATCGTCTCTCACGCGTAATCGCAGTGGTGCAGAACGAACCTCATACCATACGCGTACCAGCAGGCCGATTTCCAGCCCTGATGGTCAAAATTCAATTTCTGCCAGAGTCTAACATATCGCGCCCCTGGAAAACCGACTTATTGACCAACCGGTTGACAGCACCAGGTTCTGAGCTGGCCATATACTTCAGCAACGATAGTTATCGCTTCCCCTTAAAAATTCAATACCAACAGACATCTGTGCAAACGCAGATCATTCTGGATTCTTTTCATAAGGGGCATTAGTTTTGGATACCATCGAATGGGTCGTTGCCGTTTTTCCGATTATATTGTATGCATTTTTTTCTCTGCTGCTAAGCCTGCATCTGGCTCGACCGGAACCGATTTCAACCGGCCCAACTGGCTCCGTATCCATCATCATCGCTGCCCGCAATGAAGCTGCCAACATTCTGAATTGCCTGGAATCGTTATCAAAATTGGATTATCCTTCAGAACTGCTGCAAATCATCGTCGTCAACGATCGTTCCGAAGATGCAACCCAGGAGTTAATCGCCAATTTCATTGAAGGCAGGCCGCATTTTTGTTATCACCAGGTCACAACCGCTCACCCGCAATTGTCAGGCAAAGCCAGCGCCATTTCCCAAGTCATTCCCAACGCCACCGGAGAATTCTTGTTTATCACCGATGCCGATTGTGTGGTACCGCCACAATGGGTGCGTCAAACCATGGCCTATTTCGATGAATCAGTGGGAGTGGTGGCCGGTTTCACCTTGCCTCACCCTGCGGCCAATGTCTTTGAAAGACTGCAATTGATGGATGCTGCCTACCTGCTTAGTGTGGCGGCGGGATCAATCCGCCTGGGGCTACCGCTTACCTGTATGGGCAATAATTTTGCCCTGCGTCGGCAAGTGTACGACGAGGTCGGTGGCTATGAGGGAGTTGGGTTCAGCGTCACCGAGGATTTTGCTCTACTCAAAGGCATTGCCAACCGAACTCGCTGGAAAATCGCGTTCTCGATTCATCCTCAAACCCTGGTTCGCACCCAGCCAACTCGCGGTTGGCGCAACTTCTTTTCGCAGCGCAAACGGTGGACCATTGGGGGCCGTTCGGTTTCATGGTGGGGAAAGCTTCTGGTTGCTACCAGCCTGGCGGCATGGCTCTCCCTTTTCGCGCTAATATTCTTCTGGCCTCACTATTGTGCTGCAATTTTTGCGGCTCTTGCAATATGGGGCAGCGATTATGCCCTGCTAAGTATTTCTTTCAAAAAACTCAAACAGAACACTTTGAGCTATTATCTAATTTTGTATAAACTGTTCTTTTGGTTTTACGGTGCAATTCTCGCACTCCTGTTATTTTGCAATCAAAAAATTCGTTGGAAAGGAACGGAATATATTGCGCATTAACAATCGCTGCGGCTTGCCATTGGCGCGGCTCCTGCAATTTTGAAATGAGAAATTTGGTCCCAATGCCTGGTCGTTAACCCGTTTCGGAGTTCTATAATTGCCTTATCAAAAAGATGATGAAACCAATTCTATGCAACTATTACATCACGGATCGCTGCAATGCTCATTGCGCCTATTGTGATATTCCAACTCGTCAATCGCAGCCACCGGCGACCGAGTGCTCCCTTGAGGATGTTGAAACCAATTTATCACAGCTCAAGCAGATTGGCGTTCGGTTCATTGATTTCACCGGCGGCGAGCCATTGCTGCATCCTCAACTGCCAACCATGTTACAACTGGCCCGGAAAAGGGGATTTTATACTTCAGTAACAACCAACTGTCTGCTATACCACCGTCGTGCCAAAGAGATCGCGGGATTGGTCGATTTGCTCCATTTCTCATTGGATTCGATGGATCCAGCCGAAAACGATCAATTGCGAGGTCGCCATTCTTTTGCCAGCGTGATGCTCAGCCTGTCCATCGCTCGCTCGCTCGGCGAACGCCCCGATCTGCTTTATACCGTTACGCCACAAAATGTGAGTGCCATTGAAAAGCTGGCCCGTTTTGCTCATCGGCAGCGGTTGATGTTGATCGTCAATCCTGTTTTTCGATATCATCGCCAGCAGCCGCTTTCCCGGTCCGACATTGCATATCTGGATCGCTTTCGAGATCAGCCCTTCGTGTACATCAATCGAGCACTACATGAATTGATCCGCTACGGAGGGAATCAGCGGCAGTTTCCCCGCTGCCGCGCTGTTACCGCCACCATCGTTATTTCGCCAAGAAACGAGTTGCTGCTCCCCTGCTATCACCATGCTCAGGTATTAATTCCGATCAAATCACATTTGGCAGCAATTCTCCATTCGCGCGAATATGAAGTTATGAAAAAACTTCAGGGAACTTTTCCGTTCTGCGAGGGTTGCACGATCAATTGTTATTTCGATCCATCATTTCTGTATAAGCTGGATCGCTTTTGGGCGTGGAGCTTGCTTTCGAAGCTCAAGTATGGCTTTGATAAATTTTGCCGCAGGCATTAGGCGAACGCCTATTTTGATCATTGCTGGACCACTATCGAAGGTTTTCGAGAAAGCGTTTATGTTTCCTTTTCACGTGGATTACTGTTGGCCGATCATTCTCTATGCCGAGACCCATTATAAATTCAAGGGTATTTATAGTTTTTTTTTCAAAAAAGAGCCCGAAATCATCGCCGATGCCCCCTTTCGCGTAGCGCCAGACCAGTCCATCCCGGTGGTCGTTTTGGTCAAAGATGCCCATCGTTTTCCCATCAAACTCCTCGAAGTTGTCATCACGATGCAGGCAGCGCAGCATGCATTGCGGCGGCAAACGTTTCAACTCAATACCCCCATTCACCAAGAACGACTCTGGTACCGCATCTTTTATCTGGAACCATGGGATGATTATGCTGGCGATGTGCTGATCGATGTCGAGTTAAAAATTGACTGCGCAGGCCAGGTCAAGCGCTATCACAATGACAACTATCGCCTGTCATCACATCGCCCGCTGCAAATCCATATTGCGCATGAGCCATTGCCCGGAGGCGAAAATTGGCATTGGGGGGATTTCCATTATCATAGCCAACTCACCGAAGATCAGGTAGAGTTCGGTGCGCCCCTCGAAGTTGCTGTCGCTATGGCGCAAGCGTTGGGACTCAGCTTCTTTGCCGTCACCGATCACTCCTATGATCTGGATGATCAAGAGGATTCATGGACCGAGAATGATCAGCAGCTACCCAAGTGGCATCGACTGCTGGCTGAGGTCTCCCAGCTCAACCAGCAGTTCCGTGATTTTGTGATCATCCCTGGCGAAGAGGTCTCGGCCGGAAACACGCATGATCGCAATGTTCATCTGCTCGTGTTGAACAACCAGCAATTCTTCCCGGGCAAAGGCGATAGCGCCGAGCGCTGGTTTCACACCCGCCCGGATCTGTCGATCCCTCAGATACTCGATCAATTGGAAAACAGCGCCCTGGCCATAGCCGGCCATCCGGAGATGCCGGTCCCCTGGTTGCAATGGCTCCTCATTCGTCGCGGCCGATGGCATTGGTCCGACTTTCTACATGAAAATCTGCATGGCTATCAACTCTGGAACGGCGAAGAAGATCGAGCATTTAAACTCTTCCCGATCACCTGGCAAAAATTGTTGCTGAACGGCCAAAAAATCGGCCTTATTGCTGGCAACGATGCGCATGGTAACTTCAATCGCTTCCGTCAGATCGGATTCCCCTTTTTTACTTTCGCCGAATCGGAATCGCAGCTCTTCGGCAAAATGCGAACTGGCGTGAGGGTGGCTCATCATTTCGATCTTCCGCATTTGATCGCAGCGGTCCAGGGCTGTCATGCAGTCATCAGCAATGGCCCAATGATCGATGCCCACGCCCGAGTATCGGGATCGGGCACACCCAATGCCTGGATCGGCGATACCATCAAGAGTAGTCAATTCGATCTGAGCATCCATTGCCAATCCTCTACCGAATTTGGCCGATTGTATTCACTCATCATCCATTGCGGCGACCTCATTCAAAAACAGGAACAGGCTATTTTAACCGTGACCAAGTTTCCACATCCATATCAATTTTCATTTCAGCATCGATTCGATCTCCCGATTGCTGCGGGCTACCTGCGGCTGGACTTAATAGCCGAATTGCCCAATGGCCGTCAGACGCGCTGCCTAACCAATCCCATCTGGTTTGAAAATCAAAAATCGATTTAGTAGCAGCTCAGTAAATGCCAATAGAAACTAATATCATTTAAATCCACCTAACAGTCAGCACTAAAATCGCTCTCGTTCGAACCGAATGGATGTTCGGTTTCAGCGTGCTAATCTTGACGCCCATGCCTTGATGGATTTAATTTGAACCATTTCGCCATAGCCATCTCTCGCTGAAGTATTGTAGAATTACTGTGAGCGCAGTCGATCGAATTTTGGACAAAAAACCGCTTGATTTTTTCACGATAATAGCATATATTGAAGCTATAGAAATTGTGAGATAGACATTTAAGTGTCGATGAAAATTATGTCATTCATTAAAGAAGATTATGAAATTGCACCGGAGTTAAGAGCCATTACCGAACGGCAGGTAAGTATTCTGGATCAAGAAAGCGCTAATGGCGAAGGTTGGGACTATTATTGCAATGGTCAGATTGTACGTCCAGCGGTTTATAAAAATCGCATCTCTGGCACCATCCGTGAGTACCTGGAGGAATTTCATGTCCAAATTGTCGTGAGTGAGCACGAAATCATGAGTTCCTGCACCTGCGGCGCACGGGAAGGTGCCTGCAAGCACATTGTTGCTTTTCTGTATTCCTGGATCAACGATCATCAGGATTTTCTGAATATCGGCCAGACGGTCGAGCAACTGTATCAAATGGAAAAAGAAGAGTTGATCGGCGCTCTGGAACGGATAATTCAAAATGACCCGCGCAATGTTCAGTTTATCCATCCCGCACCATACCCCGAGGATGAGCTAAATGTCGACGGTTTGATTGATTGAAGTCCCTGGATTTTCATCGTCACGCCGTTGGGATCTGGCAGTTACCAACGGCTTTTTTTATATTTGTCATTAAACCTCGTGGCATTTTTTTTGTTTAAATGACAGCGAAACTTCGGGCACCAAAAGATGTTTAATCTATCAAATTCCAAAAGCAACTAAGTTCAATGACAACAAACATCAGGTTGAGGGAGTTTTGGGCATGATGAGACGGCTGAGGAATAATTGTATCATCATCTGCATGATGGCATGTTTCAGTTCAATACAGTTATTGGCGTTCGATGGTGGCACTGAAATTTTTCCCGTGCCAGACAATTTAAAGCCAAATGTCCAATTTTGGATTAAAATATTTTCAGAATATAACAGCAATCAATTTGTCATTCACGATGCCGAAAATCTGAATATCATTTATGAAGTTGTCAACGCGAATGAATTTGACAATGATTTTTCGGTCTATTCCCGCAGCAGCAGAATCTCTGCCGATCGGGTTCGCGAAAATTATCGCAGCATCTTATTGCGCTTGGCGTCACTGGGCCCCGTGGACCCGGCCGCGTTGGCTCCTGAAGAATTAAAAGTCTACAATTTATATCAAGCCGAGGCTTCGCCTGAGAGATTCCTGCGAGCAGCCGAAAATATTCGCACACAGCAAGGTTTGCGTGATCGCTTCCGCCAGGGATTAATCGTCTCTGGCAAGTATGCCCCCCACATTCAGGAAATCTTTGCTCAATACGGAATTCCCCAGGAACTCATGGCCCTGCCCCATGTGGAATCATCATTCAATTTGCGCGCGTATTCCAAATTTGGTGCGGCGGGCATCTGGCAATTTACGCGTAGCACCGGTCGCCGATTTCTCCGCATCGACTATCTGGTTGATGAACGCTTTGATCCTTATCTGTCCACAGAAGCTGCTGCTAAACTATTGCGCGAAAATTACGAAACCCTGGGCGCGTGGCCGCTGGCCATTACTGCCTACAATCATGGCGTCAATGGCATGCAACGCGCCGTGTCTCAATTGGGCACCACGGATTTAGGTGTCATCGTAAGCAATTACAAGAGCCGAAATTTCAAATTTGCTTCCAGCAATTTTTATGCGGAGTTTCTGGCTGCAGTCGAAGTCCGAAAAAACTATAAACAATATTTTGGTGATATTCAATTTGACTCACCGGATAAATATCTGGTTTTTGAAGTGCCCAATAATGTCAAATTGGCCACGCTGGTCAAGCAATTGAACCTCTCGGTAAAAGACATCGAGCGCCTGAATCCATCGCTCCGAAAAACCGTTCTCAGCTCGAGTCGTGCGCTCCCCAAGGGTTTTGCCCTGCGAATTCCGCATCGCGAAGATTTTGATGCCCGTCTGGTGGCAGCCCAAATTCCAACACCGGAGAAAGAAGAACCTGTCGCTGCCGATTGGTATCAGGTGCAGCCTGGCGATAATCTGGCCGCCATCGCCCGGCGTTATCAAACCACGGTTGACCGGATACTCGAATTGAATGACATCGACAATCCCCATAAAATTCGCGCGGGCCAGGTGCTAAAAATAAAAACTGAAGCCTCCCCACTAGCAGCAGCGACAACCAACATGGCTGCGGAAAGCGCTGCTTCAAAAACCACGACAACCTCCGAAATTCAACGGTCACCTGTATCTCAGCCGCAGCCCGCAGCGCTGGCTGAACAACGAGATCGCATTTCAGCGCCGCCAACCGTGCCGACGCCAGAGCCAAAACCATCTCGACCGCTATCCACGCCAAAGGATGTCGTAGCTGAATCAAAAGCAACCACAGCGGTATCGGTACCCGCATCCAGTACTCCAACATCAGCGGCCTCAAGCGGAGTGAAGCCAACCTTTGGCTACATTTACGTGCAACCTGAAGAAACATTGGGACATTATGCTGACTGGCTGGGGGTGCCAACGCAGTTGCTCCGCAATCTGAACGGCCTGCGCTACGGGGTCGAAATTCATTTGAATCAAAAAATCAAAGTCCCGTATAGCGTAGTCAGCGAAAAGGAATTCCAGCAGAAACGGTACGAATACCATCGCGGAATTGAAGAAGACTTCTTTGCATCTTTTAAGGTGGACAGCGTGGTAGTCCATAAAATCAAACGGGGCGAGAATATCTGGTATTTATGCAATCAGGTTTATGAAATTCCCTATTGGCTGGTGCTGAAATACAATCCCAATAAAAATCTAGAGCAATTGAGCTCTGATGACGAATTACTGATCCCAGTGGTCGGCAAAATCGAAAATGGCAGCTCTAGCTAAAATGCATTGGAATAGCCTCGCTCAACAGCCATTGTCCGTGATTGTAGAACAATGGCTGTTTTGGTTTATATAGGTGTTTGTCTTGCTCACCCATCTATCCAAGCCTTCCGGACCAGATCTTATTTCTGATGCGTGCTCTGGAAATAGAAATGGCAGTATGCCGTTAGCGGACATTGTTCGCAGCGAGGCTTGCGCGCCAGACAGATGGTTCGCCCCAGGCGAAGCAGATTCATGTGCAATGAAAACGATTTATTAGCCGGTACGTTAGGCTGCATTAGCCAGAAGGTCTTTTCCGCAGAGACGTTATTGGGTACCAATCCCAGCCGCCGACAAATCCGATGGACGTGCGTATCCACCGGAAAAACATCCTGGCCACAGGAAAACATCAACACCACACTAATCGTCTTCACTCCAATTCCCTTGAGTTGACAGAATAGATCAATCGCTTGCTGCGGCTCCATCTGGCAGAGAAAATCGAGGTTTAGCTGACCATATCGCTCTCCAATCCACCGCAGGATGTTTTGCATGCGCTCGCTCTTTTGCCGGGCTAATCCGCCAGGTCGAATGGCCTCTTCGATCGCCGCCAAATCCCCAGCCATTACCTCTTCCCAGGTTGGAAATCGATCCCGAAGACGACGGTAAGCCTGATCGCGATTTTTGTCATTCGTATTTTGAGACAAAATCGTTAGCATCAGATTGCTCAGCGGATCCATCGCCGCGGTTCGCTTAGGGACGCCGAATCGCCCTTCCAGCGCAGTTACAATCGCTGCCACCTTTTGGAGTTGGTTTTCCACGGAACTCTCAATTTTAAAATTAGGGATTAGGTGACTGCCAACCATGGCCGCTGGAACCAAGCTGCCCAGTTACACAATTAATGTATCTTAAATCAAAATCGAAACGCCCTCTGGTCAGCATTGTCATCACCCAATGCAAATATTTTTATTGTGTTCGTGTTCAGATTTTTGTATATTGGAATGTCAAATATATCAAAAATGATCTGCAATGTCAAATCTTTTTTGTCAAGGAGGGGTGGTTATGAATTTATCTGCCGAGGCTGGCAGGAAAGGACCAGACATCCGTTCCGATTGTTGGATCAAGATAACCCTAACCAATAGTGGTGGGATACAATTTGAGAAGGAAAGCAAAGTCAACGCCTTGTATGGCGCAGCCATTGATGAGCTGATTGTGACCGGCTTGACGTTCTTCGAAATTGAACATGCTCAGATCGAATTAATCGACAGCGGAGCATTGCCATTTGTTATCATGGCTCGTTTGGAGACTGCGGTGCGCCGCCTGAAAAAGGACCGAGGCAAGCAATGGTTGCCAGAGCTAAAGGAATTTTGTCGCTACGAAACGACTCGCGATCGCTTCCGACGTTCGCGCCTTTATTTGCCAGGCAACGAGCCAAAATTCATGATCAATGCCGGTCTTCACAAACCCGATGGCATCATCCTGGATTTAGAGGACAGTGTTGCCCCGGGCGAGAAAGATGCCGCGCAATGCCTGGTGCGAAATGCACTGCGGCAGCTCAATTTTTACGGCGCCGAGCGAATGGTTCGTATCAATCAAATTCCTCGCGGGCTGGAGGATTTGATCTATCTGATTCCGCATCATGTGCATACGATTTTAATTCCGAAATGCGAAACTGCGGAACAGGTGCATGCGGTAGCTGATGCCGTTGATAAAATTCGGATCGAGCATCATCTGTCCGCGCCCATCTTTTTCATGCCCATCATCGAAAGTGCCCTGGGCGCCATCAATGCCTATCCGATTGCCACGGCATCAGCCAATAATGTCGCCCTGGCTATTGGCCTGGAGGATTACACCGCGGATATTGGTACTCAGCGTACTTCCGAGGGACGAGAGAGCTTTTGGGCGCGCTGCCAGATTGTGAACGCGGCACGAGCCGCAGGCATTCAACCCATCGATACCGTCTTTTCTGATGTCACTGACATGGATGGTTTGCGGCAGAGCGTGCTGGAGGCGCGAGCGCTGGGGTTCGACGGCAAAGGCTGCATTCATCCGCGTCAGATTCCTGTGATCCATGAAGCTTTTGCACCGACCCAGGAAGAAATTGACAAAGCCCGAAAGATCGTGCTGGCTTTCGAAGCGGCTCAGTCTCAGGGGCTGTCAGTGGTTTCTTTGGGCAGCAAAATGATTGATCCGCCGGTAGTAAAACGGGCCCAGCGCACAATTCAATTGGCAATAGATAGCGGCAAATTAGCATCCAATTGGCGACAAGGAGGTGCAGCGTATGACCAGAACTAAAGAATTCGTGAAGAATACTGCTGGCCGACTCGTGCCCGCATTCATCAATGGGCGTCCAGCGATTCCCTACATGGGAGTCGGCAAATATCGACCGCAGGGCCGAAAAGCCGCGCCGGCCATCGCTTCCTGTGCCGATTATCCGGCCGATGGCAACAAAATTGTACCCGATTTAAAGAGTGCGCTCATAAAAGCCGGCATCCGAGACGGAATGACGATTTCGACCCATCATCACTTCCGCAATGGCGATTTGGTGGCCAATCAGATTTTTGATGCCGCCGCCGAAATTGGGGTCAAAGACCTGATCTGGTTTCCCAGCGCCTCCTTCCCCTGTCATGCCCCAATCCTTCGGCATTTAGAAAGTGGAGTGGTGCACCATATTGAAGGCTCGATGAATGGTCCCTTGGGAGATTACTGCTCTGCTGGCAAAATGCGTGGCACGGCCGTCCTCCGATCCCATGGCGGTCGCTACCAGGCGGTTCAGGATGGCGAGGTGCACATTGACATCGCAGTAATTGCTGCCCCAACCGCCGATGCCTTTGGCAATGCCAATGGCGTCATGGGTCCCTCAGCCTGCGGGCTGCTTGGATTTGCACTGGCCGACTCCCAATATGCCGACAAAGTCATCATCGTTACCGATAATCTCGTACCTTTCCCCTGCATCCCCTGGCAAATCCATGGCAATTATGTTGATATGGTGGTGGTTATGGATAAAATCGGGGAGCCATCCAAAATCGTTTCTGGCACAACCGAAATCACTCGCAGTCCGGATCGGCTATTAATCGCCGAATTGGCTGCGCGTTTTGTCAAAGACGCCGGCATCTTGAAAGACGGTTTTTCATTTCAAGCAGGTGCTGGCGGGACCTCACTGTCCTTTGCCATTTTTCTAAGGGATCTGATGAAAGAGATGGGAGTAAAAGCGCGCTTTGTTCGAGGAGGTAGCAATCAATATTTGGTGCAGATGTTAGAGGAAGGCCTGATTGATTATATACTGGATGGCCAGACATTCGACCTGGAAGGGGTTCGTTCCATGCGTGAAAATCCGCGGCATGTTAATACCAGCCCCTTTACCAGCTACAACTACCATGGCAAAGGCAATTTCTCTTCGTTGGTAGATGTGGTGGTATTGGGTGCCACTGAAGTGGATGTCCACTTCAATGCTAACGTGGTGACGCACTCGGATGGTCGTTTGCTCCATGGCATTGGCGGTTGGCAAAACTGCTTATTCTCGAAGTGCACCATTCTGCCGATACCTTCTTTTCGGGATCGTATTCCGGTTATTGTTGACGAGGTGACTACCCTTTGCGGGCCGGGTGAATTGATCGACGTCATTGTCACCGAACGTGGCATCGCCATCAATCCCTTGCGCCAGGATTTAATTGACGCCACGCGGCATTCTTCGCTACCCATTCGCTCCCTTCAGGAAATCAAAGCTGAAGTGGAAGAAATTTGTGGCGGCAAACCACAACGGCCCCAACTTGGCCCCAAAGTGGTCGCAGTAGTCAAATGGGTCGATGGCACTGTTTTAGATAGCATCTATCAGGTACAGACATTGACGTAAAATCGAATAGCCATAATTTCGCTGATGCTGCTTTGCCCAATTCGTATTCCCTGCGCCTCATGATCATCATGAAAGCTTTGGTGTAAAAATTTGCCCAGCATTCACCGTTTCATTGTTGGGACCAAATCGACGCTTTCAATTTCAATTTTGAAAAAACAGCACTGGGGAATTCATATTGGGCATTTTTGTCCTGATCCTCACCTAACTCATTATATCGAACAGCTTAAATCGCAATATATTACAATCATCTTGCCTGATATTTTCGATCCTCACATTTGCTAAAGCGGATTGAATAGCAATTATAATTTTGTAATAGGCGTTTTTATGCTTGCGATTGATTGAATAAATAGTTAAACTATGCCGGGCGTCATTTCGGGTAGCGGAATCTGAAAGCCTTTGATTCACAATATAGGATAGATTGGTGGCTATTCCGAATAATTTGCGTTTATCAAGCCACAAAGAAAAGCATCTGCTCATAGAACAGCCCAACCACCATCTGAAAATAAAAATCAGCCTGTTGAATTCATTTTCAATAACCAACTGCAACTGTTTTATTAGTCTTGGTGGTTATGCGGCTGATTAATTGATCTTGCAGGCACCTATTATCTGCCAGTCATTCAAAAGCTGAAAGAATAAATTATCATAGGGAGTTTATAATAAGTTGCCTTGGAATTGTCATTCCGATCTGCCAATCAGGGGAGAGTAGACTGGCTATTCGGCAACGCTTGAATCTAAAGATTTTTCCCTTCGGTCGCCATGACATGGCTATATAAACCCATATAATGCTTTCCGTAGTATGATATCCAATATTGAATGAGCATTGAAATTGCATCACGAACCGATCGCTGAGGGATAGCATTTCGCATTTAACCTGAAAGGTGTTCGGATCATGGAGAGATTTTTAAAATTCAAAGACAATGTCACACTGGATGACCTCATCCGGTCACAGTCGGATAACCGCATCATCATCCTGAGAAAATCGCAGGCGACTGATACCATCCAGATAAAGGCCCCGGATGAGATGTCAGCTCGGGAGATCAAACATGCCTTTGGAGCGCTGCAGGTGTTGAAAGTTTATGATGAATTCCCCTATCCCGACAACCATGAACCATTATCCAAAGTTTTGCTGCTGCCGCTATTGAGGTGGTTACAGAAAATAACCTGGAAAAAATCGCATCTCAACTAAATAGTGTTTTTCGTCTCAAAATGAGCCCGACAAAAAATGGACCTCCGCAGAGCGCCGTTACGATGCCCACCGGAATTTCTGCCGGCGCAATGATGATCCGAGCAATGGTATCGCAACCAATCAAAAACGTCGCGCCAAAAAGCAAGGATGCCGGCAATAGCAAGCGATGATCGGCGCCAATTAGCAAGCGCAAAATATGCGGCACCATTAGTCCAACAAAGCCAATTGGGCCACTGTGGGCCACCACCAGGCCTGTTAGAACCGATGCCACACAAAATATCACCAATTTCACCCGATTGATCTGAATCCCCCGAGCCATTGCTGCATCTTCTCCCATGCTAATTAGATTCAAATGCCGGCTAAAATAAATCAACACCAGAAAGCCAATCAGGCAAAAAGGCAACAATCGGACAATGACGCTATAGTTGACGATATCCAACCCGCCCATAATCCAGCGCACCATTTGTTGCGTCTCGGTGAAATCCGCAAGATAGTGAACCAACAGAATGAGCGACGAGAAGAAAAAGCTAATACTCACGCCAGCAAGAATCATGGCGTAAGTCGAAAAGCGTGGCTTTCCCAAACTAACAAACAACAGATTGATAAGAATGGATAACAATGCGCCGCCAAGGGCCAACAGCGAAATAGCAGAAAAACCCAACACCTGAAATGCCCAACCCAATTTCAGCGCCAGTACCGCTCCCAGCGCGGCGCCACTGGCCACTCCTAACGTGAATGGATCAGCCAAAGGATTTCGTAATAGCGCCTGGAATACCAGACCCGCTACGGCCAGTGTTGCGCCAGTTAGGCCAGCCATCAGCACGCGCGGCAAACGCAAGGAGAAAAAAATCTGGGCATGGCGATTATCTGCCAATCGGATCGGCCAGGCAAAAACCTCGCTAAAATCGAGCGTGGTTGATCCTATCAGTGGCGCCAACCCAATGGCCGCCACGAGCAACAACAGGAAAAGCATTAAACGGACCACAAAGATTTTTCGGGTTAGCACGACCATTAGCTACCTTCTTAATTTGGAAACACCAGGGGCGTTCCATGAATGGGGTGGGACAGCACGGAAACAGCCACATCGTACAGCGAATCCATCTTAGCGCGCGTCACCAGTTCGTCGGGTTTGCCATAATCTACAACAGCCCCGCGCTTCAGGAAAATCAGGCGATCGCAAAACATCGCGGCAAGATTGACGTCGTGGGTTACTGCCAGAATGGTCAATCCTTCGGCCTGCTGATTTTTTTTTAATATTTCATATATATCCATTTGATGCTTCAAATCCATCGAAGACGTCGGCTCATCCAATAACAACAGCTTGGGAGTTTGCGCCAGAGCAGTGGCTACCAAGGCGCGCTGTTTTTCGCCGCCGCTCAACGTCGCAAACGGCCGCTGGGATAAATCCACAATTTTTAGCAGCTCCATTGCCCGTTCGACGATCATTCGGTCTTGTTTGGTTTCAAAGCCCAGCGGCGAAACAAAGGGGTGTCTTCCCGTTAGGACTACTTCAGCAGTGGTATAATTAAATGGCACATAATTTTCTTGCGCCACCATAGCGACTCGCTGCGCAATCTGCCGCTGGGAGAGTCGAGCGATATCGCATCCTTCTAGCCAGATGCGACCAGCCATTGGTTTCAAAATCCGATTACAAAGCTTCAATAGCGTTGACTTTCCCGAGCCATTTGGCCCCAGAATACCAACAAATTCTCCAGGCAGTACTTCAAAAGAAAGTTGCCGAAGTACATCGACCTGCGAATAGCGAAAAGACACCTGTTCAAATGCGATCATTGCATGGTTACGGTTCATGGTTTGCTCTCATTTCATCGTAGATGTCTGGATGAATGATTTTTAGCAATTGCTCTACTATTAGCAAGATACGCGGCCCTGGAATCAGTGTATAATCATTTTCCAGCAAGAAAATCTGTCTATTTTGAACGCACTGCAGTGACGACAATTGCTGCCAGGCCTGACGATGCCGCTCCAATTGAACCGCGGTTGGATTTGAAAATGGCAAGGCCTCAACAATGATCATCGGATTTCTGGCCACTATCTCCTCCTGTGTAACTTTGGGATATTGCATACCAAAATCCGCAAAAATATTTTTGCCCCCAGCATATTCAATTAACTGATTCAGAAATGATTTGCCCCCCACAGCAGAAATACCCTCCAAAGTTCCAGGATTGCGACCGATGATAAATAGCACGGTCTTCGGCGGCGTTTCCGCCAGGCGCCGTTGATACCAATTCAATCTCTGAGTGATGGTTTGAGTGAGCGTTTGCGCCTCCCCCATGCGCTCAGTGGCCGCGCCAATTTGGATGATTGCATCCAAAATGTCTTCTATATTGTCACTTTTAACTGTTAGCGATGAGATCTGCAATGCATCTAACTTATGCTTCAACGATTTTTGATAGCTTAACATAACCACCAGGGTTGGCTTTAGCGCCAAGACCACTTCCAGGTTAAGATTCAAATAACCCCCAACCTTAACTCGTGTTTGCGCTTGCGGCGGATAGTTGCAAAAATCAGTGACACCAACGATCGACTCGTCCAAATTTAGCGCAAATAGAATCTCGGTGATATTGGGCGCTAATGAGACGATTCGTTGATGCGACGTAGACGGCACAGCCCCGACCCGGCTTGCTACACTGGTCAATATAGCCAGTATAAAAAATAAAATTAAATTTAATTTTTTGTTCATAAGCAGTTATCGAAAATAGTAACTTGGCCCAAAATAAAAAATCCCGACCTTCCAGTTGTCGGGATCATTTCAGAATAGAATGCGTCCTGGACCTCGCCCTCGAAGGTCGCCTACCAGCCAAACGATCATTTTGGCATCAATTTGTAGGACAAGAAAAATATTGCAGGTGTCCTGACTTGGGGCTCTAACCTATTCGCCATCCCTTCCCATCGCAGTTTCCTGGCGACAGTGGTATTGATGACCTTCGTAACCCCTCACAGTAGCGGGGCTGTGACGGATTTGCACCGTCTTCCCTGCTGTCATTGGATGGCCTACGGCCTTGAATAGATGCGAAAAAATTCAAAATAAAAGACCGAATGGATTTCCACTCCAATGTCAATTTAAAAATTTTATGTTTAATGTGATAAAATTTATTCGATAAATCTTTATTATATCGCGGCTATTTGATTTCTTTGCCATAGGAAACAAACATTCGAATATTACTTGCTTTGGCCAACTCTCTGGCATCTAACCGTATTCGAAAGCCAAATAGCAATGGAAATATTTCTTCATTAAATGATTTTTGGAGCAGCTTCAATACGCGGATGAAATCCTTTACCTCTTTCAGGGTAATATTTGTTTTGACTTCTCCAATAATGACCAATTTTTTGCCAGTCGCTTTTTCCAATCCTTTGCCAAAAACATTAACTTCTATTTCCCTCCCGTTTACCCGAAAGGACTCTCTGCCTAAGGGGTCGACCTCAATCTGGTAATATTTTTCCAGGCAGGCTGGCAAAACATCATAAGAAAGGTCTTCCAGCGATCCACCCAATTTATCACTCAAACCTCCTACCTGTTGCGCTAAGTTTTTGAGTTGCTTTTCAGTTTGGAGTTGAGCTTCGGCCAGCATTTCAACCTTTTCCTCTGTGCGGGCTTGCGCTGCCGCTAATTCCATAACCTTCTGCTCCGTCCGCGCTTGCGCTACCGCTAATTCCATAACCTTCTGCTCCGTCCGCGCTTGCGCTGCTGCCAATTCCTCAACCTTCTGCTCGGTCCGCGCTTGCGCTGCTGCCAATTCCTCAACCTTCTGCTCCGTCCGCGCTTGCGCTGCCGCCAATTCCTCAACCTTCTGCTCCGTCCGCGCTTGCGCTGCTGCCAATTCCTCAAGCCTCAATTCGGTTTGCTTTTGGGCCGATGCTAATTCTTTGACGATGCCTGTCAGTTCACTAAACTCTTTTTTAGTGACGGTATTTTGAAGGTCTTCATAAATCCAGTTGATGACTTCCGAAATCTTCCTGGCCGCGTTCGATTCCATGGTCTCTTTCAACTCATCGTATATTCTCAATGTGTTGATCATACACGATCTCCTTTGAACATTTCAAGCAGCCAGCATAGTGTGGATGCTTCAAGACGATTCTGGCTCCGAATTTATAATATGAATTTTAAAGATTAATGTCAAGATAATTTTGTGCCAACAAATATTTTGTCTTATGGGTAGAACCTCGCCAGCAATACCCATTCAACTTTTCAGCCATCCCCGAAGTGTCCTTCACCACTGTCACAGAAAATAAACAATTCACGGCAGGATTATTGCCTTGTTCAATAGCGATTCGTTTTGACCATTAGCTATTCCGATCATATGCAAACAAGAATGCGCTGTCTAAAATTGGAGCTTCCCAAAGAATGAGCTCATCACTAACATTGGAGAATTTGTATCCCAGGCAAAAATTTCCGGAGTCATCTATTTGATTATCAAATCACCGAGACCGGCGCCAGCCGCGAATAAAAAAATAGATGCTCACCACAAATAGTGCTAATAGCAACAAATGATTGGCATTGAACGTAATCGGGCCCAGGGTAGCCAACACCTGCGGCTGTTCATAAAAGCGAAACTGATCCACGATAAATCGGTCGATGGCATAATAACCGAACACCAGCCAAAAAGTAAATCCTGAGAATTTGGATTTTCGATCCAACCACAGCACCAGGGCAAAGCCGATGAAGCCCAGGGCCGAGGCAAACAGTTGCGCTGGCCAGAGATGCGTGTGTGGGAACATCGAACCCGCCACACCTTCGGGTGGAAAGACGATACCCAGCGGGCTATTGGTAGGCCGACCAAAACAGCAGCCGTTCAAGAAGCAGCCACCAACTCGCACGATTCCTTCGCCCAACAAAAACACGGGGGCAATGGTATCGCCCAGCTTCACAAAATCAACCTTTTTGATCAGCGAATAGATCAGCGCTGAAATGATCGCCAGCACCACACCACCGACCATTGATAGTCCGGCGATACCAATCGTTCCTCCTTGAAATGGATTGATGGTATCGAGCCAATGCCCCCGAAATTCCTCGACATGATAGATCACATACCAGAAACGGCTGCCGATAATCGCTGCCAGCATGATGATCACCGCCAGGTCCATAACGGTCTCGGGTTTCACGCCAAATCGAGGCGCTCGCTTCAGCGAAATCCAGATGCCCAGTGCCACACTGATCGCCAGTGCCAGTCCATAGCTCCGCAGTTCAAATACACCGATTTTGAATAAAACAGGATACATGGATTTCTCCCAATTGGATTATGAGGTTTATCAAAAAATTTTGATGAAAAATTCTACAATTTCAAAAACCAAATCACAAATTCAAATGAACTCCAATCACTCAAATTAAAATCGTTTAAATAGCCTGCATAGACGGGATTTAGGTCTCAATAATTCATGTTTTAGCTTTGTTGTTTGCAATTTAATTTTTGACTAATGAAATTTTTCAATTTTATATTATTGTACTTGCTTTGTCTTAATCAAAAGTTTTGATTAGTATAACTCCCCAAAAGCGCAGTTGTTTCACCACAAAATCATCATTCTTCACCCCCAAAAGATTCACTATCGGCTCTCATTTGGTTATCAGCATAGAAAAAAAATCCCTTTATTCACCCGAAATGGTGCATTGCATCGGCTCTAACGCAAAGCATCAGCAAAAGTAGCGGTATGGGATTGCATGAGTTTGCAGAATGATAGTAATATATTTCTGATAAAAAATCAAGGATTAAATGCCTGGGGCATAGAGCCTGGTACATGGGTCGCTAATAAGAGGGCAGAACAATAAGTTTTGTTATGAAACAAGCTGAAGTTGTCTCCTGATTTTGCAAATCAGGCTATTGCTTGACAGTGTCATTTGGGTGATATTCAGTGCCCAAATAGCAGCTATTATGGACCGCATTGATAATAATCTTTTTGGATATTAGCATCGGCTCCTGCTAATGTGCCGGTCCATTGCGATATTGTACATATTTATAAAGCCGCTTCTGGTCGATAAACCGACTCACCACCGCCCTCCCGTTTCGATCGCTTCCTCAACCATTATTACGAATATCAACCACCATGCTTTTTGCTTCTTAGAAACTGATCTTGCCCCCGGATGAAACATCAAACACAATTGGGAGTTGCTTCTCTTGCTGCCCTTGAATTTATAAGCCATAGATTAAGAGGCATTATTTGTAACCGCTGGGAAATATATTTTGATTTACTCATCATTTTTGCTAGGCTCAGGCTTTTGCTACTGATTGATATTATGCACCTGAGGTAACTGTACTCTTAGATTATGCTTGCTTTCATGGTTGTCATTTCGATGTTTTACCTATGAAGATTTAGCGATGCCTTTATTCTCATCCAAGAAGGATTGACTGGCAATAGCAGGGTGACAAGTTGTCAAGAGGCGCTTTGAGTTGCCAATGCCTTTAACCGCTGATAGCGTTCTCTGGCGCGCCGAATGGTCGCCTCTCGATAGGCCTCGTCTTCATGATAGCGTCGCCTCGCCCGCTCGAGGGTGCTTTTTCGATAATTCAAATCTCGATGATATCTTTCGCGCGACATCTTTTTTAGGCGATTGCGATAATCTTCATTCTGTTGATAGCATAGATTTTTTTTCTTTAGATCTTTGTGTTTTTGCATAGTCATATTTCATGTATCTTGCAAATTAATGATTAGTTCACTGATCACCCACAAATAATGCAGACCCTTTTTAAAATCTTAGAAACGGACAATCAATCAATTCTCTCGGTGTATTTTCCCTATCGTTTTGCCTTTCAATCGTCGGAAAATCTCCTCCCACTGTCCTTAAACCCGATTTTTGGATAACTTGACCGGTTTATAACGGTTGGCAATTATTAAAGAACATCCGAAACAATCAATATTGACCTTGATCGCGCCTCATTGATGGCTGACGCTCAGGACTTTTTGAATGCAATTTTCTTGATGCGGTTTTCTTCGCCTTTGAGCAAGCGTTTGATATTACTGCGGTGAGTAAAAATAATTAAAATAGCCATAAAAATGGAAAAATATATCAACTCGCTGGATATATCATAGTTAAAAAATCGCCTCAAGATCAAGCTAACAATAGGTAGCGATACCGCGGCTGTCATCGAGGCTACGGAGACGTATCGAATGGTGAGAAGAACCACGCCAAAAATAAGTAGACAAATGAACCCGGCGAGGGGATAAAGGGAAAACAGCATACCAGCCGCAGTGCCGACTCCTTTGCCGCCTTTGAATCCTGCAAAAATGGTCCAGATGTGGCCGAGCACCGCAGAGAGGCCAGCGATGATCTGCACCAAATTGTGATGCAATGGTACTTGTTCGAGCTGCGCCCGTCCTATCTGAGAAATTAGCAAAGTAGCTAATACGCCTTTTCCCACATCGACGATGATCACAATGATTCCTATTTTCCAGCCTAACACGCGAATCGCGTTAGTGGCACCGGCATTGCCACTACCATAATCCCGAATATCAATGCCTCGGGTGAGCCTGGACATAATAATGCTGGTGGGAATCGATCCTGCCAGGTAGCTGAGAAAGATGATTGTGATGAGTGGAAGCATGGTTTGGCTCTCAATAATTTGTACACTGGTTTAATCTTATATCTATTGACCGGTCGCTCGAAGCGACCGGTCAATTTCGGTTCAAATTACCCCATTGACCGGTCACTCGCAGTGACCGGTCAATGGAGTTACTCATTGTAACCGATTACCGCAAAGCCTGCGGTGCCAGGGCCGGAGTGAACGCCGAGCACCGGCGCCGCGTCAACAATGGGAATGTCATCCTTTATGTGGAAAATCTTCTTTAACTGTGCTACATACCAATTGGCACGAGCATAGGCATTGGCGTGCGCTACAATGAATTTTAGCCGCTGAAATTGCCGACAATATTCCTGGGCCATTTTTAAGGTTTTTTTCATGGCGGCTTGTTCCCCAATTGCTTTGGCCGCTAAAAACACCCGACCATCGGGATCGAATGAAACAATAGGCTTCAAACCCAGCAATTTTCCGATGAGCCCCTTTGGTTTGCTCACCCGGCCGCCTCTGACCAGATATTTTAAGGTTGGCAGCATAATAAAAATTTTGATATTTTCAGTGGCACGTTGTACTCGCTCTTTCACCTGATCCACTGATAGGCCGGCCTTGATCGCGTCGACTGCCTCCATTACCACCAAACCCAAAGCACCAGAGATGCCCTTGCCATCGATGCAGGTGATTTTTCCGCTCTTGGTCATTGCAGCGGCTCGCTCTATGGTCTGAAATGTACCGCTGACCACCCGTGGCAGATGTATGGATAAAATGGATTCGTATTGCGGAAGCACCTCTTCATACACCTTTAAGACATCGGCTATGGCCGGTTGAGAGGTGGAAGGGTGATGCGGCGAGGTGAGCAATTTATCGTAAAATTCCATCGGTGAGATATTCACTTTGTCCAGATAGGTCTGATCGCCAAAAATCAATTTAAGAGGAATAATGTGAATATGATTTTCTTTAATAAATTGATAAGGCAAATCACAGGAAGAATCCGTTACAATGCCTATACCACCCGTTTGAGCTTTTGAATATAGGTGTTGGTGCTGTTTGACCATATCGTCTATCTTGCGTTCTGAAATTTCGCCATATCGTCCAATCGCCTCAAAAACCGCTTCGGGCGAATTGGTATGCACATGAACCCGCACTCGCGTGGCACTGCCAGCTACAATGAGAGAATTGCCCAGCGGCCGCAGGGCCTTTTTGAGCAGCGCATGGTTGATAGCATTGGCGGTTACCATGCACTCGGTGCAATAACGAAATTGGATATCCGAATCAACTTCCTTTGGGGCTTCGATACCTACCGAAGATTCTGGCTCCACTGGCTGATCAATTATTTTTTCAATTTTGCCCTTATCGATAAAATGGATAATGCCTTCCAGGATATGAACAAAGCCCTGCGCACCAGCATCCACAACGCCGGCTTTTTTCAAAACCTCGAGTTTCTTAGGGGTTTCAGCTAGGGAGCGACGGGCTCGTTGCAAACCGCTTTTCAGCAGCACGACAAAATCCTCGGTCTTTTTGGCGGATTTTTCGATGTAATTGGCCCAATCATTGATGACCGTGAGGATGGTGCCCTCTCGCGGCTCGGCTAAAGCATCTTGAGCGGATTGACGAGCTTTCTGAACCGCAGC
>JAPDQM010000061.1:0-22586 GCA_034505795.1 Candidatus Zhuqueibacterota bacterium
AGGGATTATTTTTGTAAATTGGCGCACCCTAATATTGATTCGAAATAAACAGCCCTGCAAATTTATGAGAAAATCGAATTTCATCGGAATCATTTGTCTGTTTTCCTGGCTCTGCTTGATATGTCTGGCTGATGCTTATTTTTTCGGAAATTTGACTGGCCAGCCGCTGAAGAGTCGGCTGGATATAGTTGAGACTGAAACAGATATTACGGTTCGTGCCAATCGCTATATTCTGCTGCTGGATAAAGCCACGGCCATGGTGCGTCTTTCAAATCGCCAGGGCCTGCTCTATTCCAGTTTTCCTCTGGATGTCTACTTCAATGGAATTCCAGCTCAAGCTACATCAGGCGGTCAATACGAATGGAAAATAAAGCAGAAGGTGATTTATCTGACCATGAGCCGCAATGGACAAATCATGCAGCAGACGAAAGTCTCCTGTCATGATGATGCCATCGAAATTCAATTGAACAGCACAATTCCCTCAGTTGCGACCCAGGGAGTCTTTCTCCTGCGTCGGGCGCAGCAGGGCTTTGATACCTCGCAATGGGAACAATACTTTTCTCCGGAACCCGATGACTATTTCCATGTCCCGCCGATGGTGGATGTTCGCATTGACCGGGATCAGCAGTGGGCGTTTGCGCCAGCGCCGCTCAATCTGTCGTTCAAAACGCCGGCGGGCTGGTTCAGCGTGGGGCTGGCAGAATTACCCGATGCGTCCATCTTTGCTTTCAAAGACAATGCGCTCTGGCTCGATGTGCCCTGGCGAAAATTGTCCCCACCGTCTGAAGAATTGTATCCATTCCCGGCGCTTGTTTTTACTTTCAACCAATCTCCCTGGCAGGCGGTGGCTGATTTTGCTCAATGCCTGAGGCAGGAGCCCCGGCGCAATGACCGTCAAAGCCGTCGCTCTCCAGAACCGGCCTGGTGGCGACAGCCGCTCGTCTCAACCTGGGGTGAGCAGACCATTCAAGAACTTGCCTACAACCATAGCCGTTTTAATACCGAGTGGGTTCGGGACTATGTGCAACAACAGAAGGCTTCATTACAATGCTCCACCTTTACCCTGATTATCGATGACAATTGGTCTCGCGCCTATGGCGATCCGCATCCCGCCAATCGTTTTCGGGAATTGCGCGCATTAATCGATAGCTGCCATGACCAGGGATTGAAGGTAATCTTATTCTGGAAAGCCTGGAAAGTGGAGGCCAATTCCATCGCCACAAACTTTAATGTTCTGGATGGGGAATATGTGGATGCCACCCACGCAAGATTTGAAAGCTATGTGGACTCATGCTGTCAGATATTGTTTGGCAATGGGCCGGAGGCGCTGAATGCCGATGGACTGAAGCTGGACTATCTCTTTCTGGTGCGCGATCCCGCTGCCGCAAAATATGCCGATCCTGCCAAGGGGATGGGCTTTCGGGAAGTATTCCGGTACCTGGAGACCTTTTATCGGCTGGCGAAAAAGTACAATCCAGAGGCGCTAATTATCAGCACGGCCATCGATCCGCGCTTTCGAGAAATTCAGGACATGGTGCGTGTGCATGAGGATTGGGATCATAAAACCACCCGTGAAAAGCGTGCCCGAATTATTACACAGGCATTGCCCGGCATGCTGATCAATGGGGATGCCGCCGACATGTCCGCTAAAATTATCGATTACCACTACATCACCAGCGCGATCTACGGCGTGCCGTGCATTCAATATCTCAGCCGACTGCGGGATGGGGAACTTACTGACGCTACCCGCTTAATGCTGGTCCAACTGTTGCGACTTTATCAACAGTCACCCACCAGCGGACAGCTCACCTTTGTGGACTATGGGCATTGGCAGATCCGCAATAAAAAAAATGAACTATTAATGGAGTCACTGCCCGGCGGAAAGGGAATATTAGTGTTCCAAGATAAAGAGCGGGCAACATTGCTCTGTTCCGACAACAATCAATTGTTGCTGGTCGTTGAGGGGCTTCGTCTGAAAAGCATTACCGACGTGAGTGGCCAGATGATTTCGTTCAAAGATATCGGCCAGGGAATTTATGAATTGAATAAATTGCAGCCAGGAGCGAACTATCAACTCCGATTCAAAAAAGAATTCTTGAAATCACAGTGAACTATCAATTTCGCAAACCAAATTTCTCCAATTCCCATATCCCCTATACCCTATACCATTATACCCTATACCCTATACCCTATACCCTATATCCCATCCCCTCCTAATCCGCCCCTTTCACCTCAAAATTTCCACCATTTCGCTTGATCGGCAGCTTCAAAAAATCCACTCCCGGCCTCATGATATTCTGACCGAGCCTGGCTAACATAGCCCCGGGCGGCGCCACCGCAGGATGAATCAAAAAATAGGGCACGATCTGATATTGCCCCCGTTCCAATCGCCCGGCACGCAACGATAGCGCTGCCGACCACGCTTTGGGGATAATAGTAATCGTATCGGTCACCGTGGCTGCGATGGTGGCCCGATCGTTGATTTCCCAAACAAATGAAGAGTTGTCCTGGCTGCTTTTCACGATGACTACCGCCAGAGGACCCTGCGCTTTGTCCGGGTATTGAACAAACACGGTGTCTTCCAGTGCTTGCAAGATAAGTTCCACGGATAGGTTGGTATCTCGCTCCTGATAGACCTCGGCTGGTGCCACCGTGGTCTGAATATCCAGATACTTCCTGAGATAAATGGGATCTCGGAGGGCACCATTTTCCTGAAAATCACTATGTTGAAAATCCAGCTCCCCACGGCGCAAGACGATGGTGGCTGTGGCAATTCGATAATTGGCCAGAAAGAAAAAAATTTGAAAACTTCCGGTTAATTCGCTGCCGGCTTGGTGGTTGGTAATTGGCAGCGTAATGGCAAAATAGCCGTTGGCATCCGTGAAGGTTCCCAGATCGAAACCTTCCAACCAGACAAAGACGCCGTCAGGTTGGCCGCGATCACTTAATTGAACCGTGCCGAAAATCGTTCGCCGGGGAATCGAAATTTCCGTGCTGTCGAACGGATTATGGGTGCATGCAAGCCACATGATCACGAATGCACATCCCAGGGGTCGGTAAATTCGGTTAAAAAATGTTTTCATTGAGGCACCTCCTCCCGACGGTGAACGGTCATTAATCGCATTATCGCACTCTAAAATCGCCACCATCGCGTTTCATCGGTATTTTTAAGAAGTCAGGCTCCGGCTGCAAGACATTGGCGCCTAAACTTTGCAATAAAGCCGCTGGAAGACCTCTCTGGCGAATGTAGAAATAGGGAATGATCTTGTAATTCCCTGATGCCAGTTGCCCGACTCGAAGGTAACAATAGGTAATAAAAAGTTTCTGAGTTGAATAGATGGTTTCAGCAATGGGTTCGGCATGACTGGCCGTACCGTCGATATCCAGAATTTTCAGAGATGACGCGCCGGCGTCGCTTGGCTGAATAAATAAAATGGCTACCGGCCCGCGCGAGCAGTTGGGATATTCGACAGTTACTGGAGTGGTCACCGCCTGCACCGCCAGCTCGATTCGGAGCGTTTGCCCTTCGATAGTTGCGGCGGTATCGGCTGAAAATTCTGGAAAGAGTTGGGGGATGATGGTGGTGCGGACATTCAGGATGCGTTTCAGATAGGCGCGTTCTCTCAGTTGGCCTTCGGAGGTAATATCGCCATGACCAAATTCCACCCGGCCCTGGCGCAGCACCACTTCGGCCGAATCAAGACCATAATTGGCTAGGTAAAAGTACAGCTTAAAAACGCCGGTCAAACTGGCTTCAGGCCGGGAACTCGCCGATGGCAGCCTGATCTCGAAGCGACCGGTACGATCGGTCCAGCCGCCCACATCCAATCCTTCCAGCCAAACATAGATGCTATCGGGTTGCACACCATCGGCCAGTTTGATCTCGCCGCTGATGACATTTTTCGAATTCGCCAGCCGATCGCTGTCGAATGGATTTTTGGTGCAACCCAGCGGAATCCAGCACATGAGTAAAAATAATGTCAGCGCACTTCTGTTCAGCATGGACCAACTCCTATTATGGTAGAATATGAATGAATTTGATCTTGTTGTGCTTGGAATTCAAAGAATTGTCAGTGACCTGGTTCCTTTGGGATATAACCATTTTTCCATTGGGCCATAAGCCACTAATACTGTGCGCCCACGGTCACATAGTAACGCCGATCTCGCAGCGCTAATCCTTCCAGTTCAAATTCATCGCTCAACAAATTGCGCAGGCTGATGTTGCCGAATAGTTTGAGGCGCCCGACAGAAAATGTTTTGCCAAAATGCATATCGATATTGGAGAATTCGGGCAGAATAACCTGGACGAAGCGACCGGAATACTGGCGAATCCAACCGATCTGCTCGCCCTCTGTGAACCAGTGGAATTGGAACGAATAGCCGGCATGATCGATTTGCCAGTTGACAATCTGTTTGTAATCATACTTGAAGGGAAACGCGGATTTATCTGATATCGAATAGGATGAAAGCCCCAGTTCTATCGTCATTTTCTTTTTCAGAAAGAACGTTGTGGCCCTGGTTTCAAAACCCGAAATACTGGCAATAGGAACATTATCGAAATAGGCATACGGAATACCCACAAAGTAATATGAGCGAAGTTTATTGTCATAATGCATTTTCATATAGTTGCCCGATAACTGCCAGCCGTAAATGATCGGATGATCGCGTATATCCCGTTTTAGCAGCGCTCCGATTTCCACGCTGTGATTTTTCTCCAATTTCAAAACACCAGCAGAGGAATAGGCCTGGGCACTGATAATTTGAGATAGCGTCGGCACTTTGAAATTGCTGCCAATATTCATAAAAATGTCGAATGCAAAATGCTGATGGTAGCCAGAAAAATACGAAGCAAATTTCATCATTGTGCGATCCCAGCGATTGCCAGTGGCCATCAGGCCGTACATTTTGCCTAATTCCCAATTGGTGTATTCATCCTGCACCAGGTCGCGGCGAACGCTAACATCAAAATCGATTGTCTTGAGTATATCCGACCCGGTAGGTGCGTGCAGTTTTAGAACCGAAACCAAGCCCTGTCGGGTGCGTGCCAGGTGAGCGCGGTCGGTTGCCACCGTCGAGTTTTGGAAGCGATTGCGGCCGTCATCAAAATCCAATGATGCCTGTTCCAACTGATAGGCCAATAATAGCTCCAGCTTGTTCCACCGAAATGATTTTTCGACATGCAGATTGAGCGCCCGATCGTCCACCTCCCGGTCTACAAAACTCCATTCGCTGGATGCCAGTAATGACTCCTTTAGCCAGCGCTGGGAAATAGCCAGGTTGATATGCTTCAGCCGAAATAATTCGCCAGAAAGCCGTGCGCCGACGATCTGGCTGGAGTTGGACAACGACTCATCATCTCGGAGGGCGTTTTTCTGGTAATCCATCTTCGAATAAAGATACATGATGCCCACCGTAGTTTTGGGCAAGCCGCGGTTTGGTTCAGGAATCTCATATTCGATATTGGCGGTGTGATGCGATGAGCGATTTTGCAAAACGCCAGCACTGTTATTTTCATCCATAAATTGGCGCTCAGCCCCACCCTCACGGATTTGATAGGAGCCATGAAGTCGCCGCCACTGTTGATACAGATGCAGCCCCCAATTCCCAGAATCATACGTGCCCATTCGCTGCTGGAAGCGAATGGCATAATCCTGCTGAATCCTGGGAACAATGTTGATCACGCCAGAAAACGCTTCGGCACCATAGAGCACCGAATTGCTGCCCTTGATCAGTTCGAATCGTTCGACATCTTCCAGATCGATCAGCGAAAGGTCGAATAAATTGTTGTACTCGCTATTCATCTTAACGCCGTTGTACAGAACGACGACATCCTCCGGATTTCCGCCGCGCAACGAAACCATCTTGCGGCCGCTCAGATCTTCCTCTACCTGTACGCTCTGATCCATGCGCAGCAAATCGCCGGCATCCACATAGCCGCGGATGTCAAATGTATTCGCTTTCATCACGGATACGGTCTGGGGCAGATCCTTCTCGATGGCCAGGCGCTCGCTGCTGGCTTCCACCCGAACTTCTGGCAAGGGGATCACTCGAGGTTGCAGATAAAATGTGCGCATCATCTGCGCGTCGAATAGCCTGATTTCCTGTCGATCGTAATTGATATGTTGCAAGATGAGGATCATCTGGGAGGAGGGTTGGCCGATTACCAGCGAAAATCTTCCTGCAAAATCACTGGTGGTGCCGATCTGGGTATCTTTGAGGTAGATGTTGGCATAAGCAATGGGGCGATGCGTGTTCCGATCCAGAACTTGTCCTTGAATTTTGATCTCCTGACTGCTGGCCACAGCGACTCCCAGCCACACGAGGCAAAAAAAGACAACGATCTTGTTTATGAGCATGACCAATCTCCCATGATTTCGACCCATGAATTTGAACCACGAAACGACTCCTGTGACCGGAACGGCTCATCGCATGTCACCAATGGTGGGGTGTCGTTTTGTTGAACTATCAGATTGTTTCAAAAGTCTATCGCTCGGAGCGGTCAACGCGACGGGCTATTTTCGGATGCGGGCGACAATTTCGCCATTGGATTCGGCATATGCAAAGGCCATTTTGGTCGTATTATGATCGAATCCATAGTTGCCCCTCTGATCAATCAGAATCAGCCCACCCCAGCCTTGCACTCGGCGCTCCAGCAGCGCTACTGCCATTCGGGCTGCGGCTGGCGCCTCATGCGTTTCGAGCAGATCGCAAGCTGTTTTACTCAGCAGCACTTTCATAATTGATTCTCCCCAACCTGTAGCCGAAACCGCACCGCGCGCATCGTCCGCATACGCTCCAGCGCCGACCAATGGCGAATCACCAACCCTTCCAGGCAGCTTGCGTGGCGTGCCTCCGGTCGATGTTGCCGCGGCCAGATGGCCAGTGCGATCCAGCGCCACTGCTCCCACAGTTCCATCCGGCACAGGTTCAAATGGCTGACGAGTGGTGAAATGGGGGTCGGCCTTGATTGCTTCATAGTAAGCCAACTCCCGGTCGGTTAGCAACTCCCGCGGATCCAATTCCGGCAATCCCATTTGATGAGCGAATCGCTGGGCCCCGGCGCCGACCAGAAAGCAGTGTTCGGTCTTTTCCATCACCAGCCGGGCTAAGGTGACCGGGTGTAAAATATTTTTCACTGCAGCCACAGCACCAAATTGTAGGGAACTGCCGTCCATGATCATCGCATCGAGTTCGATTTCGCCAATGGCATTGAGAAACGCGCCTTTGCCGGCGTCGAAGGTTGGATCGGCCTCCATAATTTTTACGGCAGCTTCCACCGCCGTCAGTGCACTGCTGCCGTTCAACAAAAGAGGATAAGCAACGGCCACGGCCTGGAAGACCCCTCGCACATGATCTGCCTCGAATTCATCGGGAATGCTCCAGGCGCCGCCATGTACAATCAATCGTGGTTCCATATCTTTAACTTATGAAATTAATTTGAAATCCGCAAGCGATTTTATTGGAAATTCTGCCAACAAGCGGCGGTCATATGCAATCAAAAACGAAAGACCTCAGAAACAAATTTTGAGAGATTGAATTTTCAATCCAGTACGAATGGAATGTCTGCAGCAATGACGATGTCGATTCTTTAATGCTCTGGTTGTGAAGGAATGTATTGGCCTCCTCCTTGTAACCAATTCAACCTGGATTGATCTGCACTCAGAATCGAAAGGTGTTGGAAGCAGAACTGGGTATCTTCATTGCGAAGTGCAAAGAGGCCACTTCGTAGCAAGCAAGAAAATGAATTCATCCTGGGGTCATTCTTCGCTTGCATTTTAAGAATAAAGGTGATAGATTGCAGCCGAAACGAATTTACAACGCAGGAGGAATCAAGAATGCAATACAAGCGACTGGGCCTACGTGGGCCGGTAGTATCCACCATTGGCTTTGGAGCCTGGGCTATCGGCGGGATGAACTGGGGGCCAACCGATGATCAGGAATCCAGGGCCGCCCTGCACCGGGCATTGGACCTTGGCGTCACGTTGATCGATACGGCCGATGTCTATGGCTTTGGTCATTCCGAGGAATTGATCGCCTCGGTCATTAAAGAGCGAGGCAAAGGGAAGGTAATTATTGCCACCAAAGCTGGCAACGATTTCTATCACTCGTCAGCCGAGGATGATCGAGGCTACGGTCCTATCCGCCAAAATGCCGATCGTGATTATATCATCTGGGCTGCGGAGCAAAGCCTGAAGCGTCTGCAACTGGATGCGCTCGATATTCTGCAGCTTCATAGTCCTGACACCGAAAAGTTGCAGCGGGATGATCCCTGGGAGGCGTTGCGGTTGCTCAAAGCTCAGGGTAAAATTAAATATGCAGGTTGGAGCGTACAGTCATTCAGAGAAATAGAACAGGCGTTTCTCCTGGATCGCTATCACGAGGTAATTGACTGCATTCAGGTGCGCTATAATCTCCTGGAGCGGGATGCTGAAAAGGAGCTATTGCCGAAAGCGCAACAATATGGCCTTGGCGTGATTGTTCGCATTCCCTTGCTCTTTGGTCTGTTAACTGGAAAATTCAATCGCCAGAGCCGATTCGAGGAAGGGGATCATCGCCGCTTCAATTTATCTCCGGAAAAATTGGATCAATACCTGACCCAATTAGATCGGCTACAGCCGTTGTTTGAGCGCTATCCGGATCAAACTATGGCTCAGGTGAGCTTGCGGTTTTGTATTTCGCACCCGGCCTGCCATACCGCGATTCCCGGCGCAAAGACAGCCGCCCAGGTGGAGGTGAATTGCTCTGCATCCGATGCCGGGCCAATACCATTCCAGGACATACCATCCTGAAATGACTATTAGCCGTCATAACCATCGCCATTTGCGGCAGATTTATTTTTAGAAAACCTTACAAAAAACTTGACTTTCAAAAAAAAATAATTATATTTTAAGCTGCAATTGGTGTTGTGGCAATTTTGCGGTATTCCATCATATTTGTTGGCATTACCCGTCGGCAGGGCAGACAACAACGTCGGTGGAAAGCAAAGTGTTGCTCACGTAGTCATACGGGTTAATCAAAAGGGATTATTTCATGGAACAAGGAACGGTGAAGTGGTTCAACGCTTCAAAAGGCTACGGCTTCATCAAGCGAGACTCTGGCGATGATGTGTTTGTTCATTACAAATCGATCATCGGAACCGGCTACAAATCGTTAAAGCAGGGCGAACAGGTCGAATTCGAAATCGAACAGACTGACAAAGGTTTACAAGCGAAAAATGTAACCGTCAAAGCGAACTAAGAGTCCTCTGAAACCACTGAGCCTCAGCAGCTACATCTGTTGAGGCTCTTTTATTTTAATACCTGGATACAGTTTCAAAAGCTTGTGGTTATGTGTTAGCCGGACAAGGGCATCATATTGAGCTGTTTTTCGCGCCAGGAAGCACGGCCGGCCGCAATGCTGATAGAATGAATGAAAATTGCATACTTCCCGTTGAGGGGCTGGCGTCGCTTTAATGGCCACGGCGTTCAAATCGATCAAGAAACAGCTTGGCTGCAGGATTTGAATATCAACGAATATATTATGCCAGACCCCCATCGGCCACTAACTGGCTTGCAGGAAGATTCCAGATTGGCGGTTGTCAAACAAAGCCAACCATTAAAAAAAGGTCATTCACGAGCGGGCATGGCTCTACAGAATAACGGCAGCCCGGGAATCTCAACTTGCATCTGGTAAACGGCATTGGTCTCCACTTCGGTAATATAAAGCGTTCGCAAGTCCGGGCCACCAAATTCGACATTGCTGGGCTTTTTGCCCGGCGCTGGTAGCTTGGCTTTAATGGTTCGATTGGCCGCAATCACATAGATAGCACCGCCGCCGAAATGAGCGACATAGAGATTGCCCTCACGGTCAAAATTGATGCCATCGGGATCCCCGCCGGGTAGGCTGATGAATAGCTCTTTGTGGCTCAACGTGCCGTCTGCAGACACGCGGAAACGGAAAATCTGCTGCCGGGCCGATTCGCAAACGTACAGATAACTGCCGTCCGCTGAAAATGCCAGGCCATTGGGAAACGCCAGATTCTTCGCGGCTGGGGTGACTTGTCTCGTTTGGCCATCCACGCGATAGATCACCCCATCGGGATTGGTGGTGCGATAAGCATTGGGATCGGTGAAATAGAGATTGCCGTGCGGATCAAACGCCAGATCGTTCGGTCGATTGAAGCGCTTGCCCTGGTAGCCGTCGGCATAGATCGCGCTTTTTCCATCAGGCTGAATGCGTAGGATTGCGCCGCGGCCGAAATCGCAGGCGAAGAGACTGCCATCTTTGAAGAACGTCAGACCGTTGGTTTTTTCGAAGGTAAAGGGATCATTGCTCGCCGCTAAAAAGACGGTGCTCGATGCCCCTTCGATTTTGCTGATCCAACCGCCATAGCAGTTGGAAACAAACAACGCCTGGTCGCCGTTCCAGGCCGGGCCCTCGGGAAAATTCATGCCCGAGGCGACCAGCAGAAATTTAGCTGCGGCTGAAATGTCAGCATCCCGGGTGGGCAGTTGGGTTAGGCCCACTGGTGAAATCAAAAAAATGAGTGCCAGAGTTATCAGCAGATAAGACGCCGATTGATTGAATTTCGACATGGAATAGCTCCTTATGAAAAATTGTCTATGAATAGAAGCAAAAGGTAATTCAAGAACTATTATCGGCATAAATGAGTTCCCTGGCAGGAGGGGCAACAGTCGCTAATGGCAAGACCGAGGTCCTGTAATATCCCTGGCACTTTCAAGCTACAGATGGTGAGCAATAGATGATGCGCATCAGGTTCATGGTCGTGGGCAAGACCCGCGAACAATTTTTGCAACAAGGCGAACAATTCTATCAAGAACGCCTGGCGCCATTCTGCCAGTTAGAATGGGTCATCGTTAGAGAAGAAAAAGGCACTGCTGGCAAAACTGGTGATATGATCCGGGAAAAAGAAGGAGCCCGGATATTGGAACAGTGGCCACGACGCGGGTACGTTGTGGCGCTCGATACCAGTGGCAAACCGTTGTCATCGGAGGAATTCGCCCGTTTTCTCCAGGAGGCGATGAATTCCGGCCAGAGCGAAATGACCTTTATTATCGGCGGCGCCCTGGGTCTGGATGAAAAAGTTCGGCTGGCTGCAACGCATCGACTCAGCCTGTCCCGCATGACATTTACCCACGAGATGACGCGCTTGATTTTGCTGGAACAGCTTTATCGCAGTTTCACGATTCTCAAGGGCAGCAAATATCATAAATGAGTCAGGCTCACGAGCTTCTTTAGCCTGCGCTTTTCAACATAAAACATTTGTGTCCCCCAAAGTTTTGAAGCCACAATGTTATAGATTACCGGCTTGATTGGATAACATGGTTATGGAGCTTCGATTATAAATTATAAAACTGAGCTATCCATTTGTTACCAGGTACTTTTTGTTAGGCTGGCAGATTGGGATCTGGCGGCAAAAATCATTCAGGTCAATAACAATTGAGATGGTTCGCCGCTGAAAGCCTGATCGGATAATTGTTAAAATTTGTACCGCTCAATTTTAAACCTTGACAATTTAATAAAATTTTCTTATGTTTGTTTCCGTTTTATTTGGAACTGAAGGAACGAGTAATGGCTGTTTGGCGATGGACATAACGATCATCATTGTTAACTATAATGTCAAGGAATTTCTCGAGCAGGCCATTGCTTCGATAAAAAAATCCTGTACTGGCTGGCAATACGAAATTTTTGTGGTCGACAATGCCTCCACCGATGGCAGTGTCCAGGCCATCCGACAAAAATTTCCGGACGTCCAGCTAATTGTCAACGCAGAAAATAGAGGCTTTGCCGCGGCCAATAATCAGGCATTGCGGCAGGCAAGCGGCGAATATATTTTGTTGATCAATCCTGATACCATCGTTCAGGAAGATACGTTCTCTGTCATCATTGATTTTTTTCAGCATCATGCCGATTGTGGCATGGTAGGGTGCAAGATATTGAACCCTGACGGCAGCCTGCAACTGGCATGTCGCCGTAGCTTCCCCACGCCCTGGGTTGCATTCACCAAAATCAGCGGTTTGAGTCGTCTATTCCCACGCAGCAGGCTGTTCGGGAGCTACAATCTGACCTATCGCGACCCCAATGCCATTGATGAAGTAGAAGCGATCTCCGGCTCGTTCATGTTTTTCCGTCGCCAGGTGCTCAACGACGTGGGCTTTTTGGATGAAGCATTTTTTATGTACGGCGAAGACCTGGATTGGTGCTTTCGGGTGCGAGAGGCTGGGTGGAAAATCTATTATGTCCCAACTACCAAGATCATCCATTTCAAAGGGGAGAGCTCTAAGAAGAGCCACCGCGATCTCATGATTGAGTTCTACCGGGCGATGAAGCTGTTCGTGGAAAAGCACTATCACAATCGCTATTTCCACATCCCTCAGTGGTTTCTGGTAGGCGGTATCTGGCTGCGCGCAGGCTTGACCTTCCTTGCGCAGATTGTTAGCAGAATGCTGCCGGGACTGTTGGACTATGTGCTGTTGAATTTGGCCATTGTGCTGGGAATTTGGATTCGATTTGGGAATCTCATCCACTTGCGCGCCTACTTGATCGTCATGATCGTTTATTCCGCAATCTGGTTGGTGAGCCTGATTTTAGCCAATAGTTATCGCCTGCGTAACTACTCGGCTGCAAGGGCTATCTATGGCGTTGTGGTTGGCTTGACGGTGAATACGTCATTGACCTTTTTTTTTAATCAGTACGCCTTTTCTCGGGCCGTGGTGCTGATTGCTGGTTTGCTCAATGTGTTGCTGCTGGGCGGTTGGCGCCTGCTGCTAAAAGTTCTGGCACGGTTGCGGATATTTCCGTTTCAGCACGTGCTGCAAAAAAATCTATTGGGACGTCGCGCCGTGATCGTGGCCCCGCTAAATTTGGGGCAGGCGATCGCTACTCGACTGATGGCCAATCTGGAAGCCGGATATGAAATTTGTGGGTTGGTAATTCCCGACGGCGATAAGCGGGACAATGGAATGGCTTCGGTTTTGGTGCTTGGGCAAATGGGGCAATTGGACCAGATCATCCGCCAGACCGGCGCTCAGGAGATCATCTTTTCGACAGAGCAGATTTCCTATGATCAGATTTTGCACGTCATCGCTCACAGCCCAAAAGGCCGCGTGAATTTTAAATTGATCCCGAGCAGCATGGATGTGATCATTGGCAAGGCATCGGTAGAATACATCGGTGATCTGCCGCTAATGGACATTGACTACCCGCTGAATCGACCCGTAAACATCTTTTTCAAAAGAGCATTTGATCTGGTTGTCGCGGCATTGGTTTCCTTGTTCATGCTACCTGTGGTGATCGATCTCTGGCTGCGCAAAAAGGCGCGGCTACAACGCCGTCAGTTATGGGACATTAATTCCACACCAGTCACGATACTGGAATTTATCGGCAAAAATCTATCTCCGTGGCAGCAACGATTGCCTCGGTTCTGGTCCGTGTTGTCGGGCCAGTTGAGCCTGGTTGGTTCAGAAATTGCTGAACCTGACGGCCATAGCGGTGAAGGTTCGAGGCCGCGGGTGAATTTAAAGCCAGGGCTAACAGGCCTGGCTCAGATCAATCGCGCCCAGGTGCTCACCCCAGCCGATCGGGAGCGGTACGATTTGTATTATTTGAAGAACTATTCGCTGCTACTGGACATTGAAATCATGATCAGATCACTATTCAAAATCTGACGCATCATTTTTTGCAATTGTGATCTGCTTTTGGTAATACAAAGACGAGGTTTGTTTTCAATGGAAAAGTTCGCACTGGACTTTGAACGTCCCCTGGTCGAATTGGAAGACAAGATTCAGGAGATGAAAGACTATGCACGCCATCACGATGTAGAGATGACGCAGGAGATCGCCCGGCTGGAGGAAAAGGCCCAGAAGATGGGCAAGGAGATCTATGCGAAATTGACTCGGTGGCAACGCGTGCTCCTGGCCCGACATCCTCAACGACCCTATACGCTGGATTACATCCAGCGCATTTGCAGTGACTTCATCGAATTCCACGGCGATCGTGCCTTTCGCGACGATCCGGCGATTGTCGCTGGTGTTGGCCGCATCGAAAACGAGCAAGTGGTGATCGTGGGTCATCAAAAGGGACGTTCCACCAAAGAAAAACTTTATCGCAATTTTGGCATGCCGCATCCGGAGGGCTACCGGAAGGCGCTGAGAGTAATGAAATTGGGTGCCAAATTCAAACGCCCAATTATCTCGCTGATTGACACGCCGGGCGCCTACCCTGGCATCGGAGCCGAGGAGCGCGGCCAGGCGGAGGCCATTGCCCGCAACCTGTTTGAAATGTCGCATCTGCCGGTACCGATTCTGATCATTGTCATTGGCGAAGGGGCCAGCGGCGGTGCCCTGGGCATCGGTGTGGGCGATCGATTGCTAATGATGGAGAATACGTGGTATTCGGTGATCTCGCCGGAAGGCTGCGCGGCCATCCTCTGGCGTGATCGGGCCAAAGCCGATCTGGCTGCTGAAGCCATGAAAGTGACAGCCAAAGATCTACTGGAAATGAACGTCCTGGATGCGATCATCGAGGAACCGCCGGGAGGGGCCCACAAGGACTTCGACGCGGCGGCGGAAATTTTGAAAAAAACAATCTTAACCGAACTCGCGGCGATCAAAGATATTCCGCCCGAGACCCTCATTCGAAATCGGATTGAAAAATTTGGCAAAATGGGATTCTGGAACGAGTCAGTGGAATAACCTGAAAAAATTGGGAGCTTGTAATATGTTGAGCAAGGAGCTATTAGAAATTCTGGCCTGTCCCCAATGCAAGGGCGAGCTGGAATACGATCAGAAAAATGATCAATTGATTTGCCATGCGTGCCGCTTGAAATATCACATCAAGGACGATATTCCGATTATGTTGATTGACGAGGCGGAAAAATTTTAGCTGTATGTCAGCTATGACGAAGGGCGAGGTGGCGGACACATCAATTACTGCAATGATGGTGACCTTAAAATTAACCGTGCGGCCGCATGAGGCAGCGGGAATTATGTACCCCTAACTTCCCTGCATGCAGCAATTACTTAACTCCATAATTAGAATTCGCTTGACTATTAATAATTTTTATCGTAAATTTGCTGCAAATTTTTAGAAGATAGACACTCAGCATTTAGCCTTGTGATGTGCCATGTTAGAGTCACACGTATTGGTGCTCAATCAAAATTATGAGCCGATGACCGTAACCAATGCCAAAAAAGCGATTATCTTGCTTTATCTCGGCAAAGCCGAACTAATCGAAAAGAACAATGCATTGGTGCACTCTGTCCGCAGCAGCATGCCATTGCCCAGCATTGTGCGGCTGACGAGATACATCAACGTGCCGCGGAAGCGAATTATTTTGTCCCGCAAAAATATTATTAAGCGCGATAACCATCAATGTCAGTATTGCGGTCATCGCAATGGGCCGGTAACCATCGATCATGTTATCCCCCGTGATCGCGGGGGCGAGGATACCTGGGAAAATCTCGTGTGTGCCTGCGTCAGATGCAACAATAAAAAAGGCAATCGCACGCCCGAAGAGGCAAAAATGAAATTGGCCCGAAAGCCGCAGCGACCGAATTATATTTTCTTCATTCGTTACTTTGTCGGCAATATCGACAGTCGCTGGGCGCCATATTTATATATGCAATAATCAATTCGTCGGTTCAATTGAATAGGAGATAGCTATCAACATGTTTCGGGGGAAATCGGTTCGCTAATCGACGACAGCTCCTGAGGTGGGGTGGCTCTCTAGATAGTAAGTGGATGAAAGGGTCTACATGAAGAAACGGATTTTAAGCGGAATGCGCCCAACCGGCAAACTGCACCTGGGCAACTATGTGGGCGCATTGGAAAATTGGGTGCAATTGCAGGGTGAGTATGAAAATTTTCATCTCATCGCCGATTGGCATTTGTTGACGACGAATCTGGATACGTCGAGCATTGAGGCCAATACCATTGACATGGTCATCGATTGGCTCAGTGCCGGGATCGATCCCAATATCAGCCCGATCTTTGTGCAATCACAGATCAAGGAACATGCCGAATTGTTTTTGTTGTTTTCGATGCTGGTAACGGTGCCCCGGTTAGAACGCAATCCCACGGTCAAAGAGCAGGCGAAAGACCTCGGCCTGGAAAATAACATGGCCTATGGACATCTGGGCTATCCAGTGCTGCAGGCCGCTGATATTCTGGTTTACAAGGCGCATCTCGTGCCGGTGGGTGAAGATCAATTGCCGCACATCGAATTAACGCGGGAGATCGCGCGGCGGTTCAATAGCACCTATGGCGAGGTGTTTGTGATCCCCAATGGCAAAGTGACCGAATTCAGTCGCCTGCCTGGGCTGGATGGCCGCAAGATGAGCAAATCATTGGGGAATACGATTTTGTTATCCGATGAACCGGCTGCGATTCTGGAGAAGGTCAAACGAGCGATTACTGATCCCCAGAAAATCCGCCTGGGTGATCCCGGGCGTCCGGAAATCTGTAATGTGTTTACCTATCATCAGAAATTTAATTCCGGCGAAGTGCCTGAGATCGAACGCGATTGTCGCAGCGGCGCATTGGGGTGTGTGGCCTGCAAGAAAAATCTGGCTACAAAATTGGCGTCCTACCTGGAACCGTTTCGCGAGAAACGGCGCTACTTTGAGGGCCACGTGGATGAAATTAGAGATATTATCGCGCGGGGCAATGCGGCAGCCCGAAAAGTGGCAGCCCAAACCATGGACGAGGTACATCGAGTAATGAAACTTGGATAAGCATGGCGTATCGAGTTAAGCTTCAAAATTTTGAAGGACCGCTGGACCTCCTGTTGTTTTTGATCAAAAAAAACGAAGTTGACATCTACGATATACCCATTGCTGAAATCACCCGTCAATATCTGGAATATGTCGAAATTATCAAGCTGCTCGATCTGGAAAGTGCCAGTGAGTTCATCCTATTGGCGGCGACATTGATTCGCATTAAAGCGAAGATGCTGCTCCCGCGGCCTCAGCCTGAAGAAGAGGAAGGGCCCGATCCGCGATTGGAATTGGTCACCCGGCTGCTGGAATACAAGCGATTCAAAGAGCTGGCGTTCAAGCTGTCGGAGTACGAGGAGCAGCAGAGCGGTCTGTTTCCGCGGGGCTCTTTTGTTGAGCAGGAATTAGAGACCGAAACTTCGGTGGAGCTGACGGAAGAGTTGACGCTGTTTTCATTGATCAGCGCGTTCAAACAAGTCATCGATCGTCTGCCCAAGGAAACATATCATCATGTCGAGGTGATCCAGATCAGCATCGAAGAGCAGATCGAGTACATTTTGAACACCCTGGCCCGGGCCAGGCAAATATCGTTTTTTGATCTGATTGCGCATCTGCAGGACAAAATTGTCATCGTGGTGACGTTTATGGCCATGCTGGAATTGATTCGCCAGGGCGAAATAACCGCTCGCCAATCGAACACGTTTGGGGAGATCTGGATAGCGAGGAAGCGTGATTGAATTAAGTGAAATAAAGCGGATTATCGAAGCCTTGATCTTTGCGGCCGATGCGCCGGTCCCGGACAGCCGCATCCGGCATGTCATCGAAGAACTCGAACCTGCTGATGTCCAGCGAGTGGTGGATGAACTTAATGCCGAGTATGAACAGAATCAGCATGCGTTCAAAATCGTGCGGATTGCTGGCGGCTTTCAATTGGTCACCCGGCCAGAGTTCAGCAACTATGTGAAGATGTATTATAAAGGCCGCACCAAATCGCGGCTTTCTCGGGCGGCTCTGGAGGCATTGGCGATAATTGCCTTCAAACAGCCCATCAGCCGTCCCGAAATTGATGCCATTCGCGGGGTCAACTCCGATGGTGTGGTCAAAAATCTGCTGGAACGAAACCTGATCCAGATTTCTGGTCGATCCACTGCCATCGGCCGAGCATTGCTCTATCGTACGACGCCGGAATTCCTTCGCTATTTTGGCATCAATGATATTGCCGATCTTCCCAAACCGAGGGAGATCGAGGAACTGCTGGGCAGCACCCAGGCCGAATTGCCCTTTGCCAGCGAGGGGGCGGATGGCAATATCGTGGAAGAGATCTCAGCCCTGGATGAACCCGAACCCGATGGCGATACGATTGAATAAATACCTATCCCGATGCGGTCTGGCCGCACGGCGTAAATGCGACCTGCTGATTCGTAGTGGCCGAGTCGCCATCAACAACCAGGTGGTCACATCCCTCGGCCAATCGGTCGATGAAGCCCATGATGTTGTCACCGTAGATGGTCACAAAGTTGCACCCAGATCAGACATGGTGTATATCCTGCTCCATAAACCTGCCGGCTATATCACCACGGTCAGTGATGAGCGGGGCCGCCGAACCGTCATGAGTTTGATTCCAGAAACCTATCAGGTGGTTCCGGTGGGGCGATTGGATAAGGATACGACGGGGGTGTTGTTGATGACCAATGATGGTCAATTGGCGTATCAATTGACCCATCCCAAATTTGAGATCGACAAAATTTATCGCCTGGAACTGGATACGCCTATCACCAAGGCGCATGTACAACAACTCCAGGCGGGCGTTTTGCTGGAGGATGGTATGACCAGCCCCTGTGAGGTGCAGGTATCGCCACGAAATCGTCGGCGGCTGACCATGGCCATTCACGAGGGACGCAAACGGCAGATTCGCCGAATGCTGGCAAGCCTGGGCTATCATGTTCTGCGACTGGCACGTGTGCAATTTGCCACGCTCACGGTGCGCGGCCTGGCTCCCGGACAATGGCGATTATTGACGCCGGCGGAAATCAACCGCCTCAAAAGGATCGGAAGCAAGGCTTATGACACATGAGAAAATCGCGGTCATTGCCATTGATGGGCCTGCAGGCTCCGGCAAAAGCACCACTGCTCGGCTGGTGGCAAAAAAATTGGGCTTTATCTACCTGGACACCGGCGCCATGTATCGAGCGGTAACGTTGAAGGCGTTGCGCCGCAACCTGGATTTGAGCGAAGAAACACAGGTGGTTCATCTGTTGCAGGACACGCGGGTGGAGTTCGTGAATGTCAGCGGGCGCTGGCAGGTGTTACTGGATGATGAGAATGTTACCCGTAAAATTCGCAGCCTGCGGGTGAGCCGGTGGGTGTCCACGGTCGCGGCCATGCCGGCTGTGCGCCAATGGTTGGTGGCCTTGCAGCGCAGGTTCGGGCAGCGAGGTCGGATTGTGGCCGATGGCCGGGATATTGGCACTGTGGTTTTTCCCGATGCGCAGTTGAAAATTTTTCTCACCGCATCGTTAGAGGAACGAGCAAAGAGGCGACTGAAGGATTTTGCCCGCAGCGGTGAAACCATCGATCTGCAACAGGTAATCGCTGAATTGAAGGCACGGGATGAAAAGGATAGTTCCCGCGCGGCCAGTCCCTTGAAAAAAGCGCCGGATGCGATTGAATTGGATACCACCCATCTATCCATTGAACAACAGGTCGATTTTATCGTTCAACAATGGCAGGACAGGATCAAAAATTGAGGCGATGTCGCCTGGCGTAAGTTCAGGGGTTAATCTTTTACAAACGAAAACAGTAACGACAAATTTCCATAATCATTTTAATTCACACTCGTCGGCGCATGCTTTGGATTGCGGTGAATCGCTGAGCGAATGGTACTGAATTCCCATCCTGAAACGTCCCGCCTGCTGCCGCCATTGGGCTGCAGATTCGGTTGGTTAGAACGGTTTGTCGATGAGACCGAAACTCCTAACCGACCGGGTGGAGCTATTCGTTGGGAATGGCACTATTCGTCCTTAGCAGTAGCCCGCAGTTCGAAGAACAAGCGCCTGACGCAGTCACTATTCACTTAACTTTTTATGATGTTCAATACATCACAGGAGGTAAATTTAAATGGTTGATTTTCAGAACAATCAAGCCCCGGTAAACCAGGGCGAGATTGAGACGTTGCCAAAAACTACTCAAGGAGGTGAGTCGAACCCGTCACAATCGCAGCATGAGCATGAGAAATTCCAGCCAGCACCGGCGGCCGTTGGTTCATCCGACGTCTCCGAAACCAAAGAGTATTCGCCAGAAGAATACAAAGAACTCTACAAGCTGTACGAAGATACGCTCAGCGACTATATCGAGGGCGAATTGGTCGTCGGAAAAATCCTGGCGATAGGTGATAAAGAGGTGACCATCGACATCGGTTTCAAATCCGAAGGTACTGTGCCTCTGGAAGAATTTGCCCACCCGGAAGACCTCAAGGTCGGCGACGACGTCGAGGTGTATATCGAAAACATCGAGGACGTCGAAGGCCGCTTGCTGCTCTCGCGCAAGAAAGTCGATTTCATCCATAGCTGGGAACGAGTCCTGAAATCCTATGAAAAAGGCGATATCTTGCAGGGCAAATGCGTTCGTCGCATCAAGGGCGGTATTGTGGTTGATCTGGATGGCGTGGATGCCTTCCTGCCCGGCTCGCAAATCGATGTGAAACCCATTCGCGATTTCGATGCCTTCATCGGCCAGACGCTTGATTTCAAGGTCGTGAAGGTGAACAGTTTGCGCAAGAACATTGTGGTTTCCCATCGCGTGCTGGTAGAAGAAGAGATGAAGGGCCAGCGCCAGAAAATCCTGGATAACCTCACCAAGGGCCAGATTCTGGAAGGTACGGTCAAGAATATCACCGATTTTGGCGTATTCATTGACCTGGGCGGTGTTGATGGCTTGTTGCATATCAATGATCTTTCCTGGGGCCGAGTCAGCCATCCTTCCGAAATTGTCTCTTATGATCAGACCATCAAGGTGATGGTGCTCGATTTTAATGAGGAAAAGGATCGAATCTCATTGGGTTATAAGCAACTGCAGCCTCATCCCTGGGAAAAGGTCACTGAAAAATATCCAGTGGGCAAAATTGTGCAGGGAAAAGTGGTCAATATTTCGGATTATGGTGCTTTCGTCGAACTGGAGAAAGGCGTCGAAGGGTTGATTCACATTTCCGAAATGTCCTGGACCCAGCATATTAAACATCCGTCGAAAATATTGTCCGTGGGCGAGATCATCGAAGCCAAGATTTTGAGCATCAATGAGCAGGAAAAGAAGATCTCCCTCGGCTTGAAGCAATTGGAACCCGATCCCTGGGATACGCTGGAACAGAAATATCCGGTGGGTTCACGCCATGAGGGCAAGGTTCGTAACCTGACCAATTTCGGCGCGTTTGTGGAACTGGAAGAAGGGATCGATGGCCTGATCCATATTTCCGATCTGTCCTGGACCAAGAAAATACGGCATCCCGGCGAAGTATTGAAAAAAGGCGACACCATCGAAGTGGTCGTCTTAAATGTCGACCGGGAAAATCGGCGTATTTCTTTGGGCTACAAACAGATCAAAGACAGCCCGTGGGAAGAATTCGGTGGCAAATACCGGCCTGGAACCATTACCAAAGGCAAAATTGTCCGCCTCATCGAAAAAGGCGTGATTGCCGAATTGCCTGATGAAGTCGATGGCTTCGTCCCCATGTCCCATCTGGCCAAGCCGAATCTCACCAAGCCCGCCGATGGTTACAAAGTGGGCGATGAATTAGAACTGTGTGTGATCGAGTTCAATAAAGAGGCCAAGAAAATTGTGCTCTCCGAAAAGATCGATCATGCCATGGGGATCATCCGGCAAAAAGCTCAGGGCGCTCCGGTCGAAATCGAGGTCGCGGAAGACCTGTTTGGTGATATCCCAGAGGCAGAAAAAATTCCTGCCCCGGCCGAACCAAAGGTCGAAGCCACTGTCGAAGCGGCTGTTACCCCAACGGAAGCCCAGCCAGAAACGTCGACAGCCAGCTCGCAGCCTATCGACGAGGCTGCTGCCCCTGCGAAGCCCGCGGCGAAAGGCAAAAAGCGTCGTCCCAAAGAAGCGGCCGACGCTGAACCCGAAGCGAAGGCAGAGGATCAGCCGGCAGCGGCGGTGGAAAAATCGGATGACAACGCTTCGGCTGAACCAGAGGCGAAAAAGGCGACCAAACCGCGCAAATCTCGCAGCAAGCAAGACCAGAAGCCGGAAACTGCGGATGAGAGCTATGGCAACTGATTCTGTGATGGGATTTCAGTGTGGTGACTAAAATCGCCGACCATTTGGTGATCTGTAATATGATGCTTCGGCACAGTGACTGGCCGAAGCATCTTTGTTTTGTGGCCGTATCCTTTGTCTGGATGCAAATAACTAAAAGCCGTTAAAACGGCTCTAAGCATCAGTCGTTGCTGCAGTAAACACCATGATGAATCATGGTGTTTACTTTCTGGTTGAAAATAACTAAAAGCTGTTAAAACGGCTATGGGCATGGGTCGGTGCTGCCGTAGGCACCATGATGAATCATGGTGATAATCTTGAACCTCGTCCAGGAAATGACTAAAAGCCGTTAAAACGGCTCTGAGCATCAGTCGTTACTGCAGTAAACACCATGATAAATCATGGTGTTACTCTGTCTGGATGCAAATAACTAAAAGCCGTTAAAACGGCTAATGGCATGGGTCGTTGTTGCAGTAGGCACCATGATGAATCATGGTGATAATCTTGAACCTCGTCCAGGAAATGACTAAAAGCCGTTAAAACGGCTCTGGGCATCAGTCGTTGCTGCAGTAAACACCATGATAAATCATGGTGTTTTTGTCTGAGACC
>JAPDQM010000062.1:0-22485 GCA_034505795.1 Candidatus Zhuqueibacterota bacterium
AACTTAACTAAGTAAAAACATGAGGTTATGGATGGTTATTTCTGTGGTTCCGAGATAACCTTCGGCGGGGCGCGCGCTTCTGCGCTGCCCTTAGCCGGCGCAACTCTGGAAGAGGTGTTGCTGCGGCAACGACAATTGGAGACCTCCTATAACTATTGGACATCAATCGGGCTGAGCTATACCTTTGGATCGATTTATAACAACATCGTCAATCCGCGCTTTGGTGGCTCGGGCAGCGGCCGGATTATTTATTTCGACTGACATGTTCCAATTTTATTGAAAAGCTAAGTCGGTTCATTTTTTTATAAAAAAGGGCTTGACAATAGTGATAAAATTTTGGTAAATTACCTTATCAGATTAAAAAGAGTTATATTGAAGATTCTGTCCTTCCTGTCAAATATTACCAGCGGAGAATGATGAATCAATGGCGGAACAGCAAAAGAAACGATTGACAGAAACCGTGAAATGCGCCGGCTGAGCGTCCAAATTGAGCCTAACGGAGTTAGGCGATATTCTCAAAAAGCTGCCGCAGCCGAATGATCCCAATCTATTGGTGGGCATCAACACGGCTGATGATGCAGGAGTTTATAAACTGACTGATGACATCGCCCTCATCCAAACGGTAGACTTTTTCACACCGATTGTGGATGATCCCTACACGTATGGTCAAATTGCGGCGGCCAACTCCCTAAGCGACGTCTATGCCATGGGCGGTCGGCCACTGACGGCGATGAATATCGTGGGCTTCCATCATAAATTTTTCTCGAATGACGTGCTCGTCGAGATCTTGAAAGGAGGTTTTGACAAAGCCAAGGAAGCCGATACGGTGATTGTCGGCGGCCACACCATCATGGATGAGGAATTGAAATATGGCCTGTCCGTGACAGGTATTGTGCATCCATCCAAAATTGTGACCAATGCTGGTGCCCGGCCGGGCGATAAATTGGTGTTAACCAAGCCGCTGGGAACGGGCATCATCTCAACAGCGCTCAAGTCTGGAAAGGATTTGGGTACTCTGATGCAACGAGCGATTCAGGTGATGGCCACGCTCAACAAAGCAGCCTCCGAGGTCATGCAGGAAGTTGGTGTTCATGCTTGCACAGATATCACTGGCTTCGGTCTCTTAGGCCATGGCTATGAAATGGCTGTTGCTAGCCAGGTCGGCTTCAAAATTTGGTCAAAGCATGTGCCAATTTTCGAGGAAGCCATTTCGCTGATCAATGACGGCTACGTCCCTGGGGGAACGAATAACAATCGGTACTATCTCACCGAAAAAGTGTCGCTGCCAGAGACCATGTCCTGGGAGCGCTCGACGCTGCTGTTCGATGCGCAGACCTCTGGCGGACTACTGATTTCCGTTGCCAGCGAAAAGGCTGAGCGTTTGCTTGCAGAGTTGCACCGACGACAAGTACCAGCGGCAGTCATAATCGGAGAAGTCGTGGCCGATCATCCTGGTAAAATCGAGGTGATTGATGGGCCAATTAAATAATTGAATCGTCTACATCCGAAATCGTAAATCGTAATTCTAAAATCTAAAATCAAAATGGGAGTGCATGGTAACTGGCGTTGCCCACGGACTTCAAATCCGCTGGCGGGCTCTAATAAAGTCCGCGGTGAGTTCGATCCTCACGCGCTCCCGCTACTTCTTTTGAGCGTATCCTTTTGCCACGATCAGGCCTTGATGTCAAATATCTTCCTTGCCCGACGTTTGTCATGCGCTACTGGCAGCATTATTGCGCGCCCAAGTTATCCACTTGTTTGCTGGCCGGCAGGTGTAGAAATATGCTCGATTAAAAAAAGCAGATTTTTACTTGACATTACGCTCCGATTTTGTTATATTGACCGCAGTTAGAGATATGCCACTGCTTCATTGGTCCATTATCAATCCTCTTGCCATGCTTCTCACGAATCACATGATTTTGGAGGAAGCAATATGAATGCCTCAACAAAGTGGATTGCAGCCCTGGTCATCGGATTGCTGGTCGTATGGATAACTGATGTTGTAATTGCGCAAACAAATGGCTGCTTGTGGCGTCGGCCGCAAGGCAATCTCAATTGCGCAGCTACCAGTCCATCGAAAACCCGGTCCCTCTTTCCGCCGATCAATCCCCAGTCGTTTTCCCATCCCGGCAATGCGATCATAACTTATGGTGCGCCTCTGGAAATACATTCATCACCGCATGAGCCTGCGCTCGACAAAGCCAATGCCGCAATCTGGATTTCATTAGGCCCCGAAGGCGGCTGGATTGGGAACATCCTGATGCATCCAACAGATCACAACGTGCTATGGGCTCATACTGCCAATAGCTATCCCACTCAATTTTTTAAGAGTACAAACAATGGGACGACATGGTCTTATTCAGGCAGCGTGAACGATTACGTCTATGCTTCCACCAATGATCCTACCGATCCAGCGATTCTCTATGCTGCAACCGGGAATTACGTGTACAAAAGTCAGGACGGCGGCGCAACCTGGACCCGCTATCAAAGGGATACACGCTGGTCATATATCGCAAGAATTTATGTTTGTCCCACCAATCATAATCTTATCTATGCTGCAGGTTATTATTATTCAGATCGAAGCTACATCGCTTTTTATAAAAGTACCAATGGTGGCCAGAGCTGGACCGTTACCGAGGTATCGCCTTTCAGCTATCAAAATGGCTATGGCTATTGCTTTGCCGCAGATCCAAAGGACCCCAATGTACTTTATATTGGCGGGGAAACCTATGATGGGTCTTTGTGGAATCAAATTTTATTGAAAAGCACTGATGGCGGCACTACCTGGAGCAATATTACCGGCGCCATCTACAGTTATGCCTATGCCATCGCAGTTGATCCCAATAATACCAATAAAATATATGTTGGTACCAGCAACGGTGTCTACCGCAGTCGCGATGCTGGCTCAAACTGGGAAAAAAGTAGTGGCTATGTCTACGCGTATGAATTAGCCATCGATCCGAAAAAAACTGACATTATTTACGCCGGTGGGTATGAATATCTTTTCAAAAGCACCGATGCAGGCGAGACCTGGACAATGTATAGCAATGGCCTGGTGGGCGATTGTACCTGCCTGCTGGTCGATCATACAAGCACTGACAATCTATTTTATGGCAGCATTGTGGGGGTCTTCAAAAGCAGCAACGGCGGGGTAGCCTGGGCGACGGCTAATAGTGGCATTATCGCCTCAAGCATCACTGCGATGGCGGCAGCTCCATCCGATCCCCGAATTCTATATATTGAATTCGATGGCAACGCTGTTTACAAAACAACTGACTCCGGCAATAATTGGACCAGACTCCAGGAATTCCTGTCCTGCGGCAATATTGGCGCCATTGCCGTGCATCCTACGTCGCCCAATATCGCTTATGCGCTGGAAGGGGCTGGTTGAGGAAATTCGGAGCTATTCAAAACCACAGATGGTGGTTCAACCTGGTTACAAATCGACAGCTATTTTGATAACGGCTCTGCGTTGATCATTGATCCCAACAATCCGAACACGATTTATGCGGGTGGCGAGGCTTACAGCGGCACGAACTCGGTAATGTCGGTCTGCAAAAGCACGGATGGCGGCTTCAATTGGACTCGGAATACGTTATCCCCGAAGTCTGGCGGAGTGAACGCCCTGGCGCTCCACCCCACGAATACCAATATTCTATTCGCTGGCGGCGTCTGTGACTCAACCTCCGCTGGCAAGGTCATGAAAAGCACCGACGGCGGTGCGAATTGGTCCGATGCAAGTGCTGGCCTCACTCAAGATTACAATATTGTATATGCTCTAGCCATTGATCCTACTGCGCCCAATATCATGTATGCCGGCTGCAACTATGGAGTGTTCAAAAGCACGGATGGTGGCTCGAACTGGACAAATTTGAATACGCCATTTAGCTCAGTACAGGCATTGCTAATCAATACGGTCACATCACCGGCGCAAATTTATGCCGGCAGTAGCTACGCCGGAATGTATTATAGCATCGATGGTGGAGCAAGCTGGAATCCAATGAATGAAGGATTATCCAATTTGCAAATCAACTGCTTAGCTTTTGATCCGCAGCAAAAATTGCTATTTGTTGGAACCAATGGCGGCGGGGTTTTTCGTCGCGAAATTTCTACTCAAACGGTCGCGCCACCGCAGCCCCAGTTGCCCGCTAAGCTGGCGCTAAAGGCCAATTATCCCAATCCGTTCAATGCGATGACCACGATCACGTACGAAGTTCCAGCAAATACGCGGGGGTTTTCGCACCTGATGATTTTTAATGGTGCCGGTCAAATGGTCAGAAAGCTGATGGATGCTTTTCAGCCGCCGGGGCAGTATCAGATGACTTGGGATGGTTTGGATGAGAATGGCACTGCCGTTGCGAGCGGAATCTACATCTGCGTTCTAAGCGCAGGCAATCAAAGGGTCACCACCAAAATGATGTTGGTGAGATAGATTTGATAGCGGGGGTTGCTGTACAACCTCCATCCGCATTTGTTGCCTGCCGCAGGTCGTTTTGTTACCTTGGATAAGCAATTATTCCATCGTTTCTGATCGAGTTGAACAGGGTCAGTCGGCCAATTCGTTTGAGTTTTTATTCAGTTTTGGGACGCGTATATCAATGCTTTATTGGGATCTACTTGCTATTCGGAGGAACACCATGCATCTAAAAATTCTAAATTCGACAACAATTCTGTTTGCCTGTATAATCGGTATTTTTGCAGTCGCTGAGCCGATCCTGGCTCAAGTACCCAATGCCGGCACTAAGATTGGCTGCGAAAATGTCTCGACTGCAATTTCCATGACCTCGCAATTCACGTCAACCCCTACCTTCACCGCCGCGATGCGGCTCAAGGCGAATGGCGTTGACATGAAGGTGGATACCTACACTTCGGTGCCCTGCGTGGTCGATTGGAACGGTGATGGCAAGAAAGACCTGCTCGTGGGCTGCTTTTATTATGGCAATGTCTATCTTTTTCTAAATTCTGGCAGCGACTCAGCGCCGGTCTTTACCACGGGCACGAAACTGAAAGCCGATGGCCTGGACCTGTCCGTTGCCTATGGCTGATGCATGGGCGCGTATCCGCAGATTGCGGATTGGAATGACGACGGATTAATCGATCTTCTGGTGGGGGATACGAATGGCAAAATTACGCTGTTCATCAATAATGGCACGCAGGGAAATCCGAATTTGAATAAACAGGGCTATGTCAAAGCGGGCAGCACCGATCTCAACGTTGGAAATCGAGCGTCGCCCGTGTTCGTCGATTGGAATAATGACAACAAAAAAGACCTGATCGTAGGCACGGATGAGGGCAAGATTCGACTATATTTAAATTCAGGGACCAAAAGTCAACCCGCCTTCACCACGTTTTCGAACCTAACATCCAACGGCGTTGACATCCAGACCTCGGCCAGTGCCAGTCCCGAAGTTTGCGATCTCGATGGCGATGGCAATAAGGATCTGGTAGTCAGCGATTATAACGGATATGTTTACTTTTACCGAAATCTAGGGCAGGACAATGCGCCGGCCTTTTCTAGCCGAGAATATTTGAAAGCAAACAACACCAATATGAAAATCGGATCATCTTATGCTCGCATCGATATTGTGGATTGGGATGATGATGGCGATCTCGATATTCTTGTTGGCGAAACCGATGCGTATATTAACCTATTTTTGAATACCAGTAACCCCAGCGCCATTGACCTGCCGCAGCCAGAATTGCCGGAGCAATTTTTCCTGGCTCAAAATTATCCCAATCCATTCAATTCAAGCACGACAATTTTCTATCAATTGCCGCGACCCATGCGAATCAATTTATCCGTGTTTAATTTGCATGGACAACTGGTGGCCACTTTAGTGAATAATCTGCAGGCCGAGGGCCTGCACCTGGTCAACTGGGAAGCGAATGGAGCAGTCACTGGCATTTATCTCATCAAATTAACGACAGATCAATTTTCTGAAACCAAGAAATGTTTGCTGCAAAAATAGACGGGTTCATCAAAATGAAGCGACTATTCAATTACACCTGAGTTGCGCTGCTGATACAGCGAATCTGTATGCGCAAATGGGAGATTTGGCCGATGCCATCAGGTGAAACATGAGGCAAACGTGTGGTTTTGCTGCCTATTGCCATCACTGTTTCTCACCTCTCTCCACCATTGGATCATCTCTCCGTCCGTATTATGTCTTCTTTAAATAATTGCGAGTCCATCCTATTGCTTGAATTCAAGCCATAGGATTGATCAGTCGCGCGTTATTAAAAAATACATCAAGGCGAATGGATCATGCTCACTTGTGGTGTTGACATCGGGGCCAGCACTATCGACATCGTGCTATTCAATGGCACTCAGATAGTGGCCACCATCGTCACCGAGACCGGTGCTTTTCCTCAAAAAAACGCGCAGCAGGCGTTTGATCGAATCCTGCAACAGGCCAATCTGTCCCCAGCAAAAATTGATCAGATTGTGGCAACGGGGTATGGTCGCAATTATTTTGCGCAAGCGCAGCGAGCGGCTACCGAAATTCTTTGTCATGCCCGAGGCGTGGCGTTTCTCTTTCCCTCAGCCAGGACAGTGATCGATATCGGCGGCCAGGATTCTAAAATGATCGAAATTGGTCCTGGTGGCAAAGTATTAAATTTTGTTATGAATGACCGTTGCGCTGCCGGCACCGGCAAGTTTGTCGAAATGGTGGCCAGGACGTTGAGCATCCCGCTGGAGACCACGGGTCAAGCGGTTCAGGGAATCACCGAAATTTGTGAGATCTCCTCGATGTGCGCCGTGTTTGCCGAATCGGAGATCATTGGCCTGCTCCACAAAGGCGTACCACGAGAGGTGATCCTGCGCGGGGTATTCCGATCCATTGCTCGCCGGACACTGGGAATGGCTGGTAAGATCGGTTTGCATGCAGACATCGTTTTTACTGGTGGCGTAGCCCGCAACACAGGCGTTTGCCAAGCATTGCAGGAGGAGATTGGCGATAGAAAAATCATCGTGCCGCCTATGCCACAAGTCACAGGTGCTTTGGGCGCAGCGATTATAGGGATGGAAGATTTGAAAAATAGGTAACACATCGCTCAGGCGCTCAGCGGCCAGGCATGGAGCATGGCGCTTGAAGCGTGGCAGATAGATGCATTGTTAAGAAGATAATATTGAATTGGCGCAATATTATTAACCTTTAACAATGGAGGATCGGAATGGAGGCATTCAGAACCATGTGGCAGGAACTGGGAATGAATCTGGAATTGCATGACCAATTGCTGGAGAATCTGGGCAACTTGCACGCAAAAACCCATCTCTCACAAAAAAATCGGCCGAAAACCATGGCGCGGTTTGATCATTCGTTTCATGCGAGTCATGCCAATCGCGTGGCTGAAATTAGAGAATATCGTAAAAATGGCGGCAAATCGATCGGCACGTTTTGCATCTACATTCCCGATGAAATTGCGCTTGCCGCCGGGGTGCTGCCCATCCCGCTGTGTGGCGGCTCGAGCTGGTCCGTCAATTATGCCGACAAAATGTTTCCCCGCGACATTTGTCCGCTGGTCCGATCTACATTCGGAATGGCATTCAGTGGCACCTGTCCCTATAAAACGCTGAAGGACTTTGCTGTGGGCGAAACGACTTGCGACGCCAAAAAGAAAGCCTGGGATCTATTAGGATTTAAGGGCATGGAGGTCCCTCAGCGAAAAAATCCAACAGACAAGCAACTGTGGCTGAACGAAGTCTACCAGTTTAAAGATATGATGGAAACTCTGTCCGGCATCCAAATCACACCACAAAAATTGCATGAAAACATCAAGCGAGTCAATCGAAAACGCCGCGCCCTGCAGCGCATCAATGAATTCAGAAAACTGCCACAGCCGCCGATCAGTGGTCTGGATGCTCTACTGGTTTCGCAGGTGGCACTGAATCAGGACATTGACCAATTTATTATCGATGCTGAAATGCTCGCCGCAGAACTGGAGGAGCGGGTACGGGCTGGAATTTCGGCCTATGCTGGGAATGGCAAACGGGTGCTATTGGCTGGTTCCCCATCGCCGATGGGCAACGCCAAGGTTCATCATATCGTCGAGTCCGCCGGGTTGCGCATCGTTGCGGATGAATCCTGCACCGGGCTTCGCTATTATCGAGACCTGGTGGACGAAACCCCAACCGACCTGGATGGGATGATGCGAGCCATTGCCGATCGTTATTTTGCCATTGATTGCTCCTGCTTTTCGCCGAATCAAGAGCGGATTGAAAATATTAAAATGATCATCAACGATTACCAGGTGCAGGGTGTTGTCCATAATATTTTGCAGTACTGCCATACCTACAATATCGAAGCTGCGGTGATCGATAAAACGCTGCAACAAATCGGAATTCCATCTATTAAAATTGAAACGGACTATTCCCAAGAAGATGTAGGCCAGCTAAAAACCCGTGTCGAAGCATTTGCAGAAGTTATCGCTATGGCCTGAAGCCGCGCGTTTTTTGGTCGAGGCATTTTAGACCATAATCGATCTCGCTGCTGCACCTTTGGGATTAATGTCATTGATGAACATGGCGATTCAAAACCGATAGCCGCTACCCGGTAACTTCCGGCGCCATGAACCAACTCTAATTTCTTTTTTGCGCCATCATGACAACCAGATGCCATTACTCTCATTGCCAGACATGATTGGTGGGTTTCAGACTGGCCGATGACTGTAGATATCACAAGCAATCCGATTAAGCAACGCAGTCATCGGCCACTTGTAGCTCCTCTTTACGCTTACCTTTTCCAATCCCCTCAAGAAAGTTCTTGACATTGGTCGGTTATTTTATTAATTTAATTTTGTTCGAGCTCGTAACCTATGAGGCGTTCATCATGTCGGCCATAAAAAAAATATTGCTGCTCGCTTTGCTGCTCCTCTGCCTATTGCTATCGTTTAACTGTGCCGCCCACTATTATCTGGATGCGCCGGTGAGCGATCCCATTATGTTTGCCGATGATAATCAAAATTCCGATTTATCCCGGGTAGAGGATGGTGGTTTGGCCGGTTCGGCTGGCGAATGCCCCACGTGATAGGCATTTGCTGCTTTAAGATTTAAAGCACGATTGAACCAAATCGGGAAACCCAAAGAACCTCCGTAAAAAGTTCCTTGCGCTGCGCTGGTAAAATTGTCTGGTATCAAACGCTAACTGGATTTTAAGCCAGAATGTCTCAGCTAAAAAATAAAATATTATTGTTAGTTGCGATCGCCATATTTTCGATGAGTGCGTCTCAACTTCATGGCCAGCTTCTCGGTTCGGGCTATCAGACCGTCATCAAAACGGAATACCAGTATTCCGACTATTTTGACTACACATATCCTGATCCCGTTCTTTATGAGTATCCGGATCAACTCTATTTTCAGCCAGCGCCCTATATTGCCAGTTTTCCCGAACATCGCTTTCTGACCCGAGTGACACAGTACTTCGGCTTTAATACATCGCTGGGATTACGCTATCAATGGAGTCACCTCGATCGGGATAATCGCCAGCGCTTTTACAACCTTCGCCTGGATCACGAGTTGAACGATCAATTTTCAGTGATGGCCTCCTATCAATTTATGAGTCTGGACAATCGAAAAGACGCTGCACTGGATTATTCTGGGCACACATTCGAGATCGGCGGCAAATTCAATTTTGCAGGTGCAGTGAACATTGAGCCGAGCATCGGCTATTACACCAGTGGCTATTTCTCTCCGGCGGCCATCAGTGGCGGAGGATATACGGCCACGCTGAATCTGAGGCAGGCGTTGGGTCGCACGACTGCGCTGCAGGCCAAGTATTATTTCATGAAGGTCGATTTAGGCACCAAATCAGGCGGATCGGAAAAATTCGATGCTAACACGCTCACACTGTGGCTGAGTCAATATTTGCCTACCGAGACCGCCGTGCATTTGAGCAACCGATTTTATTGGAATACGCAACGGACACAATCGTTTTCACCAGGCCTGGAGGTGGTCCAATATCTCAATTGGAAGACCATTGTGCATCTTTCATATCGCTATTATAAAAATCGGCCAGGCGTTGACGCGTTACTCCAGCGAATCGAAGGCAACTCGTTTGCGACCCATGCGATTAGCGCCATTCTGGAATACAGCTTTTCGGCCAATACCAAAGTTCAGCTCAAGTATCGCTATTATACCAGCGATCAAAAAATTCAGATGAATACTTACCTGGTGGCGATGGAACATATTTTGTGATCAGCCTATGAACCAATCATTTATCATATCTGCTCTAATCAGCCTCGTATTGTTAATCAGCGCCATCGTGTTTTGTGGCCGAGCGCCATCCGATCCGCCAGAGGCAGAGACCGGGGCTATCCAGCTTTTCGCTCGCATCGATACGATGCAGGTGGATAGCATTTTTGTCCAATTGGACAATGTTGCTTGGGGCTGGCTGCTCAATGGCGGTTTGCTAACAGATATCGTGGCCGGAAAGCACCAAGTCGCTGTTTCCAAGCCCGATCCCCAAAGCCCGATCGACTATAGCAGCGTTCCCCAAATGGTCACCGTACGCAGCCGCGAGACCACCGCCGTGGCACTGGCATTGACCAAAATGGCACCGAACTTTACACTGAAGAATCTACAACAGCAAGAGATCACCCTGGCCAATTATCAGGGGAAAGTGGTGCTCCTGGTCTTTTTCTCGCATACGTGAGGCATCTGTATCGGGGCGGAGATACCGACCGTGGAAGATAGCATTGCACAACGATTTAATCCGGAAGACGTGGTGGTATTGGGACTGGCTCGAAATTTAACGCCATATCAGTGGTTGGTGGATTATGTGGCTCAGCGGGGCATTACATTTGATATGCTCTATTCCGCTGACCTGGTAGTGGCCATGTACGGCGCGTATGGTGATCCGACTTATGTGCTTATTGATCAACTGGGACAAATTCGACTCCGTGAATCGGCCTATTATGCCTATCGGATCCAAGAATTGATCTCGTTGATTCAACAACTGATCAAAGGTGACTGAGATGAAAGTCAAAGAAGCGGTTGCTGCAAATCAAATTCAAAAAAAGCGCTATACCTATCAGGATTATTTGACGCTGCCCGACGATGGAAATAGCTATGAAATCATAGAAGGAGAACTTATCATGTCTCCCGCGCCGCATACAATCCATCAGCAAGTGAGTCTGAATGTCGTTATCGAGCTGACCCATTTTGTTCGCAATGCCAATGCAGGCAAAGTTTTTTATGCTCCCACTGTTGTAATTTTGAGTAAGCGCGATATCGTTCAGCCGGATATTCTGTTTGTTTCCCGACAAAAAACTGATATCATTAAAGAAAAAAATATTAATGGAGTGCCGGATCTGATTATCGAAATCCTCTCCCCTGCCACTGGTTATAACGACCTCATCGAAAAGAAAGAGCTCTATGAAAAATTCGGCGTGCAAGAATACTGGATTGTTGACCCAAAGAAACGGCGAGTTGATGTTTATGTTCATAATGGCGAAAAATTTGAATCGATGCAACGGATCGAAAAAAATGGTGTTTTGGCCTCTCAAGTCTTGAAAGGCCTGGAAATCAAATGTGCAAAGATATTTGAAGATGAGTGATATTTTTTTATTACCCCCAAATGCGATACCAACGATCCTATCAAATACATCTGTTATCAACTCTCACGATCTGAGAGATGTCACCTTCAAGAGGTTTCATTGATGAATAATTTTTCTTTTGGCCCTAGGCTTGTCTCATTGTTCCTGCTACTCTTCACCGCCATTAGCGTCGGCAACCGTTCCCAGGCTCAATCCTTGCCCCTATTTGAGCAGCAGATGTTTGCGCTGGAAAAATCCTTTGGTGGACGACTGGGGATCATGGCCAAAAATCTGAAAACCGGCGAACTCCTGAGTTACAAAGCGACGGAAAAATTCCCCACTGCCAGCGTCATCAAGCTGCCCATTATGGTCGAATATTTCTACCAAGTTGCTGAGGGAAATTTGAATCCCAATCAACGCGTCGTATTATCCGATTCAAATAAATGGGGCGGATCGGGACTGTTGCAATATTTTGAAGGCACCAGCGAGCAAAAACTCATCGATGCGGTCATGTTGATGATCACCATTAGCGATAATACTGCCACCAACCTGGTTATCGATGCCCTCGGCCGATCGCATGAAGAAAAGCTGGCTGCAGTAAATCATCGCATGGAGCAATTGGGTTTAAAAAATACCCGACTGCTCAACAAGCTGATGTCCTGGGCTACGAAAACCAATGCGCCTGAATCCGTCCGCTACGGCGTTGGCGTTGCCACGCCAGAAGATATGGTGGTGCTGCTGGAAAAAATTTATGCTGGTGCGATTGTTGATTCTTTCGCCTGTCGCAAGATGATTGAAATTCTTGCACAGCAATTTTATAACGACATGATTCCTCGCTTTCTCCCTTTCGAGACGACACCGGACTTACGGGTAGCTCACAAAACCGGAAGCGTGACCGGTGTTCGCTGCGATGTGGGATTGGTCCTCAGCCCACGGGTGAATTTTGCCATCGCGATTTTCTGTGATCAGATTCAGGACCGACGTGAGAACGAAGAAAATTCGGGGGTAATTGCTGCAAGCCAGGCCGCGCGGCTGGTCTGGAATCACTTCACGGGCGATACGGGATTGACGCGCAGTGAAACATTCACCACAGATTGGAATCCTTTTCCTGGTGGTAGCTGGACCCGCATCTTCTTGAGAAACGCCCCATTTCCTCATCCATCTCGACAAAGTGGCTATACCTATCGCGATCAATTTTTCCCATTCGAGCCGCATTATTCGGATAGCAGTGTTATCGTCATTATTCCGGATGGCTATTCCGCTTCGGCTGATGGCAACGACCTGGTGATCCACTTTCATGGCTGGCATAATGACGTACTCCAGGTGATGGAGCAATTCAATCTGGCGCAGCAGTTCATTGCCTCCCGCAAAAATGCGCTGCTGATTCTGGCGCAGGGGCCGTATCGAGCGTCGGATTCCGATGGCGGCAAAATGGAGGACAACGGTGGCTTGAAACGCTTGGTCGAAGAAATTCTCCAACGATTAACAACAGAAAAGCAGATCACCAATCCGACCATCGGCAAGGTCATACTCTCGGCTCACAGTGGCGGTTATCGACCGGCATTGTTATCGCTGGCCCGTGGTCAATTGGATAATCATATCACTGAAGTTTGGTTGTTCGATGCGTTTTATGCTCAGACCGAATTGCTGGTCCCATGGCTCAAACAAAACAAACGAAATCGGTTGCGCAGCATTTATACCGAACATTTGGCCCCAGAGCATGAGGCGTTCATCGCCAGGCTGAAAAAAGCCAGATTATCGTATGCGACCACTTTTGCACCATCATCGAGGATCGTTCTCTCCCCTACTTCGGTATGTCATGATTGTGTGATGGAGAAATGGTTTCAAACCTGGCTGGCAGCCAGCTCCTTACGGGATCGACCAAAATAATGGATCGACCATTTGATTTTTTTTCAGAAAGCTATTTTCATCGACAAACGCATGATAAACCCTGATTGAAAGGAATCCCTTTACATGAGTCAAGCAGCCAATTCGCAGACAACTGCAATTACCACCCCGTTCAAAGCCGGTTATGTGGCGCTGATCGGCGCGCCCAATGTGGGCAAATCGACCCTAATGAATGCATTGCTCGGCCAGAAGCTATCGATTGTCACGCCCAAGCCACAAACGACGCGGCACCGCATTTTAGGAATTTTAACCGGAGCCGATTTTCAAATCATCTTTTTGGATACACCAGGCCTATTGATCCCGCGCTACAAGCTCCAGGAGATCATGGTCAAAACCATTCGTAGCGCCATCGCTGAAGCGGATGTGTTGTTGTTCATGGTGGAACCAGATTATCCGGTGCCACAGCCCACCATCTCCTTTTTAACAGAAGTTCAGCAATCTGGGAAGCCGCTTGTACTGGCCATAAATAAAATCGATACCGTCCTCAAAGACAATCTGCTCCCCATTATCGATAGCTATGCGCGGCATTTTCACCTGTCCACCATCATTCCCATCTCTGCGTTGAAAGCCGACGGGTTGGATGATCTGCAAAAAGTATTGATCGAGCTTCTACCTGAAGGAATGCCTTTTTACCCCGAAGACATGATCACCGATCATCCCGAGCGCTTTTTCGTTGCGGAAATCATACGGGAAAAGGTATTTCAACATTATGGGGAGGAAATTCCCTACTCCACGAGCGTGGGGATTGAAGAATTCAGCGAACGGGAACAAGGCAAAGATTATATTCGAGCGGTTATCTACGTTGAGAAACAATCGCAAAAAGGAATTATCATCGGGAAGCAGGCATCGGCTTTAAAAAGGATCGGGCAATTGGCCCGAGAGGAGATTGAGCTGTTTCTGCAGCGGCCGGTTTTCCTGGAAATATTCGTCAAAGTAAAAGAGAAATGGCGCCAGAAAGAGATGGTGTTGCGGGAGTTGGGCTATAAATGATGACCAGCTACTTTCGTTTTTCGCCATAGTCAATGACCTGAGCATCTCACTATCAGCAATCGAACCGGTTAATGAGAACGATTCGACTGTTTGAATTATTTTCCGTAGCTTGTACGGTACATTCATTCTGACGGTAGCCGATATCGGGCTTTAGACGCCCATCAAATAGGTCATGCTCATCCAATAGTTTCGAGAGTCAGTATTTCATTCCAACCGTCGTAGTTGCGGCATCCAGAACCATACAGCCACCACACAGACCAACGAGACCATAGCTCCCAGGATTAGCGCCGTCGGCTCACCAAAACGCTCGGCAACAGCACCGGTCCACAGAGCACCGAATGGGGTTAAGCCAAAGAAGGTCAAGCTATAAACGCTCATCACTCGCCCCCGCAGTTCATTCGGCACTAAGCTCTGCACCAGCGAATTGCTCAAATTCATTACTAAAATCATGGCAAAACCAATACCAATCAACAACAGCAACGAGAGCGACAGCCAGCGAACCAATGACAACATGAGCAATAGGATCGGAAATATGAGCGCGCCCGCCATTAGCAGTTTACCTTTGAATCGGAATTGACCAAGCGAAGCGATGAATAGTGCGCTGAGTAACGCGCCTATCCCACGCGCCGATTGCAATAGCCCATTGGTCGTCTCATCGCCGCCCAAAATCCTGACCGCCCAGGCGGGAATCAGCGTGACAAATGAAACCGCAAATAGACTGGCAATGGCAATTAATCCGATAATGGTGCGAATGATTGGTGCCCCAATAATGTAACGCAAGCCCTGCCGCAATGCAATTTGGGTCGAGTGATTTGGTCGCAAAGCGGGCGTTGCGGGCACTTTCATTTTAAGCAAGGCGATGATCACTGCCAGAAAGGAAATGCTGTTGATCGTAAAACACCAGCCAGGGCCAAATGCCGCATAAGTAATGCCAGATATAGCCGGGCCAACCGCAGTGGCCGAATTAAAAATGGTGGCATTGAGGGCAATGGCATTGGTCAAATCTTCAACCGCCACCATTTCCGAAACAATCACATGTCGAGCTGGGGCATCAAACGCATTGGCAATGCCCATACCAAAGGCCAACAGGATGATGTGCCAGGGCCGAACCAATTGGGAAAAAGTGAGCAAGGCCAGCACCAGCGATAGCACCATCATCGTGCTTTGGGTGATCAACAATAATTTGCGTCGGGACATGCGATCGGCCAGCACACCGCCAAGCAACATAAACAACCAGGCCGGCATCCCCGAGACGAACCCCACATAGCCGAGGAACGCTGGTGAGTGAGTTAGCTCGAACACCAGATACCCCTGAGCGGTGATTTGCATCCAGGTGCCAAAGAGCGAAATCAGTTGTCCCCAGAACCACAGCCGAAAATTGGGATAGCGCAAACCGCGAAACGTGTGTCGCCAATCCAGTTGCCTGGTCAGTTCTTTTCGCCACTTCTTCACTGAAACAATGAGTTGCATGAATTCTTTTTCACCTTTGCTAACACACTACCACCGTACCATCTTCATTGGAAATGTAATCATAATTTGTCATTGAACACATTTTCGGATCCAGCTAATGTCGATTCTTTCTTACGAATATTTTTTGCTGGGCACTTGTTATCACCAGTCCTACATCTATTACCACTGGTCACTATCCTGCCAGAGCCTCGAACACCGCTATTCGATATATCCGCCTGTCATAAAATTGCTGAGGATATGGCAGAGGCTGTCTGAGGTCATGAATAGCATCGCAGGCTGCAATCGTGGGAACCTTAGCCATCCAAGATTCCCAAGCAACACCCCCTTTCAGTTACGCCGGCGAGTGAGGCTGCCCTGGAATTGGAACAGATACATTGTCGGACACAGTGGCAGCTACGACGTCAAGCATGATGTGGGAGCTATTGCGCCAGAGCCGCGTCCACCATGGACAGATAGTTGATTGGCGGGATATAGGAAGGGATGGAATTGCCAGAACCAATAGCGTAACGGCCATGGATTCCGCAGGATTGAATTAATTCAATGGTTCGCTTTCGAACATCCTCTGCGCTACCTTTGGCGAGAATATTGATATCCAACCCACCCAGCACGGCCACCCGCTGCCCATATTGGTGATAAAATAACTCCACCGGCACAATCGCATCCTCGAACGAATGCTTGCCATCAATGCATACTTCCGAGATCAGATCGTCCATAATCAACTCCAGATTGCCGCACGAGTGTAAAAAATAGGGCCGCTGACGCCGATGCACCAGAGCCGCCAGCTTTTTGTGCCACGGCAAAAAATATTTTCTCAAATCCGTCGGTGCAACCAGCGTTCCGCTACGGAATCCCAGATCGTCACCCTGGAAAATGGCAATTACCCGATCCAGATCAAGCAGATGCTGATAGTATGTTTCCAGTAGACCACCAACCCGATCGGTTACTGCCTGCACCAATTCAGGCTGGTCATGCAGCGCCAGACACAAACCCTCATAAGACATGATTTGCGACACATGCTCAAAAATGCCCGCCGCATGGCAAGTCATCAGGCCCATACCTTCTGGAAGATGCTGATGGATATATTCAACAGCAAAAAAATCCACCTCCTCAATTGTGGGCCAGCGGTATTGTTCAAAATCCTCCCATGAAACAATGCTGCCACGATGCAAATCCACCCAAGTGCGCTGTTTGGAAGCATCCAGACCCACATCCTGGGCAACCAATTGCCGCCGCTGAAAATTGAATCCCTGCTCAAAACGCACACAATCATAGCCCAGGCGGTACCAGAATTCAATGAAATTGTCCAGATACGCCTGCTTCGCCGAGCGGTCATTTGCCCAATCGACCCAGGTACGCTGCAACAGGTCAGTGACAATCGGCTTCATCACCACATCATCCACGATATATTCCACGAGCGGCGTCCGCCCTGCGCTCTTTCGTCCCATTAAAATGTCGATGAATTCAGTTGCATTCGGATTTGGTTTTCTCATTGCAATATGATCAAACATCGCTTTCCTTTCTGAATTCATTCAGGAGCCCATTTTACAAAGAGCTTGAGCCTCCCGAAATGCTTTCATGCATTATTGAAATTCTCGTTCTATGGTGTACGTCAGCGTAAAATCACCATTCGATGATCGCACCCGATGGGTCTGGTTTAAGCCCCAATTATCTTGCGCCGAGTGGGTCACAAAAATGTCGCCCAGGGAGTCGACAGTGGTGGCATCATCATCATAACCCGTGAAGAAAATATTGATGACACCGCCATTGTAGGCACGCACTCGCACCCGTTTGGTCCAATTGCCGCCGACCAGATCCCGGCTGGCACCCGAGTTCAAATCCATCTGATTGCTGAGCGAGGTATAATCGCAGTTCACGGCCCCATAGAAAAATAGCTCGCCGGAGCCAGCATTATCCTCGTCATTGTGCACCTCGATTTTTTTGAAGGTGACAATCAATCGCTCATAATCTGATGGCGTCTGCTCATCGAGATCCTGCACCCGATAATTGAGCACAAAATCATTATTGCTTGAAGCCTGCTGATGGCAGCCCAGGCCCCAATTGGTCGATTGATTGTAACTGACGTCAATGTCACCCAACGAGTCATCGGAATCGGGCCAATCGTCGTCATAGCCACGGAACTGAATGCGCAAATTGCCATTCTCTGGCACATAAGCCGTCTTCTGCCAACGATCTCGCCCCCCCAGATAAATTTTGGTGCCGCTATCGCGATCGAACTGGCCGCTTTTGCCAGTCTCCTGACCATTCACGCTGCCACTGAAAAACAGCTCGCCCGAGCCATAAGGATCTTCATCATCGTTCAAATCGATACGATCAAATTTCACCTGCAGCCGTTTGTAGCCGGATGGCGTCTGCGCATCCACGATCCAATAGAACAGCGTAAAATCACCGTTGCTGGAACGAGCTTGCTGAATTTGATACTGCACGCCCCAGGTGGGAGGGCCAAACATCAAATCGATTTTGCCCAGCGAGTCATCCGCATCAGGATAGTCATCATCATAGCCCTCGAAATGAATATTCAAATTTTGCTCACGCACCAGGGAGACGCGGCGCTGCCATTGGTCCCCAGTCAAATAGATGGTTGCTCCACCGCTGGCGGAAATCTCATCGCTCCATTGGGTCGAAATCCCGTTCACTTCTCCCTTGAAATAGAGTTCGCCGCCAGCAAAAGGATCTTCGTCATCATGGACCTCGATATGATCGAACAGCACCAATAAATCTCGCACCAGACGTGGCGGCGACAGTGGCGATAGCACAAACATCGCCCGATTTTCGGTGATGGTAGCTTGATAATAGCGGGCGGCAGCATTGGATTTCAAGCCCCCGATGAACAACAGATTGAGCATCAACTGGTCGATGGAATTGCTCAGGGAATAGCAGATGCCCTTTTCCAATTTTTCTTGCAAATCACTTTTGCTAACGAACCAACTTTCGGGGATGCCATAAATTTCCCAGGAAAAATTAAAATCCGCTTCCACTTTCCAATGCAGGCAATGATAATCATCGACGAATGGAATGATGTAGATGATCAGTTGCGCATCCCAGATATCGCCGTGCCAGGCGCCGAGAATCTCATGACCATCCTCCTCGAACGTCACCGTCAATTTGAGGCAGCCGCCTCTGTCCGGACTCCAGACATAGGTGAGCGTATCGGAATTCATACGGTTCAGATACATGTGGATGGCAATCCACAACGTTTGCCAATCCTGCTTAACAAAATCGGGCACGTCGATGTACATATCTTCAATGCCCAGGTCATGAGCATTATGGCCGAATAGAATTTGCCCTTCTCCGGCACCCGAATTCAACTTGATTGCGAAGCCCTGAAAAATAAAAGGGATCATAGTATCAGATAAATCTCGCTTGGCAAAGATGATGGTGTCCAAACGGGTTGGCTGGAAGAGAGCGAATTGCGCACCACGCTCGGGCACCAGATAGCGCTCCACCGAAGACACCTGTTGCCACCAAAAATCGCTGGAACTGTCGCTCTCCCGGCCTAGATCCAGATCGCAGTACCAGGTACCACGGATTTTCAGATCATTACCACTGCTGTAAGTGCTGCCATTGGCATTGTAGGTCAGCCATTTTAGATGCAAGTCATAGCCGTATTGATTGATCTGCATTTTGCCGAAGCGACCTTCGCTGGTTCGGTACACCAGAATGGTTCCTGGCAGCAATTGATTCTGACTGTTGTTGCTGCCATTAATTTTGTCACTGCTGAGCGAGGTTTTTTGGATGTCAGCTAAAGTGATCTGATTATAATCCGCCGGCTGAGCCATGACCGAGGGTGGCAAAAAAATTAAAATTGACAGCAACACATGTTGAACCACTTTTCTACCTGACATGCAAGAGACCTCCTTCTGGCTTGATTGGAAAATATGAGCACATATCCGAGATTTGAATTTATGAGTGCGCTCTGCAAACCGCTAATTAGTGCTTGAACGAAAACCGTTGAATTTGAAGAAGAAGTGTCATTCCGAACGAAGTGAGGAATCTGGTGACATTGAGTTTGTTGGACATACAGATTTCTCCCTTCGGTCGAAATGACAAGAAGGTGAGTTTTCGGTCAGGCACTAATTACGCTAATGATTCTAATTACGCTAATTTGAAATTGAATGAAATTAATTAGCCTCAATTGGCGAAATTAGCGGTCAAAGCTTTTTTAGAGTGGACTCATTTTTCAATTGAAAATTATTTGAAGTTCGAGTTTTAAATTTTGGAAAGTAATGCGACCCACCTCAAAGGTCAGCCTTAAATATCCCCAGTTCCCTCTCCTTTGCCAGATTAAAATCCAGGGCTGCCTGCGCCTGTTCAATCAACTGCTTATCAATTCCAAAAATTTCTTGAATCGTCTGGTGATAATTCTGTCGAATATTGAAATTTCTCTTTGAAGTGAATGTCGTCTCTCGCATGAAATTTTTATGGATGAAAATATAGCCATCGTTCTGGATTTTGGTCAGGCAAATGCCGTGCATCGACGGCCTGGTGAAAGAGGCCTGCCAGTGGGCTAAAAATTCGTCAGGCGAACAGGGGCGATCTTCAAAATTGTAGCGCCAGGTCATCTGTTCTTGATTGAAAGTGAACAATTGGTAGCAGCCGATTTTTGGATTGTACTGCAACTCCACGCCCGTGGTTGCTGTGCGATAAATGCGGGGCTTGTCAGCCGTTATCTCCATCGGCGCATTCAAAAGGTAACCGGGATCAACCAGAAATCTTGTGCTGCCAGACAAAACGATAATGGCACAATGGATATTTCGGCCAGCCTTCATATCGGCCATCACTGGATAGCACTGGAAGCCATGGTGTAGCAAAATCGTTTCGAGAAAGAAAGTCAGCGAAAAACAGGTGCCGCCCAGATGGAAATTGGCATGATCGTCCATTACCTCCTCTGGCAGGCGCAGCCGCTGGTCGCTTTCCCACGACCGACTGAGTTTGATGATCTTGCTGATGTTCTCGTAAGGAATCGTAGCAAACTTTTCGAGTATCTTTTGGAGCGTTGCCAGATTCGGCGCACCTGAAAGCAATCCAAAATATTCACAAAAGTAACGGACGCTATCGCTATGCTGTTCCGGTATCAAATGGATCATATTGGCCATGACTGGGGTCGTTGAATTGAAAAACTTGCGCTAAATTTAATTAAGTTATTTTTAATTTGCAATGAAAAATTTTGGTATGCAATCATTAATTTTTGAGGGGCCTTTACCAAGAACGGCTTATTATCAAAACCCAAATCAATTTTTTATCCATTGAAAATTTATATTGTAAATTTCAAAAAAAAGCTTATAATATTATCAACAAATATCATTGCGAAATTGGATTCATCTCACCAACCCAATGTGAAGGGAAAATGAACGCCAAACCAAACGAAAATCAATCCCAAGCCGAAACACCGCAGCCAAGCCAACCCCAGGAACCGGCTGCTCCTTCCAAATCCTGGCAGGACTATGTCAGGCAATTTTTAACTTTTCTGCAGGGCTGGTTTGTCAAGCTGAAAATAGCATATAAGATCATACTGATTTTGGTGGTCGCCTGTCTACTGGTGATTCTGCTATTGGCCTATCTGGGGGTTTTTGGCCAGCAGGTGGCAGATTTAATAAAGCAGTTAGTGAACAAGCTGATGGAGCTGATGGGTGGCAAGAAAACGTCATCATCGGTATCGCTCATTTGAATAGCGATGTAACCACCCGACAGAGAAATGCCCCTTCAGGAACATCCATAAAGCTTTGGGGATATTCTCGGGAAAATAAACGCCCAACAGGTTGATGCAGCAAACGGATGAAAATCCATTTAGCCATATCCGTTGTTTTTTAATATCAGTTGGGAATCTGCTTCGCGAAAAAACGCTTCTCGGATGGATGCGGCCAATGGATGAAGACCCACTTGGCAACTTCCATTGGCCATATTGTTCACGACCCAATTCACCTAATGCATAAAATGCCAAATCAGGTATTTACTCGAATAACTTTTTGAGATACTAACCATGAACCGTAAAACAGCCCTTATCACCGGTGCCGGCCAGGGAATCGGCCGAGGCATTGCGCTGGCATTGGCAAAATCTGGCTTCAATATCATTGGCGTCGATGTCGTTTATCAGCCTGACAATAAAGAAAAAGGCCTATTCGAAGTGCAGGAACGGGCACGCGAAGCAGGCGCTGAGTTTCTGCCAATGCAGGCGGATATAGCTAATCTGGCTGATCACCAAAGAGTTCTGCAGCAAGCAGTGGCAAAATTCCGCCGAATCGATGTGCTTGTAAACAATGCTGGTGTCGCACCGAGGCAACGACTGGATGTGCTGGAGACAACCACGGAAAGTTATGATCGCGTGATGAATATTAATGCCCGCGGGCCATTCTTCTTGACCCAAACCATCGCCCGACAGATGATTCAGCAGCATGAAGATCAGCCCGAGGCCAATCACTACATCATTTTCATTTCCTCTATTTCGGCTTATTACTCCTCCCCCACCCGGGCGGAGTATTGCCTCTCTAAAGCCGCCATCAGCCACGCCGCTCGCATTTTTGCCCATCGACTGGCAGAATTTGGCATTCGCGTCTTCGAGCTGCG
>JAPDQM010000063.1:0-22056 GCA_034505795.1 Candidatus Zhuqueibacterota bacterium
ATTGAATTTCCACGCCGTAATTGCGTTTGATGGCTTGCAGGGCATCGCGAATGACCGACAGCGAGCGATTGCCCAGAATGTCGATCTTCACCAAACCCGCTTCTTCGGCTTGATCTTTTTCCCATTGAATGATGTTCACGCCTTTGGGCGCTCGCTGTCGGGGGACGTAATGGTCCATGCTCTTCGGGGTGATGACCACGCCGCCGCAATGAATGGACAGGTTGCGGGGGCAGCTCTGCAGCTTTTCAGCCAGCGACAGAATTTCGGGCCAGGGCGGTTTGAACTGATGATAGCGATAGGCCGGATGGGACTCGATAATATTGTTGATGCCTTCGACCTCCCAATAGCCCGAAAGTTTTTTGGTAACGGCATTGATCTCTGCCTCTGGCAAACCGTAGACCTTGGCCACTTCGCGCACCGCCGCCCGGGCTTTGAAGCCGACGTGGTTGGCGATCATGGCCGTGCGCTCGGCGCCATATTTTCGAAAGATATAATCGAGAATTTGATCGCGTTCGTCCCAGGGAAAGTCGACATCAATATCGGGCGGGTCTTTTCGTTTCATGTTCAAAAATCGCTCGAAAAACAGATTATGGGCGATGGGATCGACATGGGTAATTTCCAGACAGTAGGCCACGATGCTGGCCGCAGCCGAACCGCGACCGCAGGTGCGTCGCGATTGCTGCACGATGTCCTGCACCACCAAAAAATAGGGTGCAAAGCCTTTTTGCTCAATGATATTCAATTCATATTCAATCCGCTCTCGAACTGGCGCCGTGATCGTGCCGTAACGCTTTTGGGCGCCCTCGTAGCACAGCCGGCGCAGATAGTCGAACGCCGATTCGCCGGTAGGGGGGATAAAATTTGGAAAAATCGGGCCACCAAGATCCAACTCGCGAAGACATTGATCGGCAATGCGTTCGGTATTAACCAGTGCCTCGGGGCAATCGGGAAAGGCCTGCGCCATCTGGCGAGGGTCTTTCAGCCAGGCATCGGATGACGCCAGTTCCCGCTCATCCAGGCTGGAGATGGTGGCGTTGCAAGCGATTGCCCGCAACAGGCGATGGACAAAATAGTCGTCGCGATTGATGAAATAGACGCCATTGGTCGCCACCGGCGGAATACCTGCGCCGCGAGCGTACCGCAACAATCCCAGCCGCCGGGGATTGGGTTGCAGTTCCACAAACAGGTTGTCGGGATCAATGTGGGGTTTCAACGCATTGAGCAACGGCGTGGAATCGCTGATCATGAATAAGCCAGCGGAGTGACGGAGCAACGCTCCCAACAGCGAGAAATTTTTATCCAGATGACGCAACGACAAGATACGGCACAGATTGCGATAGCCGATTGGGTCTTTGACCAACAGGATGATCCGCAAATTGTTGGAAACGACCTCGGCCCCGATGATCGGCTGGATGCCCATTTCCCGGGCAATTTGCAGAAACCAGACCAGGCCATAGAGGCCGTTGGTATCCGTGATGGCCAGGCGGTTCATCCCGCGCTTTTTCACTGCGGCGCATAGCTCCTCGATGGAATTGGCCCCGCGACAAAGCGAAAAATGGCTATGAGTGTTGAGATGCACGAACATGGTTGCCTTGCTCCGTTGAAGTTGAATTTTCTGGCCGTTTGTGGTTACTGTCGCATACGGGCGCCCCAAGTTTGGCTATTTCGCCAGCGCCAGTTTCAGTGATTCCGCACCGAATTTTTGCCGAATGTGATCGATAGCCCGGATCAGGTGCTGGTTTTTATCGTGCACGGGATTATCGAACAGGGATATCTGCCGAGCCGCGGGAGTGAGTTGAAAATAACGGACCGCCAGCCGACGCACACGAATGCGCCGCGTCAAAATGGTGGTCAACAGTTGTTCGGCCACCGCGAAAAGTTGCTGATCCAGGTTCGTGGCCTGGGGGAGCTTTTTTTGTCCCATGGCCTCCCGATGATCCGAGTAATAAATTTCCAGCAACATCCGTTGCGCGGCCTGCGAGGAGTGGCGCAGCCGATCGCCCACTTTCTCGACCAGTTGATACAGCGCGCCGCGCAGCAGATGGAGGTCGTTGGTGTCCTCGGCCAGCGTCAGTTGTTCATAGATGTTGGGCAACTGCTGCGGTGGAAACACCGGTGTCGGGTCCACGGCGTGAGACGCCTGATACAATTTCAAACCGGTTCGCCCGAACACAATGGTCAAATGTTGCAACGACAGTGCAGCAATGTGTTTGATGAGGCGCAGGTTCAGCTCCAATAGCTGCGACTTGACGGCTTGATGAACTACCGGCAAAAAGCCCACGGGAAGCGGGCTGATAAAATGGGGCTCGGCGCCAGGTTGCACTTCCTGAATACCGCTGGGCCGGGTTACCTGCGATGCCATATTGCTGACCAGTTTATTGCTGGCCACGCCCAAGCTGGTGGGTAATTGCAATCGGGATTGGAACTCTCGCTGGATCTTCACTGCGGCATCGTGAGGCGATCCGAACAGCCGAGTCGTGCCAGTCAAATCCAGATAGAGCCGGCCATATTGCACAGGTTCGACTAATGGCGAGAACTGCCCCAGCAGCTTGATAATCGCCTGCATTGCCCGACTGTACAGGGGTTCATTGGGCGGAATGACGGTCAGGTCGCGGCATAGTCGCCGGGCCTGCTGCACCAGCATGCCTCGATGGATGCCGGCTTGTTGGGCTTCGCTGGAGGCCGCCTGAACCACTGCGCGCGGCAGGGTCGGGTTGGCCACCACCACCGGCCGTTGCCGCAGCCTGGCCTCCACGAGGCGCTCCACAGTGATCGCAAACGCATCCACTGCCAGATGTACAATTTGACGCTCCATTGCCTCTCGTTCCCCAGGATGTTTGTTCCAGAAGCGCCCCATTTCGGGACCATTCCCGCTCATGTTGGGCGAATGTGTCGTCATGGTCTTTTATTGGTGAGCTTAATCTAAAAAGGCCTTGACCGCTAATTTCGCCAATTGAGGCTAATTAATTTCATTCAATTTCAAATTAGCGTAATTAGAATCATTAGCGGAATTAGCGGTTCTTAGAGCTGACTCATTGATGATTTAAAAACGCCACTATCAGCATAACAACAACCGGATGCGTGGTCAAACCAGGAGTCGCTACACGTCATACCTAATGCACCTGCTCCCGAATCAACGCCAGCACCTTGCCCTGCAAGGACCACGGCTGTTCCGGATGAATGTCGGAATAGCTGGGATTTTCCGCTTTCAAGTAACGCTGGTTATCCGTCACCACCAACCGTTTTACCGTGACCTCGTTGCCGATCAATGCCACCACGATATCGCCATTATTGGCCAGTTGCGTGGATTGAACGATCACCAGATCGCCGTCGTGAATGCCAGCGTTCCGCATGCTATCCCCATGCACCCGCAGCGCAAAGCAGGGCTGTTTGCTCTGCACCAGATAGTTGGGGACATAGATAAATCGTTCAATATTTTCTTCGGTCAATACCGGTGCGCCTGCGGCCACGGTACCGATCAATGGAATTTCAATTTCATGTCCGATGTCGATGGATTGGGTTGTGGCGCGCTCCAGCCCATTTCGCTTCAGGACGCGAATATCGCGAGCCTTGTTGGATCGTTCGATATAGCCCTTTCGCACCAGCGCTTCCAGATGACTGAGCACAGCATTCTTGGAACTCATCCCCAGGTCTTCCCGCAACTCCTCCAGGGTTGGCGGGACGCCGTTCCCATTGATTTTTCGCGTGATGGCCTGCAACACTCGATGCTGCTTTGGTGTCAACTTCTTCATAGCTCCACCTTTTCAATTAACTTTTGAAAAGCTAACATTATTTAAGTTAATTTTTGTACAGTATAAGATAATCAAATTCAGTTTAAAAGTCAAGTAAAAAATTTGTTCTGAAAAAATTTTTTTAAAAGGATGCGAGTGCATCGGACGGTCGCTGGGGAATGGAAAAAACTGCTGATAGCAAGCAATACAGAATTCTATTGCCTGGATGGAAAAATGCGCCCTGGGATTTTTGGGGCCGAGAATTGTTTACATCCTGGTAGAAAGCAGGCGCGGGACTATGCTGGCTGGCCAGGGACACGGATCCTGAAACCAGCCAGCCGAAATGAGGTGCTTAAAAAAAGGATGAAAGCGCATTTTGAAAGCTGAATACCCAGCGAAATTGGGCCTCTTTTTGGCCGAGCAAGGGTTGGCTCACCCAGATGGGAAAATCGAATCGCAACGTGATTCCTTGATCAAAAAGACGACTGCTAAATTGGAGTCCCATCCCAGCATCCATTAAATTGTGATAGTTTTCACCTGAGGCCATGGCCCGGGCAAAGTCGAAAAATGGGTATATCCGAAGCGCTGACCGCCGCGGTAGTAACTTGCGAATCAGCGGCGTCAGAATGGCCGATCGCCACTCGGTGGAGATGGCCAGGATTCGCTCGGTGGCCCATGGCTGATCGACATAGCCGCGCAGATTGCCGCCGCCGGGTACATGGTAATGCAGTTCCGGTGGCAATGCAGCTACACTGCGCAGATAGAATTTCTGAAATCGCTCCAGAGGATTGGCGCCATCGGTAAAAAATTTTTCCTGCAGCGGGATCTGTTTACCCCAGAAATTTCCAGCAAAAGCGCGACAGGAAAAGAGATTACGGTTGGAACCCACGTTAAAGGTTAGTTCGGTTTGCAGTTTTGAAAAATCAAACTCGCTGCCCCATAGCGACTGCGCCGTTTCAACTTTTAGCCTCAGGATTGACGACCAGTACCGCCGAAATAAATCCAGTGTGTAACCGGCCCCAATCTTGCTAATCCGACCGCGTATCCATTCTGGCAGGACGATGGTTTGGCCTGCCGCATCAATTTTCCGTTTGGCATAGCGCTCCTGTCCCTTGAGCAATTGGGAGGTTTCGAAACCCAATAATAGGCTATGAAGCGGCGGCCGATATCGTTCATTGCTCCAATCGTACCGCAGGCGAATATCACCAATGGTTCGTCCTTCACGGCTGATTGCGGATAGGTCCAGTTGCAGCCGATCACTGTTCGGAATTACCTGGCGTCCAACCTTTAGTGCATATCCGCCACGACCCGATTTCAAGCCATAGGCTAAGCCCAGTTCGATGGGATAGAATTTTTCCATATAATTTCCTCGGAAACGAGCGCCCAGCCACAGACCATCCACATCGTTGTACCACATTTCTGGCGCATATCTGATAATATAGCGATTCCGTGGGCGATAGTCGCCAAGCGGCAAATCCGGCAAAAATTGAAACTCCCAATCCCCATTGTTCAAGCGATTTTTATCCAGAATCATATCCCGCGGATCCAGTATGACTCGTTCGGCACTGGCCGTGGTCACGAAAGTGACTGTGCCGGATTTGGCTTTGCCATCCCAACGCTGGATGAATTGCTGGCCACTTTTGGTGGTCAATTGGACCTCCACCGGTATGATGCCAGAGTCCTTGCGGTGAATCTCCACCGTGGTTTGCCAGCGACCACTATCCAATTGGGAGGCTGTGATTTTGCCCAGCGAATAGTCTACCACGACTGTGCGATGTAACCACTGGTCAAAGTACCAGTCAAATCTTTCGCCGGTTACATCTTCCACTACCTGTCGAAACCGCTGTTCGTTCACATGTTTAAACTTCCACCGATCGAAATAAGTATGGCAGATTGCGTCCCAGAGGCTATCGCCCACGATGTAATGTAACATGCCAAAGAAAGCGGCTGCTTTGGTGTAAACATTGATTCCATAACCGCCGTTGAATTTGTGGGCATACTGAGAGATGGGTTCGTTGTAGCCGCTGGTGAGATAATCGAGCAAATAATTTGTGGTGCTTTCTTTCGTCGGCAGTTTTGGGTTCAACTTAAATTTCCAGGTGGTCGTATCGGGGATGTCTTCTGGCTCATATCCCCAGCGGCTGAATTTGGCATGTTGATACCAGTACTCTTGATAGGTGGTAAAGCCTTCATCCAGCCAGGCTTCGGCTAACTCATCGTTGGCCAGAATGCCATAAAAATAGATATGGCCCACTTCATGCGAGATCAAACTTTCCCACGGACCCGAATTCATCACCAGCATTGGATATTCCATGCCGCCGCCCATCAGTCCCTGCATGATAGTCAACTGCGGATACGGGTACTGGCCGAAACGAGTGGATAGCCACTCCAGCACCCGTGCCCCTCGTTGGGCGACCTTTTTGCTCCAGCCATCCCGGGCCAACGAGCGATAGAGCACATGGATGGGAATGCCATTCCATTCACCCTGTTCATAAACGAAATCGGGACAGGCGGACCAGGCAAAATCATGTACCCGTTCGGCATGAAACGTCACTGTGCGCTCCTTCTGCTCTTCGGTCAGACTGTCGATCATGGCTAATTGTCTGTCATATTGTTCCTGCCATTGTTCATCATTCAAGCTTGTATCCACTCTCACCCAGGACCAGCCGGGATCACCAGCCGTGGGCACACCGGTAGCACATACAATGTAATTGTAGGGCAAGGTAATAGTGACATCAAAGGTACCGAACTCGCCATAGAATTCGCCGTTCGCATGGTACTGGTCCGGATGCCAGCCGTTTTGATCGTAGACTACCGGCTTGGGATACCATTGACCAAAATCGTATTGATTGCCCTGGCGACCGCCGCGAACAATGAGACGGGGCACCTTTTCATAGAATTTGATGTAGAGTTGCAGGCTCTGTTGCGGTGGCAAAGGCTGGGGCAGCGTGGCTTCGAGAATGGTATCGTCCACACGATAGGCAACAATTTCGGCGGCGTTCGGGGAGACATTTGAATCCGGGCTGGTAATTCGGAATTCGAGAATATCGATATAGCCGCTATTTTGCGGGGTGATCGATTCGCCATAATAATTGCGCCGGGCTTCTTTGGCAAACGTCGAGGCATTGCTTTTGAATGCATTGGGATAGAGATGAAGATAGATGCGGTCCAGCGTGTCTGGCGAATTATTGTGATAAGTAATAATGCTTTCGCCGCTGAGCGCCTGGGACTGTGGATTCAGCCGCACGTTCATCTGGTAGTGCAGATGTTGTTGCCAATATGGCGCCTCGGCAAACGCCCACGACAATGGCCACCAGGCAATCCATAAGAAAAGCAATGGAATCGGTTTATAATTCATGTTGACTGACCTTTCAATTTTGTCCAGAGCGCTTTGAATCTTTGGGCCAATATATCATATTTCTATTTTCATGTCAAGGAAAAATTGGAATTTTTGGATTTTTTAGAAAAAGTTATTGACTAAAGCTAATTTATTTTCTATCTTTTAAGCCAAGATGTAGTCCACTTTAAAAGTGGACTACATCTTGGTCTTGATGGCACAGGATTTGTTACAATAAGACCGACTTGACCGGCCGCCCTGATTCTTATTCCATGGCGCTCGTTCTGAAGGAAAGGTGATCACAATTTTTATCAAGGTTAATTTCATGAAAAAGGTTCTGATCCTTTTTATCATTGGACTGCTTGCATTTAACCCGCTCTGGAGTCAGCAAAAAAAGGAAACTCGCTTCCCGGAGATTGAAACCGAAGCCGAGGAAGAGGCTCAAACGCCTGTTGTGGCTGAGGCCAGAGCACCGATGTTCTCCCCGGAGACGCTGCCATTTTTTGGGCACAAAGCGTTCACCATCACCGAGGAAATGTTAAAAAATTATCCCACTGGCGGCACCATGTTTCCGGAGAATTATCGGCTGGGCCCCGGTGATCACCTTGGCGTCTATTTGCTGGGCAAATTTCAGCAGACCTTTGACATCATCGTTAATGCCGAGGGCAAAGTTTTTATTCCCACAGTGGGCGTCTTCAATGTGTCCGATCTAACCATCGAGGAATTCCATACCTTTCTGGAAAAACAATTGGCTCGCTATTATGAGCATTTTTCCTTGAATATCATGCTCATTGAACCCAAGAAAATACCGGTTATGGTTGTCGGCGAGGTGAATCGGCCTGGCAAATATTTTTTGAGTTCATTAAATACGGTACCCGACGCGGTGGTCATGGCTGGTGGGCCCACAAGCAATGGCTCATTGCGCAATATCCAGATTTATCGTGGCGATCAATTGTTGACAACGACCGATCTTTATCAATTTTTAATGACTGGCAAAATTGAGAACGAGACGTTTTTGCAGCGCAACGACCGCATCATCGTTCCCGTGCTGGATGCCGTGGTCACGGTCAGCGGTGAGGTGAAACGCCAGGCGCGCTTTGAATTGAAACACGAAGGCAAGGAGCGACTGTCCGATGCCATTTATCTAGCTGGCGGATTTAGAGACCTGGCCTATCTCGATAAAATTGAAATCAGCCGATTGTTGCCCACGGGCGAGCGGACCGTTTTTTATGTGAACTACCATCAGGTGCTGGCCGATGAAAACAGCCCCATGAACATCGTTTTAAACAACGAAGATTTCATCCATGTCTATTCGGTGCAGGAACAAACCTATCCCAAATATGTTTACATTCAAGGCGAAGTGAAGCGGCCGGGACAATATCCCCTGGAACACAATCTTCGGGTGCTGGATTTGATTTTGAAGGCCGGTAATTTGACGCGGAGCGCGTACACGCTTCAATGTGAGCTGGCTAAAATCGATCCCAACCAGCCGGTTACTTATATCAAAATCAACCTGGAGCGACTATTGGCTGCGCCGCAGAGTGAAGAAAATTATTTGCTTGAAGAAGACGACCGCCTGTTCATTCGTCGGATCCCGGAGTGGGAAGTTGGCTGGACCGTGGAGGTCAAAGGCGAGGTTCAGTTTCCTGGCGTCTACGCTATTACCAAAGACAGCACCACGCTGGGCGAGATCATCGAGAAAGCCGGCGGATTCACCCGTGAAGCATTGATCCGCGAGGCATCGCTCATCCGTCAGAGTTCCAAAGTATTTGCCGACAGAGAATATGAGCGTCTGAAATTATTGACCAAAGACCAGATGACGAAAAATGAATATCAATATCTGGTGATGCGGGAAAACACCCAGGACATTGGCCGAATTGTGGTCGATTTTTACAAATTATGTGTTTTAAAAAAGAAGTCAGAAGACATTATCCTCGAAGACGGCGATGTGATCACGGTGCCCAGGGTACCACAGGTGGTGTATGTTACGGGTCGGGTGGGAATCCCAGGCGGCGTTTTGTTTCAGCCGAAGAAAGATATTGGTTATTACTTGAAAAAGGCAGGCGGGCCAGCCTGGGATGCCAAAGTCAGCGCCATCAAGGTGACCAAAGTGACCGGAGAGGTTCTGGATGATGAACATATCAGCCGTCTGGAGCCCGGGGACATCATCTGGGTGCCCCGGCGACCGGATCGGGATTGGTGGGAGGTTTTTCGGCAGACCATTGCTATCCTGGCTCAAATCGCCACCATTTATATCATTACCGATAATGCCCTTAGAAAATAGAGTGATTGGCCATGTCCGTTTCAACAACCGAAACACAACCTAAAGAAGTTGATCTGTTCGATTATTTTGCTGTAATCGTCAAACACCGGAAGCAAATCATCCGCAATGTGCTGGTGATGGGTATAGCCGTCGCCGCACTTAGTCTGGTGCTGCCATCCCAATATACCGCGGTGACGACCATCCTGCCGCCAATGGAGGATACGTCCACCAGTATTTTATCGGCGCTGTCCAATTCTCCGCTGTCCAATTTGATTCTGCATGAATCGAGCACCACCTCGGATCTCTTTGTGGAAATTTTGAAAAGTCGTTCGGTACTTGACGGTGTATTACAAACCGAATTTATCTATCCGAAGCACAAGAAAAACGCACAGTCAAGAACCCTAGTTCAGCTTTTGAAAGCGAAAAGCCTGGAGAAAGGGCGCAAAAAACTGGTTTCCCGAATGTCGGTGAAAGCATCGGCTGAGGGCATCGTCACTGTGGCCGTGGCCTTGCCGGATCGTTATCTAGCTGCTGATGTGGCCAACGCCCTGGTGCAAACACTGGATAAAATTTATAATGAAAAAACGACCTCGCGCGCTAAAAATTCGCGCATCTATATTGAAAACCAGTTGCGCCTGACCGAAGAAAAATTGAAGACAGCCTCGGCGGAGTTGGCGAAATATCAACAAAAGTACAAGGCCATTTCGCTTGAGGAGCAGACCAAGGCGGCCATCGAAAAGGCTGGCGAACTCAAAGGCACCATTGTGGCGAAAAAGGTGGAATTGGGGGTAGCGCTGCAAACAATGAAGCCCAATAATGTTTATGTGATTCAACTGAAGAATGAAATTGCAGAATTGGAACGGCAATATAATTATCTCCAATATGGAAATAATGAGACAATGAAGGAACAACAAGAATTTTATGTCCCCTTTGCCGATGTGCCTGAGGTCGGCTGGGAGTTGGCCAATTTGATGCGCGAGGTGAAAGTCCAAGAAACCGTTTGGACACTGCTGAATCAGCAATATTTTCAGGCCAAAATTCAGGAGGCGCGGGACACACCAACCATTCAAGTATTGGACGAAGCCGTCCCACCGGAAATTCATAGCAAACCCAAACGAAAGCAATTGGTGCTCATCGGTTCGTTTCTGACACTTGTGTTCAGCATGTTCTGGGCATTCGCTCTGGAATACCTGCAGCGCTTGCGAATGGATGCCAACCGTTCACAGAAAACCAGTGAGATCGCTGACAATTTGAAAAACGATTGGCGAGACATCAAATCATTTTTTAGACGAATTCGTTATAAAATTAATAGAAGGAGTTAACCCATCGAAAAGGAATCCAAAATTCGATTAGTTCAGATCGGCGTGGGAAGCTGGGGCAAAAATTTGCTGCGCAATTTTTATAATCTGCCTCAGGTGCAGGTGCCTATCGTTTGTGATTCGGATAAGAAAATTCTCACTCGCCTGGCCACGGAGTATTCCGGCCTGGAGACCTGCCAATCGGTCGAGCCGATCTATGCGCGGGACGATTATGACGCTGTAGTTATTGCCACGCCACCGGAAGCGCATTATCAACTGGCCCGGGAGTTTCTGCTGCGCGGCAAACATGTCTTCGTGGAAAAGCCCATGGTGCTGGAATTAAGGCATGGCGAAGAACTGACCCGGCTGGCGCGTGAACAGCGACGCATTCTGATGGTCGGCCACATACTTAAGTACCATCCGGCATTCGAGCGCGTCAAAGCCATGATCGATGCCGGCGAGTTGGGTGAGATTTATTACATCTACACCTCTCGCGTGAATCTCGGCGTTATCCGCCAGACCGAAAATTCGCTGTGGAGCTTTGCACCGCATGATATCTCGGTAATTTTAATGTTCATGAATCAAACACCGATTCGTGTAGTTAGCACTGGTCAATCCTTCATTCAGCCGGGGATCGAGGATGTGGTGTTTACCACCTTGCATTTTGCGGACGGCAAGATGGCGCACATTCATGTGAGTTGGTTAGATCCACACAAAATCCGCAAAGTGACCGTAGTGGGATCCCAAAAAATGGCCGTTATCGATGACATGGAGGCATCGGAAAAAATCCGAGTCTATGATAAGGGCGTAAATTTCACGGGCAACTATTCCGCGTACGGCGAATATCTCTCCCTGCGCATTGGCGATATCCTGATCCCGAATGTCAAAAATGTGGAACCGCTGAAAATGGAATGCCAGCACTTCATCGATTGTATTCTCAACAATCGGACCCCGCGTTCCGATGGCGAGGATGGCCTGGCCGTGGTGCGGATTTTGAATGCCGCTCAGGAATCATTGAAACATGGCGGCAAACCCATCGACATTTGATGGGGCCAGTTGAGCCCACAACTCGTGCGAAACATTCGAACACCGGGCCATGCTTTTTGGCAAAATAAGTCGTGAAAATAGGATGAATTGGATAGAAAGTCTGGCAAAAATAGTTGCGGTTACAATTGTTAGCCTATCGCAGCAGACCTGAATTTTAACTGTTCAGGTTATGCTTCAACATGTGCCGATCCAGCCAGGTCTGTTGATCATATAGATTTAATTCGCAATCGTACGCAATCGTTATGCAATCGTTCAAAAATTGGGAGGTACATCATGAAAGCAATGATTCTCCCAGGCATCACCCAATTGAGTCACAATCCGTCGCCGCTGCAGTTGGTTGATCTGCACGTGCCGCAGCCTCAGGCAGGTGAAATTCTGGTGAAAGTCAGCGCCTGCGGTGTGTGTCATACGGAATTGGATGAGATCGAAGGCCGAACCCCACCGGCCATTTTGCCCATGGTGCCTGGTCACCAGGTGGTCGGTCGGGTAGCCGCGGTTGGGAAAAATGCCTCGAAATTCAAGCTCGGTGATCGGGTAGGAATCGCCTGGATTTTTTCGAGCTGCGGTGTCTGCGAGTTTTGTCGCAGCGATCGGGAGAATCTCTGCCCGCATTTTCAGGCGACGGGCCGGGACGCAGCGGGTGGCTATGCCGAATATATGACGGTTCATGAAGAGTTCGCCTATCCCCTGCCGGCTGTTTTTTCGGATGCTGAAGCCGCGCCGCTGCTTTGTGCCGGGGCGATTGGCTATCGTTCGCTGCGATTGGCTGGCTTGCATGATGGGCAAAATTTGGGCTTGACCGGATTCGGTGCTTCGGCGCATCTGGTGCTATTCATGGCGCGATTTCAATTTCCGAATATCAAAATATTTGTGTTCGCCAGGAGTCAGCAAGAACAGGCCTTTGCCCGAGAACTGGGCGCGCATTGGGCAGGCGATACCGAGGCCGAATCGCCGGAAAAGCTCCACTGCATTATCGACACCACACCGGTCTGGAAACCGATTGTAGCGGCCATGAAAAACCTTCTGCCTGGTGGCCGATTGGTGATCAATGCCATTCGCAAAGAAGATCACGATAAAGCCGAGCTGACTCAAATTGATTATCCCCGTGACTGGTGGCTGGAGAAAGAGATCAAAAGCGTGGCCAATGTCACCCGGCGGGATGTAAGCGAATTTTTGCAATTGGCCGCAGCTATTCCGATTAAGCCCGAATTCCAGGAATATGCGCTGGAGGACGCTAACCAGGCACTGCTGGAACTGAAAGAACGCAAAATTCGCGGGGCAAAAGTTTTAAAAATTTAAAAAATTGCTTGACTATTAGGAAATTTTTTGTTAAGATTTAGCCAAATCACTGAACTATAATCATCTAACAAAGGAGGCGCCTCATGGCTACGGGACGCAGTACGGTTAATAAGGTTATTCTGTTAGGTCGCCTTGGTAAGGATCCGGAATTGAAGTATACCCCCAGCGGCGCCGCGGTGGCAACTTTCAGCATGGCGACAAATCGGGTCTGGAAAGATCAGGCTGGAGCAGTGCAAGAACGAACTGATTGGCATCGAGTGGTTGCCTGGAGAAAACTTGCAGAATTTACAAACAGCTATTTGAAAAAAGGAAGCCTGATATACGTGGAGGGAAGATTAGAGACGAGATCCTGGACTGACTCCAATAATTTAACGCGCTACATCACAGAGGTTATCGCTGAAACGCTGCAAATGGTCGGCCCTAAGATGGAACGCGCTGGCGAACCGGTGGATATTCCGCCTCCGGCTGAAGAAATGGCGCCGGTTGAACCCGAACAAGCGCCGGCACCGTCAGAAGACGATTTACCATTTTAACATCATAGCATGTTTTGGCAGCTTAATTTTAAAATCCGAGAATCTAAAATTCTCGGATTTTTTTTATCAAAGGTGTTGCCTTTAAAAAATATTTTGCTATATTATACTGACCTCGAAAATTGGCATCGGTAAGGAATTGCTTCCGCCAATTATAAGTCGATCAAAATAGACAACAACCCCAGGAATTCATGACAACTGAAGCTTACGTTCGTGAAGCATTGATGGCCAAAGAGATGGCGCTGGCACCCTTCTCGCAATTCAAAGTGGGGGCGGTGTTAGTTACGCCGGATCGGCGCGTCTTCCGCGGCTGTAATATTGAAATTAGCTCGTTTGGGTTAACCATTTGCGCCGAACGTGTGGCTATTTTCAAAGCCATCTCCGAAGGGGTAAAAAAATTCAGCGCTATTTATATTGCCTCTGATGCGGAAAAATTTACACCACCTTGCGGCGCCTGTCGGCAGGTGCTCTGGGAATTGGCTGGCGATATCGAAGTTTATATGATTGACCATCGAGGCCAATTTCAGAAAAGCACCATGCATGAACTATTGCCATGTGGATTTGATCAATCTTTTTTTAGACCCTGAATTATGATGAAACCCCACATTCTAATTGGCATTGCCGGCGGCTCTGGCTCCGGCAAGACCATGGTCGCCCAGCGCATCTTTGATGAATTGGGTTCCGATAAGGTCATTATCATTCAGCAGGATTCCTATTATAAGGACCTGAGCGGGATTTCCTTCGAGGAACGTAAGAAGCAAAACTTTGACCACCCGGATGCCTTCGACCACGAATTGCTGATTTCCCAATTGCGCGATTTATTGGCTGGCAAATCCATCGATCAACCGATTTATGATTATGCCATTCATTCCCGAAAAGCAGAAACCCGGCGCATTGGTGAACATGTGATCATTGTGCTGGAAGGAATTCTCATTCTGCACGATCCGACATTACGCGAACTGATGGATATCAAAGTGTATGTTGACACTGCAGATGATGTGCGCCTTATTCGACGCATTCGCCGGGATGTCACCGAACGAAAGCGGAGTCTGGATTCGATTCTGGCGCAATATGAAAACAGCGTCCGGCCCATGCATCTGCAATTTGTCGAGCCGACCAAGCGTTACGCGGACATCATTGTGCCCGAGGGCGGTTACAATTGGGTGGCCATCGACTTGCTCACCACCAAAATACGATCGTTATTGGCCGAGCGGGGATTTTAGTAAGATTGCCGGTGCTAAGCGGAAGGTACCTTCATTTTTTTATTTCAGTTGATTTGATGACCGAAAACCGAAAGGATGCTCATGCTTGAAGTGATCGCCGGCGCTATGGAAGCCGGCAAGACCTGGTTGCTCTACAAACGGATCAGTGATGCGAAATTAATGGCTAAAAAAGTACAGGTGTTTGCCTTTCCAGTTCATAACGAGCAGATCGTCTCCCGCATCGGTTTTTCTAGTGAGGCGATCACCGTGCCTACTGTAGCCGAAATCGAATCGGCCTTGATGCCCGACACCGATATTATCGCCATCGATGATGCGCAGCTTTTTGAAAAAGATGATCTCATCAATTTCTGTAATAAATACCGCACGCAACTGGACATTATCATCGCCGGCGTGCATCTCAATTGTTTCAATGAAAGCTTTGGCGCGATGATCGAACTCATGGGTCGAGCGGAGCGAGTGGTCGTCCTGTTGGCTGTTTGTGAATGCTGCAAACAGCAAACCGCGCTCATCTCCCAGCGCTATCGGGATCGTGAACATACCATTCCCATCACTAAAGAAGATCCTCGCATCGAGTTGCGGAAGGAATTCTATGCGCCGGTCTGCTGGAGTTGCTATCGACCGCCGCAATAATTGCTGTGCCTGGCTCAATAAGAATCTGGTAGCCAAGATCAATCCATTGGCTGGCAACACTGACATGAATGGCATGTGAAAGAATTGGCCTCAAATATCGATATAAATAATCACGGTAATACAACCCGAACCTAAACGTGGAGAAGCAGGATTGTGATCCAAAAAATAATAGCCTTTTTCGGCATCTTTGTTCTCATGGGAATTGCCTGGTTACTATCCAATAATAAGCGCAAAATAAATTTCAGGGTGGTGATCTGGGGAGTGTTATTGCAATTGATTTTTGCCATTCTGATCTTGAAAACCGGACCTGGCCAGGCGATTTTTTTCTTTGCCCGAGCTTTCATTGCCAGGCTCTTGAGCTTTACCGATGCTGGCGCCTCATTTCTGTTCGGCAATCTCTATCGTGGGGATGCAGACATTGTGAAACAGCTCGGTGGCATTGGGCCACTGGAGTTGCACGATCCGGTCTCCGGTCAATTTGTTAGTATTGGCATTGTGTTTGCGTTTCACATTTTGCCAACGATCATCTTTTTTGCGTCGCTCATGAGCGTCCTCTATCACCTGGGTGTGATGCAAAAAGTGGTGCAGTTCATGGCCTGGATCATGGCGAAATCCATGGGCACCAGTGGCGCCGAATCGCTCTCGGCGGCCGGCAATATTTTCGTGGGGCAAACCGAAGCGCCGCTGCTCATCAAACCGTATGTCCCCACGATGACGGTTTCGGAACTGATGGCCATCATGGTCGGTGGTTTTGCGACTATCGCCGGCGGGGTAATGGCAGCATATGTTCGTTTTGGTGTCGACGCTGGACATCTGATGGCGGCCAGTGTCATGTCAGCTCCCGCGGCTTTGGTGATGGCCAAGATCATTTATCCAGAGACCGGCGAGCCGAAAACCCGTGGGATGGTGAAGTTGCCTGCAGAAAAAACTACCGCCAACATCATCGATGCGGCAGCCGGCGGAGCTGCGGATGGCTTGCGCCTGGCGCTCAATGTGGGTGCTATGCTCATGGCCTTCATCGCCCTAATCGCGCTGATCAATTATGGTCTTGGAAAGATCGATGATGTCATCAACTTTTTTACCTTTCACCACACCAATTTCCAGTGGGATCTCAGTCTGAAGAAAATTCTGGGATTGATCTTTTCGCCTATTGCTTTCTTTTTGGGCGTACCTCCCCGGGACATCATGAACCTGGGGAATTTGCTGGGTACGAAAGTTTCTATAAACGAATTAATCGCTTACCTCGATCTGGTTAGTTTAAAAGGCGTAATTTCGGAGCGTTCTTATATCATTGCCACTTATGCATTATGTGGCTTTGCCAATTTTAGCTCCATTGCTATTCAAATTGGTGGCATCGGTGGCATTGCTCCGGAGCGCCGCAGTGATCTGGCAAAAATTGGTTTAAAAGCCATGATCGGTGGCGCGCTGGCATCGTGGATGACGGCCGCCATTGCCGGCATCTTGATTTAATTGAGAATCAAACTCATGGAAGCCCAGCAGCTACAAGAATCGCTGGCATTTATCAGCCAGCATCTTACCCAGAGACCAGCGGTTGCAATTATCCTCGGTTCCGGCCTGGGTGGCCTGGCCGATGAATTGAGCGATAGGACTATCCTCAACTGCCGGGATATTCCCCACTATCCTGTTCCTCGGGTAGCGGGACATGCTGGCGTTTGGATCAGCGGGCGGCTGGGCGATGTGCCCATTCTCGCCTTGAAAGGACGGGTGCATACGTATGAGGGTTATTCCGCCCGGCAGGTTACCTATTCAATTCGGCTGCTGGCTAAAATGGGAGTGACCAGGCTGGTGATTACCAACGCCGCCGGCGGTATCAATCCTCATTTCAAGCCCGGCGATTTAATGGTGATCAAGGATCAAATCAATTTCCTGTTTGATAGCCCGCTCATCGGCGATCGGACGCCGGCGGAACAACGATTTACGGATTTGTTTGGCGCTTATGATCCCACCTATGTCCGAAATGCTCTGGCCATCGGCGAATCACTGCGGATGCCACTCCAATGTGGTGTCTTGATCTGTTTTCGAGGGCCGACGTATGAGACCGCAGCGGAAATTCGTATGGCGCGAATTTTGGGCGCTGATGCCACGACCATGTCCACCATTCCCGAGGTGATCGCTGCCCGGCAGGCCCAGATGCGGGTGTTGGGAATTTCCTGCATCACCAATATGGCCACCGGCATCAGCCAACAAAAGTTAAGTCATGACGATGTCACCGAAACCGCAGATCGCATCAAAGATCAGTTTATTCGATTCATGAAAGCAGTTCTATTGCAGCTTCCGAATTGGTAGACGGCGCGGCAACACGATGATTAGCCATAGCCATGATACCATCCAGGGGTGTTTTTAACTTTAGATTCGTGTAAATGTAAGAGGCCAACTGAATTCAGCTTTATATTATATCACGATAACAATGCCAGCTACTTGATGCGCTCGTTTTGAGGGATTGCCTGTTGTGATTACCGAGTTAGTAATTGCCTGAAGATTTAAATTTGGGTTACCTGACGTCAATTGGCGCCAGCAGCATTTTTTGAACCTCACGTGAAATGATAAAGAAGAATACAAGAAAAGGAACCCAGACCAGTTCATTTGGCTCGCCAGGACGCATCAGCCATGATGCGACCATATTTTATAATAGCAAATTGTATGAGGGGCAGCCAAAAGAGCAAAAAAGCGAATTTATTGAACAGTGCATTCCAGCCCATTTATTGGATCAGATTTTCTGCCGGACGGCTGAAGAGATGGTGGAACTGCCCGATAATAGCGTGCACCTGATGGTTACTTCGCCGCCTTACAACGTGGGCAAAGATTACGATGAGAATTTTACCCTGCGCGAATATCTTGATTTTTTGAAACGCGTCTGGCAGGAGGTATTGCGGGTCTTGGTTCCTGGCGGCAGAGCTTGTGTCAATTTGGCGAATTTGGGGCGCAAGCCATATATTCCGCTGCATGTATTTGTGATCGAAGATCTGCTGAACCTGGGCTTCTTGATGCGAGGGGAAATCATCTGGAATAAAGCCTCCAGTTCCAGCCCTTCCACTGCCTGGGGAAGCTGGCGTTCCGCCGCCAATCCTACATTGCGAGATACTCATGAATATATTCTCGTATTTTCGAAAAATCGATTTGGTCGGCAGAAAAACGCGGCCAGGCCCGATACGATCTCCAAGGAAGAATTCCTTGAATTCAGCAAAAGTGTTTGGACCTTTGGTGCTGCGCCCGCCAAAAATATTGGCCACCCAGCTCCCTTTCCGATGGAATTACCTTATCGTTTGATTCAGCTTTATACTTTTCAGGGAGATGTGGTGTTGGATCCATTCATGGGGAGTGGACAAACGGCGCTGGCTGCAATCAAAACTGGTCGCCACTTTGTGGGTTACGAAATTGATGCTGAATATGTAAAACTGGCCACGGGTCGTATTCAGGACTTTCGGTCCGAACAGAACGTACAACAAAATAAATAAATTAAACGATGACCTCGTTACCGAATCGCGATGAGATCAGCCCCAGACGGCTGCTGCTCATCCTAAAATGCTGGAAAGCGTATCTTCATTTCAAACATGCGTTGATCCAGTTTGAACTGCGCCTGAAAAAGCTGCGTGCCCTCTATCTTTTGAAGCTCTATCTCGCAGCCCCATTTTCCTGGCGCAAAAAGATCGCTTTGCTGGAATATCGCCGGCGCTACGAAAAGGCCATCGCGCGTTGTGAAAAAAAACTGTATCGATTGAATGGATCAGCGTATGCGAGGCGGGCCGAAATCTACGAAATTCTTGGCCGGAACCAGCGCAATCTGAATTTGATCGAATCAGCCATGGAATCGTTGCAACAGGCCCAGAAATTGGATCCCCAATCGCCATCGGTTAGCTATGAAATTGGACTGATCCATTTTATCAGGCGCAACTATCCCCAGGCCCGGCGTGCCATGGAATCGGCATTGCGACGTGGCTACGATACCCCTTCCCTCCGCATTCATCTGGGCAAGGTTTATTACCAGATGGGTCTGCTGAATTTAGCGGAGGAATGCTTCCAGCGCGTGCTTCAAATCTATCCCCAGGAGGGCAGCATTCATTTTCTGCTGGGGATAGTCTACAAAAGTAAGGTCCAATATCAGATGGCCATTCAATCATTTAGTAGAGCGATACAATTTGGTAGCGACCAGAAGGAAGAGCATCTTGGTCTGGCCGAGATTTATACCCGGCTGGGCTATTGGCAGGAAGCGATTCACGAGTATCAACGCATTCTGGAATTTGATCCCCACAATTTCATTGCCCATTATTTTCTGGGCCGCATCTATGAAATTCTCGGCTTCGAAGACAGCGCCATTCAGGAATATATTCAGGCCAATAAAATCGATCCTCAAGACGAGGACACCAAACAAAAACTGACGGCGATACTTTCGACGCCGATTCAAGAGCAAGATTAGGCGGCACCAGTCACGAGACTTCCTTTATCCTCAGTGGCTTCGAAATTATTTAATTCTCCTCGAATTTCAATTTGATCCAATTTTATTCGAAGCAATTTATCATAACAATTTGTTTGAGAAATTGGCCAATTAAAATCCATTTAGCATTCCGTTGAATATTAAATCATCCATAATGTGGGTTCTGATGTTAGATAGATCGTCTTCAAATCAAAAATACCAAGCAGGACAATTTGCGATTATTAAAAAAATGCAATAATACTTGACAATTGCGATTTTTTTATTATATTGATGGTTGGATTAAATAGCGGGAGGTTGAACGAACATCTCATGCGATTCCATCGATAAATTTGGCCTTTTTCTCTGTTCTTACGCTTGCTCCTCTTGCTAATCACCAATGAACTACACCGCAATTCAACTTCAGCTCAATTTAGCAAATTAGCTTTCAAGCCATGTTTAAACATAACGAGTTGCTTAAATATTGGCTTGCATGAATGATTCGGCTTTGGATAACATCCGTATCTCGCGCCAAAAACCAGAGTATCAAAAAAACAAACCTATCATAAACAATACAACTCATTCTTGAAAAAAAATTGAGCAGAATTTCTGCGATTATTTCGCTGCTGCGCTTCAAAAGCTCTTTTGCTCGACGAGATAGAATCTAACTTTCTGGAGGCCAAAAAATTGCTTTTATAGCAAATCGTTATTCCATTCACTCAAAATAAGAGGGAGGGAAAAATGGAAATCGTAGCTTCTTCAAAAATGCTGAGGATAGTTATTCTCCTGTCAGTTGTTGCTTTTGTTATCGGCTATGGTCATCAAACTGTAGCCGCTCCAACTCTTTCGGTATCGCCGCTAGTGCTGGATTATGGTTTCACATTGAATAGCTTAACGCTTACCATTAAAAACGCGGGGGATGGAACCCTTAGCTGGTCAGCCAACGAAAATCCGACTGAAGCCTGGATTACCATAGTTGGAACCAATAGCGGAAATCTGACTGCTGGCCAGACAGCTCAGGTGCAAGTGGATATTCTTCGAAGTGGATTACCGCAGGGACCAAATTATGGAGAAATCCAGGTTACCTCTAACGCAGGCAATCAAACCGTTGACATTATCGTTGAAATTGGTCCAACGCCGACAACCCCTATTTTGTACCTTGAGCCGTCAGTGCTGGATTTCAACATTAATTTGACCTCATTAAAATTCAAAGTCAAAAATAGGGGAGTGGGAACCTTGACTTGGCAGGCGGCTGAAGACCCCGAAACTTCATGGATTACCTCTATTTCACCAAGCTCTGGATCACTGGCCTCGATGGAGGAAAGCGAATCGACGGTACTGGTGAGTCGCTTCGCACTAAACAATGGAATTTACAAAAGCTTGATAACCATTTCTTCAAATGCAGGCAATCAACAGATCGAAGTGGAAATGATTGTGGGCTCGCGCCCCGCCATCATTCGTGCTAATGTAGGGGGAACATCGTACACAGATGTAAATAGCAATTTTTGGTCGACCGATCGGCCCTATCATGAAGGCGCGTGGGGCCATGTCCGTGGGCATCCTTATAATGTCACCGCTGATATCAAAAATACCCAGGATGATGCGTTATATCAGGATGAGCTTTTTTGGCTCGATGCATATCGGTTCGATGTCAGCAATGGCAATTACACGGTCACACTGCATTTTGCAGAGCTGTATTATAATTATAACAATGGCAGAGTATTTGATCTTTATATCGAAAACCAATTGATGCTGGATGACTTTGATATTTATCGATCTGTTGGTTTTCAGACCGCAACCAGCCGCAAGTTTACCAATATTCCGGTGACCGACGGAAGGCTGGATGTAGAATTTGTTCACATCAAGGCGCATGGCGAATTGACCGCGATTGAACTATTTTCTGAAATCGTTGCTGCTCCTTATATCTCGATCAATCCCACCTCGCTGCAATTTAATGCCACAGTGGGCGGCAGCAATCCGCCTTCGCAGACGATCACGGTGACCAACACCGGCGGTGGCACATTGGCCTGGACGGCAACGGAGCAACCCAACCAAAGCTGGCTGAGCTTGAGCAACACCAGCGGCGGTTCGGGCGATCAGGTGACGGTGGCCGTGACCATTGCTGGCTTGAGCGCTGGTACTTACAATGGCACAGTGCGCATCAGTGATCCCAATGCCAGCAACAATCCGGTGGATGTGCCGGTGACGTTGACGGTATCGTCATCCAGCGCCGGGCGGCTGACGTTGCAACTGCGGGATCACAGCTACG